>JAHXBS010000022.1 GCA_020054685.1 Rickettsiales bacterium | reverse complement strand
TTAGATATAAATCTAAGAAGAAAAATAGATATCAGATATAAAGATATAGATCAATTATCTAATAAATTAAAGATAAAAATAATATATAAAAACAACAAAGACCATAATATCTGCCAATTATCAATTCCTCTAAATAATAAAGATAATATAGTTTATTTACATAAATAAACATATTGAGCCAGTTAAAAATCATAAATATCAAAAAAGAAGATAGATATCATTAAAAAAATATGATATGATGTATCATAATAAAAATATTAATCTTTTTAAGAAAAATAATGGGATTACAAAAGATATTATCTAGATTGGAAAAAAATGATAAATCATTAACTAAACTTAATTTATGGGGTAATGGGATAGGAGATCAAGGAGCTAAAGCAATAGCTGATGTACTTGAGACAAACACAACTCTAACTAAACTTGATTTATGGGGTAATGGGATAGGAGATGAAGGAGCTCAAGCAATAGCTGATGTACTTGAGACAAACACAACTCTAACTAAACTTGATTTAACAGATATTCAGATAGGAGCTGAAGGAGCTCAAGCAATAGTTGGCGTACTTAAAACAAACACAACTCTAAATGAACTTCATTTAGGGGATAATAGTATAGGAGATGAAGGAGCCAAAAAATTAGCTGATATACTTGAGACAAACACAACTCTAACTAAACTTAATTTTCAGTTTAATAAGATAGGAGATGAAGGAGCTAAAGCAATAGCTGATGTACTTGAGACAAACACAACTCTAACTAAACTTCATTTAGGGAATAATCAAATAGGAGATGAAGGAGCCAAAAAATTAGCTGAAGCACTTGAGACAAACAAAACTCTAACTATACTTGATTTATCGTATAATAATATAGGAGATGAAGGAGCCAAAAAATTAGCTGATGTACTTGAGACAAACACAACTCTAACTGAACTTCATTTATGGGGTAGTAAAGTAAGTGGTGAAGCAATATTAGAAAGGATAAAAACATCAATAGAAAGAAATAAACAAATAGCAATAGAAAGAAATAAAAAAATAGCAACTATCAAGGCTTCACTTCTAAAAGGGGCAAAGATTGTCAGAGCGGAAGAAGGTCAAATCTCAATTAATGGCACTCAATATAATAAAGATGTTGTAGAATTAGCAATAAAATCTATCGCTAAAGACCTAGAACCTAATGCTAAAGATAGCGAAAGTAAAAAAAGTCATAAAGAAACTCTTATCAACCAATTAAAAGATTCAAGCAAGTCTAATAATATTTATCCCCTAGTAAAGATTATTAATTCACGTGACAACTCTGGTAAAAATATATTTAGCCCTAAAGAAAAAAATATTTTTATAGAACAATTTGTAGAATTAGATTATATAACACCAATTAATGCTACTCTTCTATCCTCAAAACAGATAAAACAAGAATATATAGAAGATGCAAAAAACAATAGTAAGAACCAATCATCAGAAGCCCTTTTATCATTACCTCAAGATACGGTAACATCTATCATTTATTGGTTACTACCATCAAGAATACATGAAATGTATGAAAATAAAAAAGCAAATGATCAAAAAGCCCCTGAAGTACAAGGAGATAAAGGTATTGAAGCTAAAGTAGTGATTGAGTCATTTATTAAAAATTTATTTAAACCAGCAGCTAATCCTGCCTCCAAGATTCATACAAGTCTAAATGCACAAAGGGTAGCAGAAGGAGGTGTTGGAAGGTAGTCATAATTTGAAGCCCTATTAATAAATTAATTAACGTGAATACGTATATTAATTTATAAAATAATAGACATTAAAAAATAGTACAATTATAACGTCTATTAAATCGTTTTTTTATAATTATTAGAATATTATTCTATTAATCGATTTAAAAGACAGTAAAAAACTAAACTCTAATAAAATTTATAATTATTATGCGAATTTTTGGTTATAGGAAAATCGTGGTCTGACCCCATTATATTTCCTTAAAGAATTAAGCAATTTTCCTGCAACAAAAGCAATTCCTTTTCTACTATCAATATTATCAATAATATTAGAAATATTAGAATCTAAATTATTACTTTTTTGATTTATTTTATTATTTGTCATAAAATTATGTAAAAACTTAATTAAAATTAATGATTAATAGAAATTATAAAAGATTTTTTGGCAATAAATAGTCAAAAAAATCTTTTATTATTTTTCCCAAAAATCATCAAACAAAATTAGAGTTTAGACACAATTTTTGAGGTAAGTGTCAAAATTACTTCAAAAAAGAATGTGTTAAATATGTAATGTAATAATATACTTAGTTTATGATCTGGTTAATAAAAAGAAATAAAGATAAAATAGAGATATTCTTTCTTCCTGCCTATTCACCAGAATTAAATCCAGATGAACTTCTTAATCAAGATGTTAAAACAAACGCCTTAAAATATAAAACCGTCAGAACAAAAGATCATCTAAAATCATACCTCAAAAGCTATCTATTCCAATTACAAAAAACTCCACAAAAAATTAGAAATTTCTTTAAAAAAGAGTTCGCGAGATATGCTATGTAATAGCAACTAATTTATGCTCTGAGTAATATCTATTGATCTTAATAGTTCTCCTCTTGGACACCATGGCGCAGAACCTGCTGTCGGTATAGGTTGATTTTGCATTGATTCAGTAGTTTGCGAAGTTATTTCTACAGGCATTGGCATCATTATTTCTGCGATTTGTTCTTCTCCTGAATACCCTATCACAGAACCTGCTGTCAGGATTGCTGGCACTGCATCAGTACCGCTTTCTTCGTCTGAACTACTATAACCCGCTCCCTGTCCACTTTGAGGTGGAGTTTCTGAATTAATTGATGCAGAATTTTCTGCGTGTGAATTCACTGAACTAGGACGACCTGCAGCGTTTGGATCTATATAATCTGTTATAGGTTGAGTTCCTTGTTCTAGTTGATTATTTCGCATTTGCATTTCCACATCATTTGTTACTTGTTCTCCTTCGCAATAACTCTTGAATTTTGCAGCAGCTAATCCCGTTGCAGTAATAATAGCACATGCTATGCTCGGGTAAATGGTGGAATTAATGAAGTTTAAACTAGTTTTAATAGCATCCTCATGTTCTTTTATTTTACATTCAATATTTTTAGCTAACCACCTTCCTTCTTTATCTGCAATGTCAATGTTTTGATCTGGTTTTAAATAATCAATATTCTCATCTTGCATCATTAATGCCATGAATAAAAAGATTCCATAAGCCATATTATAAAAACATGCAAAAGGAAGGTGTTCGTTACCTTGGAATCGTTTATTAAATGTTATTAATTGAGCCATAGCATCCATCCCTAATGGATAAAATAGAGCAGGAATTGTGCTGGGTAAATGTTGATTAAGGCTATTTTCACCACCCATGTCGCAAGATTGATTGGGATCTCCATCTGCACTATTACGTAAATCCTCTATTAAACTATCGCAGCCCGAATATATATAGAGGTTTTTAAGATATAGACTACTATAATTTTTATTAATGCACATTTCATCTTTACATATAGTCGGTAAATTGGATTCATCTTTCCCTGTTTCTGTAATAGCTGCTAGCCATCCACAGTATCCTGAAATACTTCTTACATGCCCTATACATCCGAAAAAAATAATTAATTTCCAAATAGTTATAATTGTAGGCATAATTATAGATGGAATTATATTACGTGGTTCAAGTTTAAGCAAAGATTTAATTTGAGATAGAAGTGATGCTGCATGTCCCCTATTAATGTCTTGACTTGCTTGATTTTCACTTAGTTGATTATTATCTGGTTGATTATTATCTGGTTGATTATCATCTCTGCGTTGACTAAATTGAATATCTTGATTTGAATTATTTATATTTCCTGGCATATTTATTAGTAAATAAATTAAATTATAAAAAATTGATTCAAAAATCATTATTTCATATTATATAACATACATAAATTTTTAATATATGTCAATATTTAATTATTTTAACAGGAGTTTTGGGGTCGGACCCCGATATTCCTCCGATATTACTATAATGCAAATTTTAAAAAAAGATAATTATGTTTATTAGGGATTAGAACACAATTTTGAATTTACCTTACATGCCCATAGAGAATTCTAGGTCATACCCCGATATGCCCCAGATACTTCAGCGCAACAGGCCAGTGCTTATAATATAGATAAATCACCGCCTTCAAAAAGACTAAATTTGTAAGGCCGGATAAATCTAAGTCAAAAATAATTATAACATTATATAAAAAAAATTGAGGCCTGGACTCTATTATGAAATTAGTTACTTATTTAATAGCTTGGCAATATTAACGCTATCATAGCAAATTATTGCGCTGCATCCTGCTCTTTTAAAAGATGTTAATGATTCAATTATTGCTGGTTCATAATTTAAGATATTGCAATTGGCGGCATGTTTAATCATTGCATATTCACCACTTACTTGATAGGCAATAATTGGGTGATTAAATGTAAGGCTAGCTTCTTTAATAATATCTAAATAAGGCATAGCTGGTTTGATAATAATGCTATCTGCTCCTTCTTGTATATCGTGAGCAATTTCATTTATAGCTTCTTTTGAATTACGAAAATCAAGTTGGTAACCCCTTTTGTCAATTTTAGAGTTAATATCAGAGCCAATTGCGCTGCGAAAAGGTCCGTAAAAATTAGAAGCAAATTTTATACTATAAGACATGATGCACACATCCTTATAGTGATTCTCGTCTAATGTTTTTCTAATAGCAGCAACTCTGCCATCCATCATATCAGATGGGGCAATTATATCAGACCCTGCTCGCGCTTGAATTATTGCTTGTTTGCAAAGAATTTCTATAGTTTCGTCATTTAATACGTTATTATTGTTATTAATAATGCCATCATGTCCGTGAATTGTATATGGATCTAGTGCAACATCACTAATTATGCCAATATTTGGTACTTTACTTTTTATCTTAGCTATTGCCTTACACATAATATTATTGGCATTTAGAGCTTCAAGGCCCTTTTCGCATTTTAATTTGCTATCAATATAGGGAAATAGCATTACTGCCTTAATGCCATTATCATAAGCTTCTTGTATATGATCAATAGCATAATCAATGGAATATCTATATATATTTGGAAGATTTTTTATTTCGAATTTTTGTTTAGTTCCAGATGAAATAAAAATTGGCAAAATTAAATCATTAATGGTTAAATTATGTTGTGCGATTAAATCTCTAAGCCAATTTTGGCTACGATTTCTTCTTAATCTTGAATTAGGATAGGATTCGAAAAAATTTAAGTTCATAATTTATGTTAAATATACTTGAAGAAATTTATAATCATAAGTTGCTAGAAGTAAGAAATTTAAAAAAAAATTTATCACTAAAGCAAATTTGCAAAAATTTAAAAAATTTATCTCAGCCACAAGATTTTTTTTATAAATTAGCTAAATTAAATAGTCAAAATCAAACTGCATTAATTGCCGAAGTTAAAAAGGCATCACCATCTAAGGGGATAATTTGTAGTGATTTTGATCATATAAAGATAGCAAAACAATATCAACAAGCAAATGCCACATGTATTTCAGTGCTGACAGATAATAAATATTTTATGGGCTCTTATCAATATTTGCAAGATATAAAGCAAAATTGTAATTTACCAATATTATGTAAGGATTTTATGGTTGATATTTATCAAATTTATCATGCAAGAATGATAGGAGCTGATTGTATCTTGCTTATTATGGCAATGATTGATGATAAAAAGTTACAAGAATTAGAGCAGGTTGCCCTTGATTTAGGTATGTCTGTACTTATTGAAGTTCATAATCATCAGGAATTGCAAAGGGCTGCAAAATTAAAAAGTAAATTAATTGGTATAAATAATAGGGACCTTAAAACTTTTAAAGTCGATATTAATAATAGCATTAATTTAGCAAAGCAAATTGACAAAGGCTATAATATTGTTACTGAAAGTGGTATTAATAAAATTGATGATGCAAAATTGCTTAAAGAAAATGGCATAAATTGCTTTTTAATTGGTGAGTATTTTATGAGAAAAGAAAATATAGTTAATGAAGTAAGTAATNTTATTCAAAATGTTTAAAATAGCAATAATAGGAAGACCAAATGTTGGTAAATCAACATTATTTAATAAATTAGTCGGCAAGAAAATTGCAATTGTTGATAATATTGCAGGTGTTACAAGAGACTATAAAATTAGTAGGGCAAAACTTGCTGATCTAGAATTTGAAGTAATTGATACTGCTGGTCTTGAAGATAATTTTAAGGATAATATCCTGGCTAAAAAAATGGTAGAAAAGACCAATATAGCAATTAGAGATGCTAATTTATGCTTTTTTATGGTTGATGGCAAAAATGGTGTTACAAGTGATGATCTAAAATTTAGCAAAATACTTAAAAAAATTAACAAAAAAATAATTTTAATTGCTAATAAATGCGAAAATTTTGACGAAGAACATATATCTAAAGAATATTATAAGCTAGGTTTTGATAAGCCGATTGCTATTTCTGCTGAGCATAAATTAGGCTTTGATATATTATATGAAACTCTGGCAACTCATATTAATCAATATAACAAGGATTTTGCAGATGTAATTGATAATAATAACAAGCCAGATATTCAGATTGCAATTATTGGAAGACCAAATGCTGGCAAATCTACATTAATTAACCAAATTGTAAATCAAGATAGAGTAATTACATCTGATATTGCGGGTGTTACAAGAGATTCAATTGCAATTGATCATATTTTTGAAAATAAAAAAATCAGACTAATAGACACAGCAGGAATAAGAAAAAAGACTAATATCAATTCAAATCTAGAAAGCTATAGTGTTGCAGATAGTTTTCATGCGATAAGATTTGCTCATCTTGCTATTTTGCTAATTGATTGCGATATGATATTAGATCATCAAGATTTAGCTCTAGCATCACAGATTTTAAAAGAAGGTAGGGCTCTTATATTTGCAATTAATAAAATTGATAAAATAAAGGGCGATAAGGAGCAATTTATGAAAAAAGTTAGATTGCAAATACAGCAATTACTACCCGAAATATCTGGAGCTATTATTATTGCAGTTTCTGCGCAAAATGGATATAATGTTGTAAAATTACTAGATTATTGTTTGTCAACATATGAGCAATGGCAGCAAAAAATCAATACAAGTCAATTAAATGAATGGCTTAATATAGCAATTAGCAATCATAAGCCGCCACTTTATAAAGGTAAAGAAGTCAAATTAAAATATATTACACAAATTAAAGTTAGACCACCAACTTTTGTTGCATTTACTAATTATCCAAAAGCTATAATTGACTCATATAAAAGATATTTAGTTAATAATCTTAGACAAAATTTTTCTTTAAATTTAACTAATATAAGATTCTATATTAGAAAAAGTGATAATCCATATGCTTTAATAAAAGATAAGAAATTTTCAAAAAAAACACATAAAAAAAAGTAACATGAAAAAAATTGATTGTAAAAAAATATTTGGCTTTAATTGTGATTTTGATATATTTGCATTTGATAAAAAAACCCAATATGTACCTGACATTGATAAATCATATATTTTTGATCCAGAAACAACAAAAGCTATAGTTGCTGGTTTTGTTTTTAATCAAAGAGTGCTTGTTCAAGGAATGCATGGCACGGGTAAATCTACACATATAGAGCAAGTTGCCGCTAGATTAAATTGGCCATGTCTAAGAATTAATTTTGACTCACAAATTACTAGATTGGATCTTGTTGGTAAAGATGTTATCCATATTAAAGATGGCAAGCAAATTACAGAATTTATGGAAGGTATGTTGCCATTTACTATTAATCAATGTAGGGTACTTGTTCTTGATGAATATGATGCTATAAGAAGTGATGTTTCCTTTATAATACAAAGATTACTTGAAGAAGAAGGTAAATTTGCACTTCTTGAAGAAAATAAAATATTAACCCCTCATAAAAATTTTAGATTATTTGCTACATCAAATACTTTAGGAGACGGAGATGATCTTGGTATATATCATGGTGCAAATTTAATTAATCAAGCTCAAATGGATCGGTGGAATATATTAATTTCTCTTAATTATCTAGATGAATCTCATGAAGTTAATGTATTGCAAAAAAAATTACCAAATCTTTATAAGAAAGATAAAAATATATTAATTAACATGGTAAGATTGGCTAATTTAACTAGAGAAGCTTTTAAAAATGCTGATCTTTCAACATTAATGTCGTTAAGAACCTTAATATCATGGGGCAGAAATATTGAAATATTTAGCGATATTAATAGTTCCTTTAAATTATCATTTTACAATAAGGTAGCTCAAGATGAAAGAATATTAGTCAATGAATTATTCCAAAGAGTTTATGGGCAAGAAATTAAATAGTTATTAAAAGTAGCAACTTCTTAGTTAGTTATTGAGAGAATCTTAAAGATATTGAGATATATTAAGTCACTCTTTTATTTGATTTCATTTGCGAAAACTATCGGATAGTTGTAATATTATATTTTTTTATAATTTGTAATATCAATATCATAGGATTTTAGTCCAATAATTGATTTTTTAGAATTGGTTAATAGAGTCATTTTTTTAATGCCTAGGTCATTTAATATTTGTGCACCAATTCCATAATTTCTGAGTGTTTTTTGCTTATTTATTTGATGATTTATATTATCATTGTAAAAAAGGTCATTAATAGATTCAAACGGTTGTCTAATTATAACGCAGGCACCTAACTTATTCTTACTTATATGTTCAAGAGACTTTGATAAATTATTAGTTTTAGGGTTTTTGCTATCTAATAGGCAGTCACTTAATATATTTAGATGATGCATTCTAACTAATATTGACTCTTTTGAGTTTTTAATATCTCCTTTAGTTAATGCAATATGCTCAATATTATCAACTAAGGAACGATATATAGTAATGTCAAATTCGCCATAATTATTTTTAAATTTACTCTTTTGCGTAACTTCGATTAATTTTTCATTTTGGCGACGATATTGAATTAAATCTGCAATAGTTGCAATTTTAATATTATGTTGCTTGCTAAATTTTATTAAATCTGGAAGCCTAGCCATTGTGCCATCATCATTCATGATTTCGCAAATTACACCAGATGGATTTAAATTAGCCATTTTAGCTATATCGACTGCAGCTTCAGTATGTCCCGCTCTAACTAATACACCACCTTTTGCTGCTTTTAATGGAAATATATGTCCTGGACTTACAATATGTTCTTTATTTTTATCTGGATCTATAGCATCTTTAATGGTAATAGCTCTATCTGAAGCTGAAATTCCTGTTGTTATTCCCTCTCTTGCTTCAATTGATATTGTAAAGGCAGTTTTATTTCTGGATTCATTATTTAAAGACATTAGCGGCAGATCTAATTGATTAACTCGATCTTCATCAAGAGCAAGACATATTAGTCCACGACCATATTTGGCCATAAAGTTAATAATGTCTTTATTGCAATTTTGAGCTGGTATTATAAGGTCACCTTCATTTTCCCGATTTTCATCATCTATTAGAATAAATAGATTACCTTTTTTTGCTTCTTCTATTATTTCAGTAATTGTTGATAAATGATTTGTCATTTTGTAGAGATTAATTTAGCAATATATCTTGATATTGTGTCAATTTCAATATTAACAATATCATTAATAGCAAGATTTTTAAAATTAGTATTATTATATGTGTGAGGTATAATATTAACACTAAATTCATGATCATCAACACTATTAATAGTAAGGGAAACACCGTTAATTGTTATTGAACCTTTTTTTGAAATGTGTTTGTAAAGATCATGAGGTAATGAAAATGAAAATATCCAAGAATCATCAGATTTTATAATATTTGTTATTTTTGCTGTTTGATCAATATGGCCAAGAACCATATGACCTCCAAGCTCGTCACCAACTCTTAATGAAAATTCAATATTAATTAATTGATCAATTTTCCAGTTAGAAATTGTTGTTTTATTCTTAGTTTCTCTTGAAGCTTGAAATTTAAGTTGGATATTTTGGTCAAAATTAATTTTTTCAATTAATGTTAAACAAATTCCATTACATGATATTGAACAACCAATTTCTAGATTTCTATTAATATCAGACTTGTTAATAGCAATTAATAATTCTAGATCATTATTATCGCTTTTTGTAATTTGAACTAATTTACCAAGATTTGTAATAATGCCAGTAAACATTAGCTTATGAGTGCCTTTTTAACGTGATATTTAATTTTTTTAATTGCATTTTCCTCAATTTGCCTGACCCTTTCTCTTGAAATACAATATTTTTGACTAAGCTCTTCTAATGTAAGTGGTTTTTCTTGAAGTAGTCTTTTTGAAATAATGTATTTTTCGCGATCATTGAGAATTTTAAATGCATTTGAAAAAAGGATTTTTTGACGGCTATTTTCTTGGTTATAAATTGCAGTTTCATCAGGAAGGGGTCTTGTGCATCTTAATGTTTCAGAAATTTCTGTATTAGATTCATTATTAATAGATATCATATTATTGATAGAAGTATCTGATTGAGATAAACGACTATCCATTTGTGCAATTTCTTTTATTGATAAATTAAGTATTTTTGATGTCTTGGATAATTGCTCATTATCAAGATGATAATCAGATGATGATAATATTTTTCTTTTAATTTTGTGTAAATTAAAAAATAGCTTTTTTTGTGCAATTGTTGTGCCAATTTTAACTAGTGACCATGATCTAATAATGTAATCTTGAATATAGGCTTTTATCCACCATATTGCATATGTAGATAATTTGAAACCTTTAGTCGGGTTAAATTTTTTAACTGCATGAATAAGTCCAATATTACCTTCTGATATAAGGTCGGTAATTGGTAAGCCATAATTTTTATATTTGGAGGCCATTTTGACAACAAGTCTTAAGTGGCTTTGTATAAGGTGTTTAGCAGCTTCTTTGCAATTATTATTATATAGATCCATGCCATATTTTAATTCTAATTCAGGTGAAAGAATGGGGTATTTATTAATTTGTGAAATATATCGAGCTAGACTATTATCGCAAAATTTTGATAAATTATTATTTGTTGATTCTTCAATGTTATAATTAGAAATGGCAGGTGTGATATTTATCATATTTAAATTAAAATAATTTATATATATTATATAGTAATTAGATTAATAATTTCAACAATATTTTTATAAATTACTGACTGCAATATTATATTTTTTTGATAAATATGTCATAACATCTTTTCTTTGAGGTAGCTTTAATATTTTATTAAAAATTATAATCTCTGATAATTGGCCGTTAAAATGACTGCTATTGTCGCTTCTAGATCCTATAGTTAAGCCAGAAATAGCATTTGATCCTGGATTTATAGCTGTACCTCCGGCAATATTAATGGCGTCATTAAAATAATATTTAGAATTTTCACCATTTAAGTAAGAAACTATAATATGGCCTCTATTAGTTAATATGTTTGGTAAATTGCTACTAGTACTTGTCCATGCTCCATTTGCAGAGGCTCTTGAATAGAGTTGATCTGGATCAAGTGAATGAATTGTAACATTACTATCAGAAAAATTATAACTATCAAAATAGGTTGGGGTATTATGTGTATCTATAGATATTACAAAAAAAATTGTTGCTTTACTAATATCTCCATCACTAAATGTTGATAATTTAAGATTAGATGAGCCATTAAAATTTATTGATGGTAGGTTATTTATACCTTTTTCTTGATATGTGATTCCTGAAGATGGGGTTGTTTCAAGTTTGTTAATTTTATCTGTAATTGATGATGGGGCTATATTATACCAGGTTGAAATTTGTTTATTATCTATTATCTCAGATTTTTCTAAAGAATATTTTAGAGATGTTTCATACCAGGCAACCAAGCCATCTATTTGTGCTATATTAAAATTTGCAGTTATTGTATTAGCATTAGCTATGTGAGCATTTCTTATTGATGAAATGATCTGCGTTGTTATAGATGTTAATATTGCAATAATAATTAAAACAGCTGAAAGCTCAATTAAGGAAAATGCCTTATATTTTTTAATCATGAATATTTTTTACATTAATTGAATATTTATTGGCAAGATAAGCCATTATTGCCTGCCTTTTACTCTTTTTAATTTGAGTATTATATATAATAATTTCAGAAATTAGTCCATTATAGTAATAGGCATTATCATTTCTTGATCCTATAACTATTCCTGATATTTGATTACTACCAGGATTTATTGTTGAGCCTCCTGTAATATTTAATGCATCATTGACATAAAATTTAGATTTACTTGAGTTAAAATAAGCGGCAATTATCACTGGTTTATTAATTTTAATTTCTGGCAAATTACTAGAATTTTGCGTCCATACACCACTGCTAGATAATCTCATATAGAGTTGGTCAGGGTCATAGGAAAGTAAAGTTGATGAACTATAGCTATCAAAGAAAGTTGGTGTATTATGTTGATTGACAGATATAACAAAAAATATTGTTGCTGTTGATAGATTGCCTTGATATAGAGCTGGAATTTTAATATTTCCTCCAGATTGTCCTGAAAATTTAAGTGATGGTATATTATTAATACCTTTTTTAATATATGTTACTGCTTGTGTTGCGGATCTTACTAGAGTGTTTCTAAGTTTATTTCTAGATGATTGACTTATATCATGCCATTTAGTTATTGATGCATTATTATATTGTTCATCTGAGCTAAAAGAATCTAATAAAGATGTTTCATACCACGCAACAAGACCATTAACTTTAGAAACAGGTCCGTCAATAGTGGCGGATCTAGCATTGGTTATTCTAGATGTATCAATCATGTGAGTTGCGCCAATTGTCATTGCAGTCAATATACTAATGATAATTATTACTCCAATAAGCTCAATAAGGGTGAATGCAGAATTTACATTATGTTTAGGATGCATAATAACTAATTATAGTTAAATATTTAGAATAATAATTTGCTAAAAGGAGTAATTAAATGAATATCTAGATATTTAAATATTATAGCTAATCTTGTTCCATCCATGTAACTATAGGATTTTTAGCAGCCTTTACTTCGTCAAGTCTAGATCTTGGTGTTGAAAGGGGATAATTTCTATATTTTGTAGCATTGCCTGATTTTATATTTTTAGCAATATATATCATTACATTGATAAAATTATCAATTTCTTGCTTTGATTCGGTTTCAGTAGGCTCAATAAGCATTGCATTAGCAACAACTAAAGGAAAAAATACAGTCATTGGATGCATGCCATATTCAATTAGTGCTTTTGCAATATCGAATGTTGTAATATCTTGCTCCTTTTGTAATTTATCATTAATAAGACATTCATGCATGCAAAAGCCAGGATATGGAACATGGTAATAATCTTTAAGATGAGCGAGAATGTAATTTGCACTAATTACAGAATCTTGAGCAACCTGCTGTAATCCGTCACTTCCATGAGATAGCATATAAGCTAATGCTCTAACATGCATTCCAAATTGACCATGAAAGCCTTTAACCTTACCACAACTATTTTTGGGTGAGTATAATTGATATTTATTATCTTTAAAACATATATGTGGAGTTGGTATGAATTGAGATAATTTTTTTGATACAGCAATTGGTCCAGATCCCGGACCACCTCCGCCATGAGGGGTTGAAAATGTTTTATGTAGATTGAAATGCATTACATCAATTCCAAGATCTGCTGGTCTAATTTTACCAACAATTGCATTGTAATTAGCGCCGTCACAATAAAAATAAGCTCCAACAGAATGTATTAAATCTGATATTTCTTTTATATCTTTTTCAAAACGTCCACAAGTATTTGGATTAGTAATCATTGTGCCAGCTATCTCTGTATTATATTCTCTAATTAATTCTTTAAATAATTCAAAATTTATTAAGCCATTTTTATCAGTTGGTATCACCTTAATTTGAAACCCGCACATTGCTGCGGTTGCGGGATTGGTGCCATGAGCTGAATCTGGAATTAGTACATATTTTCTTTTTTCTAGTTCATTGTTAAATTCATGTGCCTTTTTAATAACCATCATGCCAGCTAATTCTCCTTGAGCTCCAGCTGCTGGAGCAAGAGATACTGTGTCTAACCCAGTTAATTTTGCAAGCCAATTTTGTAGCTCATACATTAATTCTAGAGCACCTTGAGTAGTTGAAGGATCTTGTAAAGGAAGAATATCGTTAAATCCCTTAAGCCTTGCTACTTTTTCATTTAATCTTGGATTATGTTTCATTGTGCATGATCCTAGAGGATAAAAACCTCGATCAATTGAGTAATTAAGTGTTGATAATCTAATGAAATGTCTTATAACTTGCGGTTCATTAACCTGAGCTAGGCCAATATTCTCTCTAGATAATTGACCAGTCTTGTTTTGAAAATTAGAAATTTCTGGTAAATCTACTCCACATGATCCTTCATGAGATTGCTTAATTAGTAAATCGGTTTCATGATTAAGACCAATTTCAGCTGGTATAAAATTATTATTGGAAACTATGTTATTATTCATTTGATAAGAATTTTTCAAGATTAGAAGTAAATTTTGTAATATCATCACTTGATGTAAGTTCGCTAACAGCAATTATCATTTTATTGTCAATTGCATAACCACCAATAATATTATTTTTTAATAGATATCTATTAAAATCTGATGCATTAATTTTATCATTAAATTGAATAGTAATTTCATTAAAAAATGTATTATTGATAATTTTAATATTTTTAATTTCTGATAATTTATCGAATAATATACATGCTTTATGATGATTAACTTTTGCTAAATTTTTAAAACCAATTTCTCCAAGTAATGATGCATGAATAGTAAATGCAGTCGCGCATAGTCCTTGATTAGAACAAATATTTGATGTAGCTTTATCTCTTCTAATATGTTGTTCTCTAGCATTTAATGTTAAGACATATCCGGGTTTATTATTGCTATCAGTTGTTGCTCCGCAAATTCTTCCTGGCATTTGTCTTATATATGATTTTTTACAAGCAAAAAATCCAAGAAGTGGCCCACCAAAATTTAAGCCAACACCGATTGAAGATGCTTCACCAACAACAATATCTGCCATCTTAGGAGCATTAAGGAGACCTAATGATACAATTTCATTAACAACAACGATCATAAGGCAATTATGTTGATCGCATTTTTGTCTTATTTGTTGTAAATCTTCAATATTACCGTAAAAATCAGGATATTGAACTATAGCAGCAGCACAATCATCACTAATTTTATCAGTAAAATTTGCATTATTTAATTTTAGAAAAGTTTTGCTAACATCAATATATTCAGGATGAATATTATTAAGTAAGGCTATTTGATTTTTATTTTTCTTGATTCGCATTGCCATTAAGCATGCTTCTGCAGTAGATGTGGCTCCGTCATACATTGAAGCATTTGAAACATCCATACCAGTTAATAAAGATATGATGCTTTGATATTGAAAAATTGTTGCTAAAGTACCTTGAGAAATTTCAGGTTGATATGGTGTATATGATGTAAGAAATTCTGATCTTTGTATTATGTGATCAACTGATGCAGGTATATGATGCTTGTAGCATCCAGCACCTAAAAAAAATGGCTGATCAGATGAGGCGCGATTCTTTTTTGATAATTTTTTTAAGTGATTTTCTACTTCAATTTCACCCATATGATAAGGTAGATCTGAAATTGGTGAAGTAAGAAGAGAATTAGAATCGACATCTTGATAGATTTCATTTATGTCTTTAACACCAATTTTTGCAAGCATTTCCTTGCGATCATTTGAAGTAAGAGCTAGATATCTCATTGTTAGTAATTATAAAAAAGGGATTATATATAAATAATTTAAATATTTTTGTAATTAAATTAAAAAACTAAAATTATGATCATTATATATTACATAAGCCCTAATATGTTAATATTTAATATAAAAATTATATTAGTTATAGTTTTTTTTAGTTAATTGTCAATTAATTTTGTTATATATTATTAATGCTATAATGGTCTATAGATAGATTTGTCTATAGATAGGGTAAAATAATGGCCGAGATTGATAAGGAGATTTATGCTTATTGGATGCTATTTTTAAAATTAAGAATTTCCAAGCAAGAATTTACAGCATATTTTGCCTTATTTTTTTTGGTTAAATCTGCTCTTTCTATTGCTTGCTCTTGATTTTCTACAGTTAATATTGCATTGCCAATTGCTAATTTATGATCAACTGCCATTCTTGTAATTTCGCTTATTACTGTGTTACATATATGGTCATAATGAGTTGTTTGTCCTCTTATAACGCAACCAAGAGTTATATATCCAAGATATTTATTACTATCTTTTGCTAATGATATTATAGATGGGAGTTCAAGACATGCAGGTATTTTAATTATTTCATATGAAATATTTTTCTGATCTAATTCAAATTTGGTTGATTTTAAAAGAAGTTCAGCGATATTAGGATAAAAATTTGCACAAATGATTAGAATTTTTTGCATTATAAATTTAAAATTATATGAATTAGATTTATTTATAAAATATAAATTAATTATTATTAACTAAGTGTCAAATATCAAATTAGAAGTTGAATCATTGCTAGAAGAAATTAGTAATCATGATATAGCATATCATACAAATGACTCACCAATAATTTCAGATGAGCAATATGACAAACTTAGAATTAATCTGAACTTAATAAAAGAAAACCATCCTGAAATATTTACAGGAGATATTCTAAAAAAATATAATCAAATTGGTGCAAAAACTTTATCAATATTTAATAAAATTGAGCATTCAAAACCAATGCTATCTCTTGCAAATGCATTTGATAAAGTTGATATAATTGACTTTATAAAGAAAATTGAGAGATTTCTTGGTTTAGATAAAAATTTAGAATCAATTTCTCAATCCATAAAGCAGGGTGATTTATTCACTAATATTGATGATAGCAAATTACAATTTGATATTTTTTGTGAATTAAAAATAGATGGTCTATCCTTTAGTGCTCGTTATGAAAAAGGAATATTAATATATGGTGCCACAAGAGGTGATGGGTATAAGGGTGAGGATGTAACGAGTAATATTAAAGCAATAAATAATTTTCCACAAATATTAAAAGGAGATAACATTCCTGAGATATTTGAGGTTAGGGGAGAAATATTTATGACAAAAAATGATTTTATTAAACTAAATGATGATAATAAAAAGGAAAATAATAAGATATTTTCTAATCCAAGAAATGCTGCAGCTGGCTCATTAAGACAGTTAGACTCTAATATTACTGCCAAAAGAAATCTTAAATATTTTGCATATTCTCTAGGCGAAGTTAGTAACGATTTTAAGTGCAATAGCCAAAGAGAACTATATGAAAAACTAGAAGAATTTGGCTTTAACGTTGAAAAGCATAGCAGATTATATAATGATATATCTTCAATTATAAATAATTATACAGAATTAAATAATAATAGATTTAATTTAGAGTTTGATGTAGATGGAATCGTATATAAAGTAAACTCATTTGAGCTACAAAATAGATTAGGTTTTATTGCAAGAAGTCCTAGATGGGCAGTAGCTCATAAATTTTCAACAATAAAATCACATACAATAATTCATGATATTATATTACAAATTGGCAGAACTGGTGCTATAACACCTGTAGCAATTTTAGAGCCTGTTAATATTGGAGGTGTTATTGTAACAAGAGCAACATTACATAATAAGGATGAGATTGAAAAAAAAGATATTAGAATTGGTGATTATGTTAAAATTCAAAGAGCTGGAGACGTAATACCGCAAATAATAGAAGTTGATTATAATAAAAGAAGTCATAATAATCAGTCATTTAAATTTCCTAATTATTGCCAAATATGCGGGTCAGAAATTATAAAAAATGATAATGATGTTGTTCTCAGATGCAGCGGAAAGTTAAGATGTAAAGCGCAATTAATAGAAACTATAAAGCATTTTATCTCAAAAGATGCCTTTGACATTGTGGGACTTGGTAAAAGACAAATAGAGAATTTTTTTGAAGAAGGTATTATTACTAAATTTGATCATATTTTTAAATTAGAAAGAAATAATAATATATATCAGCTTGAAAAAAAGGAGGGATGGGGAGAAAAATCAGCACAAAATTTATTTTTAGCAATAAATAATAAAAGAAAAATACCACTTGATAGATTTATATATTCAATAGGAATTAGATATGTTGGCTTGTCAAATGCAAAATTACTAGCTAGCTATTTTGTAAATTTTGATTCATTTTATAATTTTTTTATAGAGCTATCATCCTGTAATATAAATGTGGTTACAAATAATTCTAAATATAAGGATATAATAAATATTGATCAATTAGGTGAAAAGGTTATCAATACAATAATTGAATATTTTAAAGATGACATAGCTATTAAAATGCTTGATGAGTTAATAAAAGAACTTGAAATAATAGATTATAAAATAAAAAGTAATATTAATCAAAAAATTATAATATTTACTGGTACATTGGCAAATATGTCGAGAATGGAGGCGAAAAAAAAGGCAGAAGATATGAATCTTAAAGTTGCAAATTCAATTTCTAGTAAAATTGATTATGTTATAGTTGGTGAAAATTCTGGCTCTAAGCTAAAAAAAGCACAGGAACTTAAATTAAATATTATGAATGAGGATAAATGGATTGAGTTTATAAAAACTAATTCTACCTAAATTACAATTTTTTTTATTTTATATATGAAGCGTTTAATAATTTTATTTATAAAAATCTACCAATTAGTTTTATCTCCAATATTAGGTTATAATAAATGTCGTTTTTATCCAACATGTTCTAACTATTTTATTGAATCAGTTAACAAAAAGGGTATTATTAGAGGTTCGTTTACAGCTTTAATAAGAATATTAAAATGTAATCCATTCTCAAAAAAAAGCGGCTTTGATCCTGTTAAATGAAATTTACTGCATTATTTACAATTTTGATTTTTTTCTTATGCAATATTAGCCATGCTAATGAGGCCTCAATAAATAATGTTGCAAATATATCTAATAAACAATTAGATCAGCAAATTGACATAGAATCCCTTGGTCTAGATGATATAGATGATAATAAAGAGAAAAAAAATAGTGAAAATAACATAAAAAATAACGTGGTTCTAAATATTCTAGAAGATCAAGATGTTACAAATGAGAAAATAAACATTAATACTCAAGAAACAGATAAAAATAATAAAGAAAAAAATAAAGAAAAATTACCAGAAGCTACCAGCAAAATAAGGAGTCTCTTAAAAAAATTAGAAGATAAAATTTCAATTACTAATAAAATTGTAACAGATAAAATAACTGGAAATAATAGTAAAGAAATAGTCGAAAAAGCTTCAGTTAAAAATAATGAAATTACTAAGAAAAATGAAATAACTAAAATTGATAGATTAAGATTAAGATACTCAATATCAAACATTAATGAAAATAAAACTAATATTATACCTATTAAGAAAAATATTAATAAATTTTCAACTAGCAATCCTTATGCATTACCTATACTTAGCAATTACAGAACAAATGATAATAAACATATACCAATTATAAGTACGCCAAAAATGAGAATTGACAATTTATTTGAGGCAATAGCTTTAAAGAATGTTGGTTTTTTTAATAGTGCCTATAAATATATTCAAAATCCTAATATTTATAATCGATATGGCGATAATATTATCACATATTCAATTATCAATCAAAGTCATGCTACTCTTATTTCAGCAATTAATAAGGGTGCTAACCCAGATTTGCCAAATAAACTAGGATATATGCCTGTACAAATTGCAATAGAACTTAATGATTTCGAGTCTCTCAAAATTTTATTAGATAGCGGAGCTAATATAAATTATAGTGATTCATATAATAGAAATTATCTATTTTATGCATCACGGGTAGGAATGTTTTCTGCGGTAGATTATTTTGTTCAAAATGGCATTGATATTAATCAGCAAGATGTTGATGGTTTTACTGCATTAGCAATAGCTCATAAATATAATAGAAATATAATTAAGGAATATTTAATTAAAAATGGAGCAAAAACATGGATAAAGGGAAATCCTAAAAACAATAAATATGAAATTATGCAAGACTTAGTTGATAAGTGGAGTTATTAATTTCTTAAATTTAATTGTATAAATATATATATGAATAATTTATATAAAATATTTTTTATTTTATTACTTATTATTTCTAGCTTTAATGCTAGAGCTGATATCAAGCTTATTGCTGGTATTACACCTCTAATGCAAGTTGTTGGTAATAATGATGTTGAAGGTGTTGATTTTTTTTGTAAATCATCACCTCAAGATATTAATAAAATAAATCTTGGAGGAGCGACAGCGCTTCATATTGCAGCAAGAAATAGAAATATAATTATAATGGAAAAATTGCTTAAATGCAATGCAAATCCCAATGTTAAAGATATTGAAGGTTGGACTCCAATAATGAGAGCTGCAAGCTTTTCTGATGAGTTAGCAATTAAAAAATTAATTCAATATGGATCTAGGCTTAATTCTAGGAATAATAATAATGAATCCTTAATGAATATTGCTGTTAAATCAAATTGCATAAAATGTATTGATGCTATAATAGATCAAGGCCTTAAATTAGGTTTATCTAATACAATGCTACTTAAAAAAGATATTAATGATAGCTTTATAATAGCAAAAAAATCACATAGGATTGCAATAAAAAATCATTTATCAGAAAAATTAGATATGATTAATGAGGTTCACAATAAACCCAAAATATATAAAACTAAAAATATAGTGTCTAATAATATTAAAACTACATCATCACCTAAAACATTAATAGCAAATAGAGAGCAAATAAATAGATTCTCAAAGGATGGAATAATTGTTAGAGATCTCGGAGAAAATGAACCATTTGATATTACTATTAAAAAAAATAATAAAAAGGTTGCGCAACCAACTATAGAAAATAATAAAATTATTAATGATAGAAATATTAAAAAATATAAGATTAATGATTCTAAAAATAGTAATCTTACCAAAAAGCGAGTAAATAGTTCTAATTATAAATATTCATTAATAGCTTCAAAAAAGCTTGATTCAAAATTAAAAACAAAAAATATCCCTAGTCTTCATATTAAAAGAGATAATAAAAATAATATTGTTAAAAAATATAATTACACACCTGTTAAAATTAATGATATTAGACCTAGCTTAAAGTCAAATAATATCCCTTCGCTTGTTATTAATAAAGATAATGTTGATAGTAATCTAGCAAATGAAAATAATGCCAAGTATAAATATAAACCAGTTAATGTTACTCTTGATTCAGATAAATTAAAATATCAACATGTAACTCCATTAAATATCAAAACTAATCCTAAAAATATTAGTTATAAATATACTCCAGTTAAGATAAGTGGTGATAATTCTTATTTAGAATATAATTCTATTAAGCCTATTTCAATTAATAGAAATAACAACATTGAATCAAAAAATGTAAAATATAATTATACCTCTGTTAATATATCGAATCCATCTAAATTCAGTAATAATATATCTCCAATTAATTTTAAAAAGAATAATAACAATAATATAAAAACTCAGTCAACTAAAAAACCTATTACAAAATATGATGTTATTGAGAAATTATTACCCGATATTGCAAATGATAAAATTTCTTCACCAATTTCTAAAAAAAGCAATATTTCAAGGATAAATACAAATAGTTCAAAAGAAATTTTGAAAGATAATAGCGCTAATCAACTATCTTCTAAAAAAAATATTAAAAATAAAAAATATAATTTCAAATCGATTATGGAAAATCGAAATACTAATAATAATAAATTAGAAAAATTATCAGAAATATTAGAAGTTAAAAAAATTAGCAATATTTCATATCCTATAGCTAATAGCAAAGATAACAAATCAATAGTTAGTAAGGCTGAATCTAAAAAATTAAATAAGAAATTTAAATTCACTAGAATTACTAATAAACAAAAAGATAATAGTGATCAAAATATTGAAAAAAACAATAAAGGTAATAAAAGCATTGTGCCAGTCAAAGATAAAAAAGATATAAATGATAAGGATATTTCAAAAGATAATAATACAGTAAATACCACTAAGCCTAATTATGCAGAGGTAAAAAAACCTCGTGATAATAATCCTAAAGATAATAAAGTTAAGGATATTTCTTATAATAAAAATCGTAAAAAATATAATTTTACTCCAACGATACCTAATAATTTAAATATTATTAAGAAGGATAATAATGAAAAGGTAATAAAGAAATTTAACTTTACCCCTAAAAAAGATATTAAAAAAAATATATCAAAAAATGATGCCATATTAACTATCAAAAATAGCATTTTTAATGATGTTAATGATTCAAATGATTTAAATTTTATGGATGATCCAGAGTTTCAAAATTGGGTTAATACTCCAAAGCCTGAAATTAAGAAATTACAAAAAAATTATAATTTTAAAACTGAATAACATTTATTCCTTGTTGAGTGGATGATGTTTATTTAATAGATCTACTAATTTATTTTGAGTAATATAGGTATAAATTTCTGTTGTTGATATTGATGCATGTCTTAGTAATTCCTGTAAATAAATTATATTAATACCATTATTAAGTAAATGAGTTGCAAATGAATGTCGTAAAGCATGTGGATGAACTAGATCCGGATTAATTTCAGCTGAAATTGCTAAATTTCTTAGCATATAATTAATCTTTTGTCTAGTAATATGATTATTATTCTTTGTATCATATTTTCTTTTTTTAATAATTTTAGTATTATTACTATATCTTATATTTCCAGGAAATAGCCATATAGAGTTTGAAATATTCATTTGCTCCCTTAAAAATATGTATCGTTCTAATTTTGATATTGATGATAAACTTAGAGGAACTATTCTTTCCTTATTTCCTTTACCATTTATTATAATATAGTTTCTTATTTTATTATTTTCATCCCATTCTATTGTGGATATTTTTAGTGAAATTAATTCACTAACTCTAAGTCCAGAGCCATATAATATTTCAATAATAGTTGATAACATCAATCCATATTCAGATTGATCATCATCTATCTTTTTAAGTAAATTTGTTACTTGTTCTATAGATAAAAATTTTGGTAAGATTTTAGATTTCTTTGGGCTATCTAGATCAATTGATGGGTTTATATTAATTTTATTATCATTAATTAAAAAATTATAAAAGCCCCTTAATGAGGATATTTTTCTAGATAATGAAGAGTTTCTTATTTTATTATTATATAAATAAGTAATGTAATTTCTTATATCATCATTAGTAGCTGCTATTATATTTTTATTTTTTAGATATTTACTAAATTGCCTTATATCATTTTCATATGAATTTATTGTATTTTTACTAAGACCGTCTTCAGCGTATATTTTTTGTATATATTCCTTTATTATCATTGTTAATATTATCTTTACATATGTTAAGCTTGTTTGTAACGTCAATTGTAATTGATTTATATTGACGATCAATATTACTATTTATATTTTTTGTTATAATTATATAAAGCATTAATGATATAATGCATATTATAAATATTATATATAATAGAATTATTGAGAATATATTTTTTTGAGGGTTATAAAGCATAAATTGTTAAAATTATACAGATTATTACTAATTATATTTCTAAGCTTTTTTTTTGCTGGCAAGCTATTTGCAAAGCAAGTCTTTATAAGAGATGCAGAAATTGAAGAATTTCTTAGAGATGTTACAATTCCTATTGCTAAAGCTGCTGATCTTAATTACAATAATATAAAAATATTTATTATTAAAGACTCAAATATCAATGCTTTTGTTAGTGGTGGACAAAATATATTCATAAATACTGGATTAATTACAAAATTTAAGAAGCCTGGAGCTATTATTGGTGTTATTGCTCATGAGATTGGTCATATTAAGGCTGGTCATTTAGCCAGACATGAAGAAGGGTATGAAATTAGTAAAAGTGCTATTCTTTTAAGTTATTTTCTTGGTGCGGGTGCTATAGCTGCCGGTTCATATGATGCTGGCTCAGCAATAATGATGGGTGGTACACATATTGCTAATAGAATGAGTCTAAAATATAGCAGATCTCAAGAAGAGGTAGCTGATCAATATGCTATAAAATTTCTAAATAAAATATCTTATTCAGCAGATGGCTTAATTGAGTTACTTGAGTATTTTAATAAAAAATACAATATATATTCTGATTTTATTGACCCATATTCATTAACTCATCCAATTAGTAGTAATAGAATAGATCTTATTATAAATTCAGATTCATATAATTTAAACAATAATAATTATAGCAATAACATAGTTAGTCAAGATAGGATGGATACTATCAAAGCAAAAATTATTGCATTTGAAAAAGATCCTAGAGAGCTGATTTTGGAATATAAGAAATTCAATGATCCTTTATCTCGATATATATTATCAATTGCATATCATAGGAGCAATAATCATAAAAAATCTATTAATATTATATCAAAACTTATTGCTAATTATAAAAATGATAAAATATCGAATCTTAAATTTCTTTATGAATTAAGGGCGCAATTTTTATTTGAAAATGGCTATATTAATGAATCTATAAATGACTATGAAAAGGCAATAAGTTTAATGCCATTAAGACAGTCCATTCTCGCTCGTATAGCCTATTCAAATTGCGTAATAATATCTGGTGTTAAATTAAAAAAATCACTAAAATATTTAAATGAATCACTTATTATTGAGCCTAATAATGCAATTATATATAAAAATATAGCTGCAATTAATTATAAATTAGGTAATAAAATATTATCACAAATTTCACTAGCTAAATATTATTATTATATAGATAAAATTGATAAGGCAAAATCTATTATTAATGAATTAGAGAATCAAATTAATAAATCTGAGCATAAGACTGAAATTGATGATCTTATTGATTTATTCAATTAGTAGGTAATCAATTATGTAAAATTAAACCTTATAATAATCAAGGGTTAAATTTACTGTTAAATATAGCTTAAATCCACTGAAATTTGTTCTTTTAATTTTTCAATATTACTAAATTTTTTTTCTTCTCTTATAAATTTTATAAATTTAGTAGAAATTTTGAAATTATAGATATCGCTATCAAAATTTGGTATATGTGTTTCACATATTTCATGGCAATTATCATTAATGGTAGGCTTTATGCCAAAATTAGTAATACTATTATATTCTTTATTTAATTTATAGATAAATGTTTTAGTATGATATACACCATATTTAGGCTTTATTATATTAAGAGGAACTCTAAAATTTGCAGTTTTATATCCAATTTTTCTAGCAATTTTTTGACCACTAATAATTCTAGAATTTATTGTAAAATATTTATTAAGAAGATTATTTGCTATATCAATTTTACCACTTATTATATTTTGTCTAATATTACTTGATGAGCAAATTTCATTATTTTTATTAATTACATTAATTTGCTTAACTATATATCTATTAAAGCTATTATCAATTAGTGTATTGATATTACCTGATCTATTTTTACCAAAGACAAAATCATATCCTATAATAATATGCTTGGTATTTAATTTATTTACCAATATTTCATTAATAAAATTATTAGCTGATATTTGTGATAAATTGCTATTAAATGGTAAAATTATTGCGTAATCTATATTTGAATCCTTAACAAATTGTAATTTTTGCGATATTGATGATATTCTAAATTTTTTATTATTTTCTTTTTTAAAAAAACTATAAGGATGTGGCTCACTTGATAATATTGCATATATGTAATTATGTTTAGCGCAATGAGACTTAATATTACTGATGATCTTTTGATGACCTAAATGAAAGCCATCAAAATTACCTATTGTAAGACATAATGGCTCTGTTAATTTTAAATTATTCAAACTTCTAATTAATTTCATTATTTGATGAATTACCTAAAAAATTTTTTAAATATTATAATATTATTAATATTAATTGTTAATAGTTCATTTGCTAGTGAATTTTCTCACCATTTATCTATTTTAAGCAACCCAAAATATAATAAGGATTTTAAAAATTTCGACTATGTAGATCCAAATGCAAGAAAGGGGGGTCATGTTAAATTTGGTGTTCAAGGAAATTTTAATAGTCTTAATCAATTTATATTAAAGGGAATATCAGCATCAGGTTTATCATATTTATATGATAGTTTAGCAGTATCGAGTGAAGATGAAATTTCGACGCAATATGGTCTTGTTGCCAAATCAATTAGATTAGCAAAAAATAAAATGTCAATTGAATTTAAATTACGTAAGGAGGCAAAATTTCATGATAATAAGCCAATAACAGTAGATGACATAATACATAGTTTTAATCTAATTAGCAAATATGGGCACCCCTCATATCAAATGATATTAAAAAATGTAAAAAAAGTTATTAAGATCAATAACTATCATGTAAATATATTTTTAACAATAATAATAGAGATTTACCTAAGGTTATTTCATCACTTCCAATTTTGGCTAAGCATTTCTACAATGAGGATAATTTTACAAAAGCGAATTTAAATATACCACTTGGATCTGGTCCATATAAAATTACAAAAGTAGATCCTATTAAATCAATAACCTATCAAAGAGTTAAAGATTATTGGGCAAAAGATTTGCCCGTTAATAAGGGGCGATATAATTTTAATAAGATTAGTTTTGATTATTATCGCGATACTAATATTCTTGTCGAGGCTTTTAAGGCTCAAAAATATGATGTAAGACTTGAAAATATTGCAAGAAATTGGGCAAATTCATATAATATTGAAGCAATAAAAAATAACGAAATTATAAAGCAAGAAATTACGCATAATATTGCTTCACCAATGCAAGCTTTTATCATAAATCTTAGAAAAGATAAATTTAGTAATATTGCGCTAAGAAAGGCACTGAATTTGGCTTTTAATTTTAATTGGCTAAAAAAGCATATTTTTTACAATTCATATATAAGAACTAATAGCTTTTTTCCTAATTCAAATTATAGCTATTATAATAATATAGCTAATAACGCATTTGATCACCGAAAGAATATTATANTTGCTCANANANTNTTAGAAGATGCTGGCTATAAAATTATAGATAATAATCTTATAGATCAAGTAAGTAATAAAAATATTGAGATTGAATTTCTTACATTAAGCGAGTCATTTACNATGGTAATTGCCCCATATATAAAGCATTTAAAAATGCTTGGTATAAATGCAAAAATTAGAATGGTAGAAGAAAATCAATATAAAACTAGAGTGAATAATTTTGATTACGATATTATTACAAGTAGCTTTTATCAAGCAAAAATTCCTGGCAGTGAGTTATATAGCTATTTTCATTCAACACAAAAAAATATTAAAGGCAGTAGAAACTTAATAGGAATAGAAGATAAACAAATTGATAATATAATAGAGAAAATTATTTCTGCCAAAAATATAGATATTATTTCTAAATATTGTAAAAAATTAGATAAAATTTTAATTGATAATCATTATGTTATACCGCAATGGTATAATAATAAATTTCGTTTACTTACTAGAAATATATTTATCATTCCTAAAATTAGGCCAAAATATTCATTATCAGTTGATAGCTGGTATATAAAGGATAAATTCTTATAGGTAATTAACAATATTGACAATTATATTTAAACTTGACTTGAATTAAGGGGTAAATTATATTAATGAAATATTTTAAAACTAAATTATGTTGTAAATGTTTATACAATGTGAAGAAACTCCTAATCCAGAGACATTAAAATTCATTCCAGATGGCCAAATAGTTGCTGGTGATAGAATTTGTGAGTTTTTGAATCAAAAGCAAGCATCTAATATATCTCCACTTGCAATGCAACTATTTACTATTGACGGAATTAAATCACTATTTTTTGGTCGTGATTTTATAACAATTACTAAAAAAAAAGACTATGATTGGGAGTATATTAAATCTCATATAAATGCAAATATACTAGATTTTTATATTAGTGGCAAAGAAATATTCTTTCATAAAATAGATAATAATGAGCAATCTAGCGAGGAAGATAGTGATATAATTAAACAGATAAAAGAATTAATCGAAATCAAAGTAAGGCCAGCAGTTGCAATGGATGGAGGAGATATTACATTTCACTCATTTGATGATGGAATAGTAAGGTTGCAGCTTAAAGGCGCTTGTCAAGGATGTCCAAGTTCATCAATAACATTAAAAAATGGTATTGAAAATATGCTTAAACATTATATACCAGAAGTAGAAGCTGTTGAACAGATTCTAGAAGATTGAAATGAATAAAATTGCAGCCTTTATTATAATTGGTGATGAAATTTTATCTGGTAGAACAAAAGATAAGAATCTTAATTTTCTTGCAAATGAACTAATTGATCTCGGTATAGACTTAAACGAGGTCAGGGTAATAAAAGATAATCATCAAGCTCTAATAGCTACTGTAAATGAGCTTAAAGCTAAATATGATTACGTCTTTACAAGTGGTGGTATTGGACCTACTCATGATGATATAACATCTGAATCAATAGCAAAAGCATTTAATGATCAATATCTAATTAATAAAGATGCTGCTGCTATATTAGAAAAATATTACGGAAAAGAAAATATTAATGATGCAAAATTGAAAATGGCTTATCTACCTTCAAAAGCAATTTTACTTGATAATCCAGTATCATCAGCTCCAGGTTTTTTTATAGAAAATGTTTTTGTGATGGCTGGTGTTCCAAAAATATTTAGGGCCATGTTTAAATATGCAAAAAAAAATCTCAAGACTGGTAATATTATTAAATCAATAGAAATAAAAATTTCGCTTACAGAAAGTAAAATTGCAAAGGATTTAGCAATGCTTCAAAATAAATATAATGATGTTAAAATGGGTAGCTATCCTTTTAAAAATGGCACGTCTTTAGTTTTTAGATCTACAAATGATCTAATGCTTGAAAATTCAATAAATACAATTTTAAATTTACTTAAGAAGATAAATCCAAATTCTATTATTGAAATAATTAGATGAGCAATCAGTCAAATGACAAATTAGATAAGAGTAATTATGATGAAATAAAAGAATCATATAATAATAATTCATATTTCAAAGACTCTTTTGATTGGTATTTTTTTAATTATCTTTCTCCAATATGCGATAGAACGTTGCTGATATTTAGCGGCTTAATATCTATTATAGTTTTTTACATTGTGCTAAAAATGATAGAGTCAACATATCCATTAATTGAAGAATATCCTATTTTTTATAAATCATATGATCAGTCACTATATACACCTAAATTAGTAAAACTTAAAAGAGAATATAGTAATGCTACTGACGAACAATCTGTTGATGAATCTGTTCTTAAATATCTAATCCAAAATTATGTTAAAGTAAGAGAGGGTTTTAATTTTAAAGATGCAAAAATAAGTACAGTTAATAAAAAAATTCTAAATATTAAAAATTCATCTTCCACATCGGTATATAAAAAATATCAGCAATATATTAACAAATCAAATCCAAATAGTCCTTTAAATTACTTTGGACAAAATGTTGAAAGAAAAATATTCATTAAATCTGTTGACTTTATAAGAATAGTTCCAAAAAATCTTGCTCAAAAGGCAAAAGAATTTATAGTTGCTTCTATTCCAACAAAAGCAGATATAAAATTTAACGCTCAATTAATTAAAATTAATATAAATACAGGTGAGACAGACATTATTGATGAAGATTTTATTGCAAAAATTGACCTTATATTTCCTGGCATTCAAAAAGGCCATGAAGGACCCCTTGATTTTGAGGTAACAAATTATCAATTATTTAGAATTAAAAAGTAAAATGAAGAAATTAGTAAAAATTACAATATCATTAACATTAATTTTATTAACAATTAATTTTAACTTACACGCATCTCAATTTCCTAGATTCTTGGGATCGGAAAAAAAATTCAGAAGCTATCTATATAATCCAAATGACGTATATCGCTATGTAGGCCATTATAATTACCAAGGATTTATAGAATTTGGACCAGAAGAATCTGTTGCATCTATTTCTATGGGAGATCCTTCATTATGGTTATTTGAGCATTTAAATAACAGGCTTTTTCTAAAGACGGTTGGTGAAGATAATTCACAAACAAATATGACAGTCATCACTAATAAAAAAGTTTATCATTTTGAACTAATGGCAAGAGAGGCGCTGGATATAGATGATAAGGATCTTATTTTTGTTGTTAAATTTATATATCCCGATGAAAAAGATAAAAATATTGTGCAATTTCAAAAGAAATCTGTATCTGGTGAGCCAGATATGAGAGATCTCTCCTTATATAATTTTAACTATGAATATACTGGAGACCCAGCTATTGCACCTATTAAAGTATTTGATGATAAGAAATTTACATATTTTGAATTTAGTGATCAAGGTTCTGAGATACCAGCTATATTTAGAGTTGATTCTAATGGATTTGAGTCATTGGTTAATTTTAGATCTGCTGGAAATTATATTATTGTTGAATCTGTAGATGCTCAATTTACACTAAGAAATGGTATGGAAATTGTATGCGTCTATAATATGAGCAGATTCCCATCAGGAAAACTTAGAAATTCAACATTAAAGCATGTGCAAAATAAGGGAAATTCTCCTACACCTGGTCGAATACCCAATATCGCATCTCCCTCAACTCCTGTTATGCCATCAATGTCTCCAAATATCAGAATGCCAGGTATGAGCTATTAATTTACAACCTTTTTTGATTTTTAAATTTTTATAATATAATTGATAAAAACACTATAAGCTTCATCGATATTCTTAAATTTTATAGATTCCATTAGCTATATTTAATTGAATTATATTATTATAATTTGTTAATAAAAATTTCTAATGCGACTATCGTAAATTCTATATTTCAATAAATTTACTTAAAAAAATACAAATCCATTAATATTGCAGTGAATTATGATAGAAATTCATTGTATTGTTACAGATATTGTATTTATCGTGCCATTGTCATATGCGATATAGTTATAGCGGCGGTTGAAGTAATGGTGGTTTTAGGATCAATATTTTCAAGTAAGAGTTGAATTATTTCTGAATTTTTTGTTATTCTAGCATGATCCAGAGGAGTATTGCCCTTTGTATCAGGCCTCTTAATATTTGCATTATTTTTGATTAAGTGTTTTGCTACTTCTAAATAACCTTTTTTTGCAGCAATAAGCAGAGGGGTTTCTCCATCTTTATTTACTGTATTAGTATTAATTAAACGATTTCCAGCTAAGAGCGCTACAATACCTGCATGATTATTGCGTGCAGCTACATGCAAAGGAGTATCGCCATTTTTATCAGTGGCATAATATTCAATATCTTTTTTTTCAAGTAAGCGTTCTGCTATTTTTAGATAACCATATTGTGCAGCTAAATGTAGAAGGGTAAAGCCATTATCATCAACCAAATTAACATCAGCATCATCTAATGCATCTAAATCTCCTCTTATAGCAGAATTAAATTTTTCATTGCGTATTAAAACTTTAACTTTGTTATCAATAAAATCGGGATTTTCAGGTTTACTACAAGATGCTGATGGTGAAGTTACTATATAATCAGCTGAGCCTAATATTGTAAATTCATCTGTTTGTTTTTTTTTCTTTTTTTGTCCTAACTGTTTAATCATTTTTTGAACTGAATCGCGATGTTTTAATGGTACATTATCAAGTGTGATTTTAGGTGGTTCAGCTATTCTTATGATTCGTTTCATCGTATCTTCTTCAATCACAAATATTGAAGATTCTTTTCCTAATCTTTTATGACTACTCATTGCTAAAGCTAGTTGTTTTTGAGGATACTCATCATATTCAATAATTTTACGGGCAATGTTATTGATAACTCCTTGATAAAAATCAACAGACATTTGATTAAAATCAGCGCCATTCATAAGTAAGATCGCCCCTGCTCCTAAATTACTAATATATTCAGCCAAATAAAAAGGGGTAACGCCTATATTATCAACCCAATTTACATTAGCATTATGCCTAGCTAAGTATTCTAATACTCCTAAATGACCATTTTGTACAGCAGCAAAAATAGAGGTGGTGCCATCATTTCTAGCCATATTAACATTAGCACCATGCTCAACTAAGTATTTTATTACATCTAAATGACCCCTTCTTGCAGCAATATAAAGAGGGGTAATGCCAACATTACTAGCCATATTAACATTAGCATTATGCTTAACTAAGTATTCTACTACATTTAAATGACCATTATATGCAGCAAAAAAAACAGGGGTAATGCCATTTTTATTAGCCTGATTAACAACTTCAGCATCATGCTTAACTAAGTATTCTACTACTTCTAAACAACCAAATTCTGCAGCATGATGCAGAGGGGTATCACATTTTTGATTAACCATACTAACTTTAGCACCTTTTTTTATTAAAAATTTTACTACTTCTAAATTACCTCCTGTTGCAGTGAAATGCAAAGGGGTGTTACCACCTTTTTTATCAGTCTCATTAACATCGGCATTTTTGTAAATTAAAGATTTTACTACTTCTAAATTACCATCTTGTGCAGCAATATGAATAGGGGCGCGACTTTCTTTTTTAGGCATATAAATTTCCTCCTTTAACCATGTTATCAATAATAGGCGATTTTCAGGTGTAATTTTATCAAGCATAATCTATTATCGTTTATAATTAGCTTGCCAATATCTATAAAATTACTTGATAGCAAGCTGTAATTATATCATTATTTATTTGCTTACAATTAGAACCATTTATCAATAAAAACTTTACTACTTCTAAATTTATATGACTTGTGCTTTCAGCGTAATTAAGAGGGATTCTGCCTTTATTATCTGTTACAATGATTTTAGCGCTATTTATAATTAAAAGTTCTAGTGTTTCTAGTCTATCATTCATTGCAGCACAATGCAAAAGGGTTTTGGCATTTACATCAATTACATTTTATTTAGCACCATTATTAAGTAAGAGTGCTAGAATTGCTTTATTGTATATTATTACAGCTGAAAACAAAACTTTTGCGCGATGATCATTGCTAGGAAGCTTTATATCATGAGATGAATAATAAGGCATAATGTTTTATATAATTATATGAAAGAAAAATTATCTAATGATTTTTTTTACCAATTACCTATTATCTTTTAAAAAGATTAAGTTGTGTTAAGCATATCCTATTTTACTAATAATGTAAAATATTTTTTATAAAATAATGACATAATATAATTTTTATGGCAAAACTGGGTCAGACCCTGATGTTGCTAATTATCAATTCCCCTTAAGAATAAATAGAAATGTAGCATATAACTTTGGATTTACGTAAAAAGCTTATTGATGAAAGGCATTGATCGGTATGTCCCCATTTTATTAAATATATAATTACTTATCACATAGATAATTAAACAATATATTTTATGTTTAATACAAATCTGAATAGTTTTAAAAAAAATACTAAATTAGATAAGGTATTATTAAAGTATATTTTTTAACTTAGTGTGAATTAAATCAATAAACTCATCTGTATAAAGATAGTCTTTTTCGTGGATAACATTATTGCTTCCTTTAACACAAATAGCAAGATCCTTAGTATATTTACCTGATTCAATAGTTGCAATAGAAATAGATTCAACTTTATTGCAAAAATCATATAATTCATTATTATTATCTAATTTTGCTCTAAAGGCTAAGCCCTTTGTCCATGCAAATATTGATGCCATTGGATTAGTGGATGTAGGCATTCCTTGCTGGTGAATTCTATAATGTCTTGTTACAGTTCCATGAGCTGCTTCTGTTTCAATTATTTTATTATTAGGAGTAATTAATGTAGAAGTCATTAATCCTAAAGATCCAAAGCCTTGTGCAATTGAATCTGATTGAACATCGCCATCATAATTTTTGCATGCCCATATAAATTTACCAGATGATTTTAATGCAAATGCAACCATATCATCAATTAATCTGTGCTCATAAGTTATATTTGCATCATGAAATTTTTCTTTATATTCATTATTATATATATCTAGGAAAATATCACGAAATCTGGCATCATATTTTTTAAGAATAGTATCTTTGGTTGAAAGGTATAATGGCCATTTCTTCTGAAGGGCCATGTTAAAGCAGGATCTGGCAAATCCTATAATTGAATTATCATTATTGTACATTGCGAGACCAACACCTGGTCCTTGATATTTATATACCTCATGCTCAATAATATCACTAGAGTCATCTGGTTGAAATTTAATAATTAGTTTACCAGGCTTAGTAATATTTAGTTCAGTTGCTTTATATTGATCTCCAAATGCGTGTCTGCCTACTATAATTGGATATTTCCAATTAGTAACTATTTTTGGAATATTACTGCATGTAATTGGCTCACGAAAAACTGTACCATCAAGAATATTTCTTATTGTGCCATTAGGCGACTTCCATATTTTTTTAAGGTTAAATTCTTTCTGCCTAGATTCATTAGCAGTTATAGTTGCACATTTTATGCCAACATGATATTCTTTAATAGCATGTGCAGCATCTATGGTTATTTGATCATCTGTTTTATCACGATTTTGTATTGATAAATCATAATATTTTACGTTAAGGTCTAGAAAAGGAAATATTAGCTTTTCTTTAATTTTAGCCCAAATGATACGAGTCATTTCGTCGCCATCAATATCGATTATGGGATTTCTGACCTTAATTTTATTCATTTTAGTGATATTATTATGATGTTAATTTATGTTCTTTAAATTCAACATGTTTTCTGACAACTGGGTCGTATTTTTTAAAAACCATTTTTTCAGTTTTTTGTTTTGGGTTTCGTCTAGCAAGATAGAAATATCCAGTCTTTGCTGTGCTAACCATTTTAAAAAGTATTGAATTTCTTTTTGCTTTTGATGTTTTACCTTTAGCTGCCATTTTAATAAATAAAAAATTAATGTAATTTATATATTCTTAAATTTATAAGTAATATATGATATTTCATATATGTTTTGAATAAGAATTATATTGAACTATATATAGTTTATGATTAATATTTAAAAATAACAACAATTTATTAATCCTATAAAACCGAATTTTTATATTAATATCATGCGTTTTAGTTCAAATCTTAATATAATTGTTAAAGCTCTTGATAGTGCAGCTGAATTTATATTAAGAGACTATAATGAATTACAATATATTCAAAATAGCTTGTCATCGAGGATTAAATTTGCCAATTCATCTTATAAAAGATTAAAGTCATTAATAGTTAAAGATCTATCCAATATAAGGTCGGATTATGACATATATTTTACCGATAATGAAAATCATCTTACCAATAAGAATTCTGGATATTTTTATCATATTTGCCCTATTGATTCAATAGAAAATTATTCCAGGGGTAATTCAGATTTTGCTATGGCAATATCCCTATGCTATGGAAAGAGTTATGAAGATTCGAAGCCTATTTCAGTAGCAATAAAAAAACTTATTTCTTCAGATATTATATATTGTGATGTTGATATGGGAGTTTTCTACAATAAAAGACGCGTTAGTGATAATTACAAATTAGGTGATAATTTATTGATAAATGATGGTATTAATATTAATAATAATAACTTTAAAATAGATTACAGATATAATGGCTCACTATTATCTGGATTAATCTATGTTGCTATAAATAATATTGATGCAATTAGGATCAATCATAATATATATAAGTTAATTAAAAATTATATTTTGATTAATCAGCAATCAGGTAATGTTATTATCGACAAGGATGATCATAAAATAATATGCAATAAAGCTATTTCAAAATTAATTATTTAAATTTAAAAGTTGCAAATATAATATTTTATGTGTAATTTAATATATTAATATTAGTCATAAAATTTATTTATAGAATTTATTTATAAAATTTATTTATAAAATTTATTTATAAAATTTATTTATGGCCCCATCGTCTAATGGTTTAGGACGCCACCCTTTCACGGTGGAAATACGGGTTCGAATCCCGTTGGGGTCACCAATCTCTTTTCAGCTTACTAAATTACATAATAATAATTTTAAATTATAATAATATCAGCTAATTATATAATTTATAATTTAATCATTTTACTTGCTAAAATTAATCTTAATTTTATTGCTAATCTTAAAAAAATGGCCACCATTTACTGCAAAATCTATATTATCTATTTTTTTATTATCAACTATACAATTTGGTAATTTATATTTTCTAGTTAGATTTATTACATAGTCATAATTCATAAAATTGCAAATAGTAGCATTCTTTATCCTTGAATTTATTATTATTAGTTGCTTATTTTTGATATTAATAAGGCAATATTGATCACAATTATTGGCAAATATATGATTGTAATTATTATAATTATCTTGCCATTTTTTTATTATTTTTTGTGATCTTATTTTTTTAGAGAATTTAAGTAATTGCTTTTCGTGATCAAATATTACAAAAAAGTTTTGATCCTTATTAAAGGCAATATCATATTTAGTAGATTTAATTAACAATAATAAAGTCAGTATATATAATATATATATTTTTATTTGATTTTGGCTAATATTTGTAATTAATATTATTGAAATTATAAATGATATATATGATCCATATCCAGATATAGTATCTAGTTTGAAATTATTATATTTTGCATTTGATATTAAATATGATAATAGCTCAATTATATTAATTGATTTTCCCATTAGATTTAAGCTAATATCTTGAAGATTTAGTGGCATTAGCAATATTGATAAAAATCCTAATGGCATTGTAATAAAGCTTGTAATAGGAATTGCAATTATATTAGCAATTGGTGATAATAGATTAATTTTGCCAAAATTATATAATAATATCGGTAATGAAAAAATCTGAATGAATATAGAGATAATTAATATATTATATATATAGTTAATTATTAATAATATTATGGTACGTGATTTATATGGATATTTTTTAGCAAATTTAGCAATTATAAGAACAGCCATAAATGATAATTGATATCCAATATTAGCAACATTATAAGGGTTAAATATAGCAATAATTATTGCAATAATAGAAAGTGCTCTAATTATGTTAAGTTTTTCTTTTTTAAGTAATGCACCAATTGCTACAAGAAATGCTAAAAATGCTCTTTGAGTTGGAATTTTACATCCGCTAATTGCAAAATAAAAAAAGCATGCAATTAATGCTATTATTGAAGCTATTAATTTTATGTTAAAATTTAGTGATATATACTCACTTCTTGATAGGATATATCTAGTTATTATAAAGAAAATTCCACCTGCTAATGCAATATGAAATCCTGAAATAGATAAAAGAAGCGATATTCCAGCATTATTAATATTGTCATTTATATTTTTTGAAATATTTGATTTATCACCAATTAGCAGAGCTTTAGTTATTGCATTTTGATTATTGATTAGCGAATTATCAATTTTTGATGATATTATTATGCGAATTTTTGAAAAAAAATTAATATTGTCATTGCTTTTTATTAATGGTATTGAAGATGCAATTCCAAAGCCAGAAATTTTTTGAGATTTATTATATATTTTATAATCAAAATCACCTGGGAATATTTTATTTGTGCTATTATAAAAAAAAGCATTTATAGAAATTTTATCGCTAATCCTAATAGGTTTTTTATTATGATGAGATGGTATTATAATTTTAATTTTTTTGGGAGGATTTATGATATATTCTATATTATTATTTTTAACCCAATTTGGATTAACATATTTATCCTTATAAGATAAAGCAAATATATCAATATCCATATAGTCATCTAGATTTGTATAATTTCTTTTTATAAAATTTTTACTATATAATTTAGAGTTCTTTTTTCCTTGTTTTTTAGTATTTTCTTTAGGCTTAGTTATTATAATATTATTTAATGTTAATATTAATGACTTTTTACTATTATTACTTATCTCCTTTAGATAAATTACATCTCCAGAAATATTTGCATAAAATTTATTGTCAATTTCAAGATTGTTATCTATATATTTGTCATAAAAGGTGCAATAGAGTAGGGATGATATAATTATAAAAAATATTAAAAATAAAAGCTGAAAAAATGATTGGTAAAATATAAGATATCCTAATATTGAAAAAAAATATAATAATATCAGTAAATTGATTAGATTATATATGGCTTCTTGGTGATAAATATAAAGTAAAAAGGATGAGATAATTACAATTGCAGCAATAAAAACATAATCAAATTTGATTAATGTAAAATTAAATTTAAAAAATTTAGTTATATTGCCACAAATTAGTGGAAAAATTTGAAAGAATAAATTCCTTATGTTTTGATAGGTCTTCATTATTTGGTGTTGAATTTTTTGTTCTGATGATGGTGTTGCTAATATTGTGTAAATTTATAAGAGTATCTATTTGTGAGTTTTTTAATTTATTATTGTCAAATTTGAAATCTTCTTGCGCTCCTCCCATAAGCTCAATATATACATCGCATAAAAGTTGTGTATCAAGTAATGCACCATGGAGCGATCTTTTTGATAGATCTATATTAAATCTTTTACATAATGCGTCTAATGATGCTGGAGAGCCGGGAAATTTTTTTCTTGCAATAACTAAAGAGTCTATAATTCTTGATTTTTCTAGGGGCTTAATACCAACTAATTGTAACTCAAAATTTAGAAATTTTACATCAAAATTTGCATTATGAGCTATAATATTTGAGTCCTTAATAAAGTCGATAAATTTATAAGCAATATGATCAAAAATAGGCTTATCCTTTAAGAAATCTGTTGAAAGTCCATGAACTGCAAATGCTTCTTGAGGAACATCCCTTCTAGGGTTAATGTAGCAATGAAAGTGGTTATCTGTTTTAACTCTATTAATTAACTCAATACAAGCAATCTCAATAACTTTGTGTCCCTGTCTAGGATCAAGACCAGTTGTCTCTGTATCAAGGCATATTTCTCTCATGATTTTTTATATTTTAGTAATCCTCTTGATGATTTATTATTTATAAAATCGATAATACTATTAACCATGTTATCATCATATTTTTTACCAATTGATAAGATTCTATCTCTAATTGAAATTGAGTTATCACTGTAAAGTTCATTAAAAAAATGCCTTAGATTATTTATTTGATCTTTGGATATTTTTGATCTTTTAAGGCCGACTAGATTTAGCCCTGATAATGAAGCTCTCTCGCCCATAGCTAATGCATAAGAAATAATGTCTCCCTCTATACCAGACATGCCTCCAATCATTGCACCCTTACCAATTTTTACAAATTGATGAATTGCTGAAAGACCGCCAATAATAACATTATCTTGTATTTCTACATGACCTGCTAAGGTTGCATTATTTGCTAATATTACATTATTATTAATTATGCAATCATGAGCAATATGGACACCAACCATTAATAAGCAATTATTTCCTATTCTAGTCTCCATTATTCCATCTTTAGTACCTTTATGAATGGTTACATGCTCTCTAATGGTATTATTATTGCCAATTATTAATCGAGAATCTTCATTGTTAAATTTAAGGTCCTGTGGATTTGTACCAATAGTAGAAAATGGATAAATTAAGTTATTTTCACCAATTATAGTGGATCCCTCAATAATAATATGAGATTTTAAAATTGAATTATTGCCTATTTTTACATCTTTTCCAATTGTGCAATAAGGGCCTATAATAGCAGAATTTGCAATATCGGCACCTTTTTCTATAATAGCTGTTTTATGGATATTTGTCATAATTTACTTATCAATAATCATAGCAGATATTAATGCTTCAGATACTTTTTGATCATCAACCATTGCAACACAATCAAGCTTCCACACATTTTTTCTAGACTGAATTTTCTTTACTATTATTTCTAATCTATCTCCAGGTGTTACTGGTTTTCTAAATTTAGCATTATCAATAGACATGAAATATACAAGTTTTGTTGATGGATCAAAATCAGGTGCTGATGTTACCATTAATGCACCAGCTTGTGCCATTGCTTCAATAATAAGGACACCTGGCATTATTGGATGATCAGGAAAATGACCAATAAAAAAGGGCTCATTAAAAGTTACATTTTTAATTGCTCTGATTTCTTCTCCATATTTGACCTCCAAAACTCTATCAATAAGTAAGAAAGGATATCTATGAGGTATTAATTTTAGGATTTCATTAATGTTGATATGGCTCATATATTTTAAAAATTTAACTGTAATTTATTAATAAGTTGTTGCACTAACTAAATAATGCTATTAAATTAAAAATATTATTACTTTTATAAAATAAAAATGAATAAGCAAGCATCAAATACAGGATCAAACTCAATAAAAAAATATAGTGGCGCACAGATAATACTTAAAGCGCTGGCAAATGAAAATGTTACAGAAATTTTTGGTTATCCAGGTGGTGCCATATTACCATTTTATGACGAGCTTTACAAGCAATCCAAAATAAAACATATATTAACTAGACATGAGCAAGGAGCTACTCATGCAGCTGAGGGTTATGCAAGATCAACAGGAAAAGTTGGAGTAGTTACTGTAACTTCTGGTCCTGGTGCAACAAATACTATTACTGGACTTACTGATGCATATATGGACTCAATACCTTTAATATGTATTTCAGGCCAGGTTGCTACAAATATTATTGGTACTGATGGATTTCAAGAAGCAGATATTACCGGTCTTACCCGATCTTGTACTAAGCATAATTACCTTGTTAAAAATATAGATGATCTTGGCTATATTATTCATGAAGCATTTCATATTGCCACTACTAACAGGCCAGGTCCAATATTAATCGATATACCTAAAGATATTCAAAATGCTCTTGGTTCATATGATAAAAAGATTATAATTAATAGGCCTTCATATAAGGTTTTTTCTAAAAAAACAAATATTAGTAATAATGATCTTAATAATGCTGTTGATTTAATATTAGCTGCTAAAAAGCCAATTTTTTATATAGGTGGTGGTGTTATTAACTCTGGCAAAATAGCATGTGAAAAATTGACAGAGCTTGTTAAAACACTGAATTATCGAAGAACTTCAACACTACTGGGTTTGGGGGCTCTTCCAGCAATTGATAAGCAATTTATTGGTATGTTAGGAATGCACGGAACATATGAGGCGAATATGGCTATGTATGATTGCGATGTAATGATTAATATTGGTGCTAGATTTGATGATAGAGTTACTGGGAAGGTTAGTGGATTTTCTCCTAATTCTAAGAAAATACATATTGATATAGATGCCTGCTCAATTAACAAAATAATTAATGTTGATGTTGCTATTAATTGTGATGCATCTTTTGCTATTACCAAAATAATTGAAGAGATAAATAAAAGAAAAATATCAAATAATAACTATATTAATATATGGTGGGATCAAATAAATCATTGGCAAAAAATTGATTCATTATCCTATGAAAAATCTGATGAGTTTATTAAGCCAGAATATGCATTACAAATATTAAATAAATTAACTGTAAGCAGAAATCCCTATATTTCAACTGATGTTGGTCAGCATCAAATGTGGAGCGCTCAATATATACAATTTAATCAACCTAATAAATGGCTAACTTCTGGCGGATTAGGCACAATGGGATATGGTATTCCAGCTGCTATTGGTGCTCAAATTGCTAATCCGGATGATTTAGTGATTTGTGTTAGTGGTGATGCATCATTTATGATGAATATGCAAGAATTATCTACTATTAGGCAATATAATATTCCTGTTAAAATATTTATAATTAATAATCAATATATGGGTATGGTTAGACAGTGGCAGGAATTAATATATGAAAAAAGGGAAAGTCAATCATATATGGAATCTCTTCCTAACTTTATGAAATTAGCAGAATCTTTTCACATTAAAGGAATAGAATGCAGCAAGCCATCTGAACTTGAAAATAAAATAAATGAAATGATTACGCATGATGGTCCTGTTTTATTTAATTGTTTAGTAGAAAAGTCAGAAAATGTATTTCCAATGATACCAGCTGGATCATCTCATAATGAAATACTCCTAGGAAAGCAGGCAAAAGATTATAAAACCAAAAATATTAATGCTGTTTAGATTTTTGCTGTCTATTTTTTGATTATTTGCCAATACAAAATTTGCTAAATATTTCATCTAAGATATTATCAATATTTATACTGCCAGTGATAACAGATATTTCATGAGCTGCTAATCTTAAATCTTCAGCAGCTATTTCTATATTTTTATTTAAATTAAAATTATTTAGATGTGTAATTGATTTAATTAGGCATGATCTGTGTCTTTGACTGGTAATAATAGAGCTATTTATATTATTGAATTTATTTTTGAGCAATTTTGCAATTTTTGGCTTTATACTCTCTATATTAACCTCATTTTTTAATGAAATTTCGATAATATTTTCACAATAGTTACTAATAAATTTTATTTTATCCATAATTTCATCATTGTTACTATTATCAATTTTATTGATTAAAATTAATGAATTATGATCAATTAATTTAATAATATCATTGGATAAATTTTTAGATGGATCTATTACAATAATTTTTAGATCACTATCATCAGCTTTGTTTATTGCCCTTTTAATACCTTCAGATTCAATTTTATTATTAGTTTTTCTGATTCCAGCAGTATCAAATAGATTAATTGGTATATCCTCAATATTAATGTAGGAAGATATTACATCACGAGTAGTACCTGAAATATCGGATGTTATAGCAATATTATCATTTGAAAGAAAATTAATCAATGTTGATTTACCAACATTTGGCTGGCCTATAATTACAATTTGTAGGCCTTTTTTAATTTTCTGGCCAATATTATTGTCATTAATAATGCTATTAATTTCATTTATAATTTTAAATACAATATTATTAATATCATCGATAATTGAACTAGGTATATCATCTTCAGGAAAGTCTATAAGTGCCTCAATTTTCGATAATGCACTTATAATATTATGTCTGATTGCCTGATATATATTACTTACTTTACCGCTATATTGTCTAATAGCTTGTTGATGCTGAATTTTTGTTTCAGATGATATTAAATCAACAACTGACTCTGCTTTAATTAGGTCAATTTTATTATTGATAAATGCTCTTTTGGAGAATTCTCCAGCTTCTGCAATTCTAACATTATTAATTGTGGATAATTTTGCAGATATTATTGTATATATATAGGGTGAGGCATGAATAGAAATTTCGGCGATATCTTCTCCAGTATAGCTATTAGGTGACTTAAAGTAGGTGATAAGAGAATTATCAATTAACTCATTATCAATGATAATATTATGCAAATGAGAAAATCTATTTTTAATTTTATTAGTGTCAATGCCAAGCTCTCTTAAGCAATTAATGGTATTATCTCCTGAGATTCTAATTACACATACACCATTTTGATTCATTGATGTGATTGGCGCAAAGATTGTAGTCATGCAAGATTTGCGAGTTGTGTTAGGGCTGTTCTTTCGTCAAAATTATAAATTAGATTCAAATTTTGTACAGCTTGACCAGATGCACCCTTAAGTAGATTATCAATAACGCTTATAATAATTAATTTACCATTGGTTCTACCTTTTTTTGCTGTAAAATTACAAAAATTAGTATTTTTAACGTCTTTAATTTCTGGAGGTTCACTTACATAATTTACAAAAAAACTATCATTATAACTTGTTACCAGGCAGTTATTAATATCATTATATGAATATTTATCTGATATATCGCAATAAATGGTTGACAAAATACCTCCATTTATTGGAATTATATGAGGTGTAAATTCAACAGAAATTTTATTTAAGGCAAATTTAGATAATTCCTGTTCAATTTCTATAATATGCTTATGGGTTGAAATATTGTAAGCTTTGAAGGAATTGTTAACTTCACAAAATAATGATTTGGAATTTATTGATTTTCCAGCTCCGCTATAACCAGATTTTGAATCAATAATAATATTGTTATTTTTTATAAGGTTATTTTTTAATAAAGGTATTAATGGTAGCAAAATTGATGTTGGATAACATCCTGGACATGAAATATAATTTGATTTCTTAATGCTATTTTTATATATTTCGCTAAGTCCATATGTAAAATCCTTTTGAAGAGAAAAGCTACTATGAGTAGTATTATAATACTGATTATATAAATCTTGATCATTGATTCTGTAATCTGCTGAAAGATCTATAATTTTGATATTGCTATTTTTCTTAATTATTTTTTCAACTAATTTATGTGCAGTATTGTGAGGTAAGCATAAAAATGCAATATCATTTTCGGTTAAGTTAATTTTATCAAATGTTGAAATTATAGGAAGTTGTAGAGACAATAAAGAAGGTGATATTTCAGATATATATTTGCCAGCATTTTCATTAGCAACAAGTGCTGATATTTCAATATATTGATGGTTTGATAATGTCTTTATTAATTCTAGCCCTGTATATCCTGTGCATCCAATTATAGCTACCTTAACTTTTTTCATAGTTATTTACCTATCATTATTCTTTCAATTAATTCCTTAATTGTTGGAATATAATTATTTTTATATAATTCATCATCTTTAAATCTGAAGGCTGAATGTCCAGAAAACATTAATTGATTATTTATATCGATTCCATTTCTTACATCTTGCAGTGTTTTTTGAATACAAAAGCTTCTTGGATCTGATTTTGTTCCGGTGCTAAAATTATTTTCTTCTCTATCAGACCAATTACTAAATCTGCAATGACTGAGACAACCCATACAGTTAATTTGATCAGTTACTATCTGGGCAGCTTTTGATTTATCAACAAACATTAATGTTTGATCAGGAGTTTTCATTGCCTCTATAAATCCTTGCTGTTGCCAATTAGTTACAAGACCCTTATTTTTTGCCTGAATAAATACATATCTTCCTCTATTGCCAAAAGAAATTTTATGGTTAAAATCATCTATTTCTTTTGCTCTATATTCAACTTGTCTTATTTCTCTAGATTTTAACTCCTTGATAAAATCATTTTCAATTGCTGAAGAATAAAAACCAGTAGGGCTAAATCGGTTAAGATAGACATCTCCTTCGCTTAAATTTAATAATTTTTGTTTCCACTCTTCAGGTACAGGATATTCTTTAGTTACTATTGGTCTTGTTCCAAATTGAAATACAATAGGTCCTATTTCTGGGTTATATAGCCAGTGATCAAATTCTTCTATATTCCATACTCCCCCTGCCATAACAATAGGAACATCATTTAACCCTACTGAATTCATAAATGTTCTAATTTCTGCAACTCTTGGATATGGATCTTCATAAGCGTTTGGGTCTTCTGCGTTAGAAAGACCATTATGTCCTCCTGCACGCCATGGACATTCATATACAACTCCACCTAATAATGTTTTAGCTTTGTGATAATTTCTTTTCCATAATGCTCTAAAAGCTCTCATTGATGATACTATGGGGTAGTAATAAACCTGATATTTTTCTGCAATTTCTGATAATTTATATGGCATGCCAGCACCACATGTTATTCCATGAACAAGATCTTTTGCGCCATCTAAAATCCCAGTTAATACTTTTTGTGCACCACCCATTTCCCATAAAACATTCATATGAATTCTGCCATTCTTACCAGCTATATCATTAGCAATTTTTGCTTGAGAGATGCCACCTTTTATTGAATATTCAATTAGCTCATTATGCTTTAACCTTCTGGTATTTTCCTTATAAATTAATGGTATTAATTTATTATTACTATCAACCCAGTCAGCATTTACACCAGAAAATGTACCAACACAATTATTTTTTGCAAAATTACCGGATGTTACACCAGTAGTTACGCCAACGCCTTTACCACCTTCAATGATGGGTAGAGTTTCTGATCCTGAGATATTATAAGATTTAATGCTATTCTTCAAAATATAAGATTTTAATGTTTTAAATAATAAATTGTAAATTATAAATTGTAATTGATTTATAATCAATTAATATTAGCAATCAAGCAGATAATATAAATTAAATTTATAATATTGAATATGAATGTTCCAGAATATGGCGTATGTGAATTTTCAAATACTATTAAAAAAATAGTTGAAGACTCTTTTGGCTATATAAGAATTAGAGGAGAGATTACTGGTTTTAGGGAGCATAGATCAAGTCATTTATATTTTAGCTTGAAAGAAAATGACTCTATTATATCAGCTATTTGTTTTAGTAATAATGCTAGAAAAATTGATTTTAAAATTGATAATGGAATCGAAGTTATTGCTTCAGGCAGAGTTACAACATATGGAGCTAGATCAAATTATCAAATAATAGTAGAAAAAATAGAGATTGCTGGAATTGGCTCTTTACTTAAAAAAATAGAAGAAACAAGAATAAAGCTAGAAAAAGAAGGCCTATTTAGTAATGATAATAAGCAAAAATTAGTAAAATACCCTAAAAATATCGGTATTATTACATCAAAAACTGGTGCAGTAATTGAAGATATTAAGCATAGAATTAATCAAAGATATCCGCTAAATATTAAATTATATAATGTTAGTGTTCAAGGTTCTAAATGTGTTAATGATATTATATCTGGAATTGAATATTTTAATAGAATAAATGATGTAGAATTAATAATAATTGCAAGAGGTGGTGGATCTTTTGAGGATTTATTGCCATTTAATGATGAGTTAATGGTTAGATCTATATATAAATCAGAAATACCAATAATATCTGCAATTGGCCATGAAACTGATTCAGTATTAATTGATTATGTAGCTGATCTAAGGGCTCCTACACCTTCAGCAGCAGCAGAATTGATAACTCCAAATATTTATGATTTAAAAATTAATATTGATCATTTATTTGATAAAGTTCAATATTATTGCAGTAAATATATAATTGAAAATATAAATATAATTAATAGTAAAAAAAAGAATTTAATAGATCCTAAGCAATTTATTGGAAATAATAATATACATATAGCACACATAAAAAGAGAATTACTAAGTCATATAAAGAATAATATCTTGCATAAAAAAAATAATCTTCTAGCCACAACCCCTAATAAGGATATAATTCTTCAAAATATTAACCTAAATATAAGTAATTTAGCAAATAGCAAAGAATATATTAAGAATAAGGTCCAAAGATATATTGAGAAAAAAAATATTTTATTAAACTCAAATCAAAAACTTCTAGAGGCTCTAAGCTATAAAAATACTCTTCGAAGAGGCTTTTCAATAGCAATAAAAGATAGTAAAGTCTTAACATCGTCAAGAAATCTTGTAAAAGATGAAAAGATTACAATTGAATTTTACGATGGTAAAAAGGATGTAAAAATAATTAATTAATAGGTAATTAATTACAAATTGACAAATAAATAGGTTATTTGTAAATTGAAATAAACTTTTAGCATGATATTATATTGGTGTTCTTTATTTGGAATTATGCAATTACTTGCAACAATATTATGTTTAATTTAACCAATTATTTAAATAATTATGAATAAATCTAACTCTAGTCACTTCGAAATACCTAAATTTACAATAAAGCAATTACTAGAATCTGGTGCTCATTTTGGCCATAAGACAATGAGAAGAAATCCTAAAATGTCTAAATATATCTATTGTAATAAAAATAATATTAGCATTATCGACCTTGATAAAACCGCTAGACTTCTTAATGAATCCCTTAAAGTAGTAAAAAATATTTCTGAAAATAACGGGAAAATTCTTTTTGTTTCTACAAAAAAACAAGCATGTGATACTATAGCTCTTGCTGCAAAAAGATGTGGACAATATTATGTTAATTTTAGATGGCTTGGAGGAATGCTTACTAATTGGTCCACAGTATCAAAATCTATTAAAACTCTTAGAAAAATAGAAGCTGATCTTGCAAATAATGAAATTGGTCTAAATAAAAAAGAGAAATTAGACCTTGAAAGAAAGAGGTTAAAACTTGAAAAATCTCTAGGTGGTATTAAAGATATACAAGGTAAGCCAGATCTTGTATTTATTATAGACATCAATAAAGAATCAATAGCATTATTAGAATCTATAAAACTTAATATTCCTGTTATGGCTATATTAGACACTAATTGCAATACAGATAATATAACATATCCAATACCTGGTAATGATGATTCTACAAAATCTATCAAGCTATTTTGTAAATTAATTTCTGATGCTGCAATTGCAGGAATGAAAGAAGCTATGCAAAAATCAGGATTAGATATTTCAAATTTAGATAATGATGAAATTATACTTAAAAAATCTGATCCAACATCTTCTATTAAAAATGCTGTAAAGCCAAAAACTAACAAAGAAGAAATTAAAAAATCACTTGATATAAAGAACAATATTGATTCCACACAGGATTCAGATAATAATAACAATAATTCCTAATATTTTAATATTATTTAAAAAATTATGCCTAATATAACATTAATAAAAAAGCTTAGAGAAGAAACGGGATCTCCAATGGGAGATTGTAACAAAGCATTATCAGAGTGTAATGACAATTATGAGCAAGCAATTGATTGGCTTAGAAAAAAAGGCTTATCTTCTGCATCTAAAAAGGCAGGAAGAGTTGCTGCAGAAGGTGTTGTAGCAATTAAAAATGACGCAAAAAAGGCGGTCATATTAGAGGTTAATACAGATACTGATTTCGTTGCAACACCTGATAAATTTCAAGTTTTTGTATCTAAACTATTAGATAGTGCAATAAATTACCAAGATAAAGAAAAATTTATATCAGATAATGAAGATAATGTTAAAGAGCAAATAGGTCTAATTGGTGAAAATATCAAAATAAGAAGAATTGACTCATTATCACTTGATAATGATGGAGTAATTGTTAGTTATATACATAATAAAATTAATGATAATCTTGGCAAGATTGCTGTGATTATTGCTCTTAAATCAGATGCGCAGGAGTCTCAATTAAATGAATTAGGAAAACAAATTGCAATGCATATAGCTGCAGCAAAGCCAGATTCACTTAATATTGAAAATATTGATTCTAAGAAGCTAGAAAGAGAGGTCGATATTTTATCTGAACAGGCTAAAAGCTCTGGTAAACCACAAAATATAGTTGATAAAATGGTTGAGGGCAGAATTAGAAAATATTATGAAGAAGTTGTATTGATGGAGCAATTCTTTGTAATGGATGATAAAATAAAAATAAAAGATTTACTTAATAATTTTAGTAAAAACAATGGCACAACTGAAATTATTGATTTTAAAATGTTTATTCTTGGCGAAGGAATTGAGAAAGAAGAAGATGATTTTGCAGCAGAAGTAGCATCAATGACTAAATTATAATTCATTTTTTAATGACTAATCAGATTTCAAATTCACTTCCATTATATCGTAGAATTTTATTTAAGATTTCTGGCGAGGCTTTAATGGGAAAAAGAGAATTTGGACATGATCCTGAATCCTTAGATAAGATATGTTGTCAAATTGTAAAAGCTAAGGAATTAGGTTGTGAAATATCTATTGTAGTTGGTGGTGGTAACATATTTAGAGGTATATCACATAATGAAATAGGTATGGAGAGAGCAAGCGCTGATTATATGGGTATGCTTGCAACATGTATTAATGGCCTAGCCTTGCAAAGCGCTCTTGAATCACATAATATTGAAACTAGGATGCTGTCAGCAATAGATATGGACAAAATTTGCGAGCCCTATATAAAAAGAAAAGCTGTTAGACATATGCAAAAGGGTAGAGTTGTTATTTTTGTTGCTGGAACTGGTAATCCTTTCTTTACAACTGATACTGCTGCAGTATTAAGAGCTATTGAAATGTCTTGTGATGCAATATTTAAAGGTACTCAAGTTGATGGCGTATATTCAGATGATCCTAAAAAAAATAAAGATGCAATAAGATATGATAAACTTACATATAATGAAGTTATACACAACGATTTAAAGGTTATGGATCAAACTGCTATTACTTTAGCAAAGGATAATTCATTGCCAATAATTGTTTTTTCAATTTCTGATAATGACTCTCTGCAAAATGTCATTAATAACAATAATAAATTTACAATAATTAATTAATACTATGCTTGATCAATATATTGAAAAATGTAAGTCCAAAATGCTTGAAGCAATTAACTCGCTAAATAAAGATATAGATAGCATTTCAACTGGCAGGGCAAGGCCAAATTTACTAGATCCTGTAAAAGTTGAAGTTTATGGAAGCTTTATGCCTATATCGCAATTAGCTACTATTTCAATTGCAGACTCTAATACAATTAATATTCAAATTTGGGATAACTCTAATATTAAGGCAGTAGAAAAGGCTATAATTGATTCAAATATTGGTTTTTCTCCTATTAGCGAGGGGTCTTTAATTCGAATTAATATTCCTAAATTAAGCGAAGAAAGACGCAAAGATATGTGCAAATTAGCCAAAAAATATGGTGAGGATAAAAAGGTTTCAATTAGAAATATCAGAAGAGATATAATTGACAATTTTAAAAAGGATGAAGAACTTAGCAGTTCTAAAGATAATATTCATGGCTTTACTACTATAATTCAAAATATTACTGATGATTTTTCATCTCAAATTGATAGTATAGTTAATTCCAAAGAAAAGGAGTTAATGTCAGTTTAATTATTCCTTATGAATAATCCTTCAAACTTTAATATTCCTAATCATGTTGCAATTATCATGGATGGTAATGCAAGATGGGCTAAAAAAAATAATCTTAGTACAATTAAGGGTCATAAAAAAGGTGTAGAAAATATTAAGGATATTGCAAAATTAAGTTTAAAATATGGCATAAAATATCTCACATTATATGCATTCTCTGCTGAAAATTGGCAAAGAAGCAAATATGAGGTAAATAATCTGTTTAATCTCTTGGATAATTATCTTGATAATGATATTCAATATTTACATAATAATAATATAAGGCTTAATATTATTGGTGATCTCGATAATATAGATGAAAATATCAAGGAAAAAATATATAGAATAGAAAAAGATACAATTAATAATGATTCACTTATATTAACAATTGCGATAAGCTATGGCTCTAGACAAGAAATACAATATTGTATAAAAAATATTGTTAATGATATTTTAGCCAACAAATCAACCATAGATGATATAAGTTTAGATTATATCTCTAATAATATGTATAGCAATATACCTGATCCAGATTTACTTATAAGAACTGGATCAGAAAAAAGATTAAGTAATTTCTTGCTATGGCAAATTGCATATACAGAATTAAGCTTTATAGACCAATATTGGCCAGAATTTAGTGAAGACGATTTTTTTAATTGTGTTCAAGAATATAATAATAGAAATAGAAGATATGGTAAAAGATAATATTATGATAAATTTAATAAAAAAATTTAAAATATTTATCATTGATAAAAATAACTCTAATTTACGCAATAGAATAATATCATCACTAATACTTATCCCTGTTGCAATATATGCAATTTTTTTCTCTATGTCACTATTTATATTAATATCTCTTATATTAGTATTTTTAATGACAATTGAATGGGGTAATATTACACAAAGCGCTTCAAAGAAAACAAATTGGCAAATATTTGGTTTTATTTATATAATATTACCAATATATTGTGCTATTAAATTAAGGCAAATTGATCCATTTATATTACTATGGATGTTTTTTATAATATGGACAACTGACATTTTTGCATATTTTTTTGGTAAATTTCTAAAAGGTCCTAAATTAGCCCCTAAAATTAGTCCAAATAAAACCTGGTCTGGACTCCTTGGTGGCGTTATATCTTGTGCTGTAGTTGGTGTTATTTCATCATTTATATTCCCTGGAACATTGCTATTCTTCATAACTATTAGTATATTACTTTCAATTATTGAGCAATTTGGTGATTTATTTGAGTCAAAAATTAAAAGAATATTTAATGTAAAGGATTCAGGGGCAATAATTCCAGGTCATGGAGGTGTTATAGATAGAATGGATGGGATGGTTTTTGTTGCACCTATAACATATGCTTTAGTAATATTAATGCCAGGTAATTTTATTTTATAAGATGAATAATATTAATGATCTACTTTATATTGCTGGTAAGAAATTTAACTCAAGACTATTAATAGGCACTGGTAAATATAAAAATTATAAACAAAATAAACTTGCATTAGAAGCAAGTGAAGCAGAGATAATTACTGTTGCAGTTAGAAGGGTAAATATTGATGACAATAAGAATGATATGCTACAAGATTATATAGACCCTACTAAATATACATATCTTCCAAATAGTGCTGGTTGTTTTAATGCTAATGATGCTATTAGAACATTAAGATTAGCAAGGGCTGCAGGTGGTTGGAACTTAGTAAAGCTTGAAATTTTATCAGATGATAAAACCCTATACCCAAAAGTTGTAGATACAATTAGCGCTGCAAAAAAACTTATTGATGATGATTTTGAGGTTATGGTATATACTTCAGACGATCCAATTGTTGCTAAGGAGCTCGAAGATATAGGATGTTGTGCTATTATGCCATTGGCAGCTCCTATTGGTTCTGGATTAGGTATTCAAAATAAATTAAATATAGAATTAATTATATCGCAGTCAAATGTTCCTGTGCTCATTGATGCTGGAGTTGGTACAGCATCGGATGCTGCAATTGCAATGGAAATGGGCTGTGATGGTGTATTAATGAACAGTGCAATTGCCTTAGCAAAGAATCCTTTATTAATGGCGCAATCAATGAAATACGCAATTAGAGCGGGTAGATTATCATTTCTTGCAGGCAGAATGAAAAAAAATTATCTTGGTAGCCCGTCATCTCCTATAGACGGTAAAATAACATAATAATCATGCATAAATTCAATAATACTATCTTAAGGGCTTATGATATTAGAGGTGTCTTTAATAAAACATTATTTTGCAATGATGCATATTTTATTGCTAAGGCTTTTTTTAAATATCTTTTAGATAATAATTATCATAATAATATTGTTATAGGATATGATGGTAGAAAAAGCTCTACACATCTTAAAGATTCACTAGTAAAGGGATTTATAGAATCTGGTGCTAATATTAAATTAATACATCTTTGCCCAACACCAATGTTATATTATGCTGTTAATTACCTAAAATGTGATGCAGGAATAATGATTACAGGCTCACATAATCCAAAGGATCATAATGGTTTTAAAATTACATTAAAAGATAAACCATTTTTCGGTAGTGAGATTCAACATTTAGCAAATATAGTTGATAAAGGAGAATTTGTTAGTGGCAAGGGTAATGTTGCTGACATTGAAATTGAAAATAAATATATCGAAAGATTAATGCAAGATATTGAAAATATTAATGATATATCAGATATTAAAATTGCATGGGATTGCGGAAATGGTGCTACAGGAAATGTAATTACAAATTTAACATCAAAATTAGCTAATATAAATTATAAATTATATGAAAAAATAGATGGTAATTTTCCTAATCATCATCCAGATCCATCTGATATAAAAAATATGATTGATCTTCAAAAGAAAGTTAAAGATAAAAATTGCGACTTTGGGATAGCATTTGATGGTGATGGAGATAGAATAGGTGTTGTGGATGATTTAGGAGAGGTAATATCAGGTGATGATTTAATGATTATATTTGCCAAGGAAGTTATAAATAATAATCCTGGCTGTAGAGTCATAGCAGATGTTAAGGCGAGTAATATATTATTTGATAAAATAACTGAATTTGGTGGTATTGCAATTATGCATAAAACAGGCCATTCATTCATAAAATCAAAGTTAAAAGAAGTTGGCGCACTTCTTGCTGGAGAGATGTCTGGACACATATTCTTTGCAGATAAATATTATGGCTTTGATGATGCTATATACTCTGCAATAAGACTTATAAATATTATCAAAAAATCAAAAAAAAAATTATCTGAGTTAAGAAAAGAAATTCCTAAAAAATATTCAACCAGTGAAATTAGGATTAATTGTGATGACAATATTAAATTTAATTTGATTAATGAAATAAAAAAATATTTAATTGATAATAATTATCAATTTAATGATATAGATGGAATTAGATGTTATGATCATAGAGGTTGGTGGTTACTTAGGGCATCAAATACTCAGCCTGCAATTGTTGCAAGATGTGAAGCCATTTCACAAATATATCTAGATGAAATTAAGCAAGAGCTTCATGATATTATGAATAAATATTCATTATTAATTTCAATATCTGAATTAAAATGATTATTGGTATTTCTGGAGGTATATCATCTGGTAAAAATCTAGTATCATCAATATTTAGTAACTATGATTCAGTAATATTTGATGCAGATCAAGAAGTTAAAAATTTAATAGCTAATAATAGCGAAGTCATTAGAAAAATTAATGACAATTTACCCGAAATCTTTGATAATAATATTTTAAACAAAAATAAGCTTAGAGAAAAATTATTTTCAACTAATTGTGAATATAACAAAATTATTACAATATTAGAAGATATATTACATCCAACAATTAGGATGATATGTAATGATTTTGTTAAATTACAAAATAATAAAAAATTTATTATTCTTAATATTCCCTTACTAATAGAAAGTAATGCATATTTTTATGATAAATTAATTACCATAAATTGCGATAAGGAAATTAGGAAAAAAAGATATTTACTCAAAATGCAAAATATAACTAATTCAGATAAGATCTTTGAAATATTATCATCAAGACAAATATCTGATATAAAAAGAAGGGATTATGGCGATTTTATAATAAATAATAATAAATCAATCATATCAACAATATATCAAACAAAAAAAATAATTGAAAAGCTATTGACAAAACAATCACAATGATTAATTATTTTATAATCAAATCAAATTCATGTATTTTCTCACATCTTTTGTAGTATCATAAATTTATTCATTAATAACATATAAAATGCAGATAAAACTTACAAAAAAGCCAGGAAAGATCCCTGTAAAAAATAATCATGGAGGTAGCTTAATAAGTAGAGCACCTAAAAATGATAAATTATTATTTAAAAAAAATAATAAAAATCCATCCGAAAGTCATTCAGAAAATAAAAATATTAATGAAAATAATGATGAATCAATAAGTGAAGTTAATACCCAAGAGGCTGTAAAACAAGAGGGCGATACTCTAGAGTTAAAAGATCTAAAAAATAAAAGTGCTGAGTGCTTGATAAAAATTGCAAAGGAATATGAGCTTGAAAATGTTGGAGATTTTGGCAGACAAGATGTAATATATCATATTTTAAAAGGTTTTTCAGATATTAATCCGCATAATGTTATAATTGGGGAAGGGGTTCTTGAAGTATTAGATGATGGTTTTGGTTTCTTAAGATCTCCTGAAGCTAATTATTTTCCTGGATCTGATGATATATATGTTTCACCAAGTCAAATTAAGAGATTTGGCCTTAGAACTGGTGATACCATAAAAGGTCAAATAAGGGCCCCAAAAAAGGGTGAAAGATATTTTGCATTACTTAGAGTTAATCAAGTAAATTTTAATACCCCAGATGAAATAAGAAATAGAGTTTTATTTGATGATTTAACACCCCTATATCCCCAAGAGAAACTTAAATTAGAAATAAGTGATGAAAATAGTAAGGATAATAGCACCAGAATTATTGATCTTGTTACACCACTTGGTAAGGGACAAAGAGCGCTTATTGTTGCTCCACCAAGAACAGGTAAAACATCATTAATGCAAAATATTGCTCATAGCATTACAACTAATAATCCAGAAATTGTTCTTATAGTTCTGCTTATTGATGAAAGACCAGAAGAGGTTACAGATATGATTAGAACCGTTAAGGGTGAAGTTGTTAGTTCAACATTTGATGAATCTGCACATAGACATGTTCAACTTGCAGAAATGGTTATTGAAAAGGCAAGAAGATTAGTAGAAGCTAAAAAAGATGTAGTAATATTGCTAGATAATATAACAAGACTTGCAAGAGCTTATAACACTGTTATTCCATCATCAGGAAAGGTTTTAACTGGTGGTGTCGATTCTAATGCATTACAAAGGCCAAAAAGATTTCTTGGGGCAGCTAGAAATATAGAAGAGGGTGGTTCTCTAACCATTATATCCACTGCATTAATTGAAACTGGCTCTAAAATGGATGAGGTAATATTTGAGGAGTTTAAAGGCACTGGTAATGCAGAAATAGTTCTTGATAGAAAAATTTCTGATAAAAGAATATTCCCTGCAATTGATATAACAAGATCTGGAACTAGAAAAGAAGAATTGCTTGTAGATAGAGCAACTTTATCAAAAGTCTGGATGCTTAGAAGAATTGTTAATCCAATGAACTCACTAGAAGCCATGGAATTCCTTCTTCAAAAGCTAGATGGTACAAAAGATAATGAGGAGTTCTTTAGGTCAATGAATACGTAAATATTACCAATTTACATTAATATTATTCAAATATTCGTTTAATATAGATATTTAAAAAAACAGTAATATTTTACTATATAAAAAAACTATATTAGTCTCAGCTATGAAAAATATTGTAAAATTTGTTATTATTTTTTTATTCATTACATCTTGTTCAAAAAAAGATGATCTATATATATTATCAGCAAAAACTTCTCAGCTAAAAGTGCAAAAGGATTACAGATCATATTTAGGTCTTGAATATTATGAATTTTCTAAAAAATTTAGATTGGAAGGTGATATTGAAAATTCAAAATATTTTGCTTCTAAAGGGCTTAATATCATTAATAATAAGGAGATAATTCCTGAAAATCCAATTAAATGGGAAGCTGACAAATCTCAAATTAAATTAATGATTATGATGCAAAAAAGATTAGATGATCTTATGCAAAATCCTAACCTAGTTCAACTTATACCAATTCAATTAGCACATCTTAATTATTTATATGATTGTTGGATTTCAAGAGAATCTAAATCAATTCATATATCAGATGAATTAGCGAGGTGTAGAGTTAGATTTAGTAAATTAATATCAGAAATAGAATATTATCAAAATGACTTAAAGAAAGATAAAACTAAACCAATTAAACAAGTAGAGCCAATCTTTAAGCATTTTAAGTTATATTTTGATTATAATAGTCACCAATTCAATCAAAATGCATTATCTCAATTATTAGATTTTACAAAATTTATTGAATCATTAGATACTAATTATAAAATATTACTTGTAGGCAATACTGACAGATCAGGAAGTCAAATATATAATAAGCTTTTATCACTTAAAAGAGTAAATGCAGTTAAGAAGCAATTAATCAGAAATGGTATTACTGAAGATTTTATTAGTTATCGTGCATTTGGAGAGCAATATCCTGATATTGTAACTGATGATGGTATAAAAAAGCAAGAAAATAGAAGTGTTGATATCTTTATTCTAATTAGTGACATTTATGAAAATTTTAACGATTTTGATGTTTTACAGATAAAAAATAAAATTTATAGAAATAATATAATCAATAAAAAGGCATTAACCAATATTGAATCTTAAATGTCTTATGTTATAATATTATATCAGTAATTATTATAATATATAAATGTCACATAAATCTTTAAGTAGAGAAATTATTATTATTAAAATAGGCTCATCTTTACTTATTAATAACTCAAATATAAGAGATAATTGGCTAGACTCTCTTGCAAAAGATATAATCCTATTTAGTAATAAATATCATTTTATAATTGTTACTTCTGGAGCCGTTGCATTAGGGTGTGATAAATTATCATATAAGCAAAGAGATATATCTATTGAAAAAAAACAAGCAATGGCTTCTATTGGTCAAATTTATCTAATAAATAGCTATTGTGATATATTTGCTAATAATAATCTAATTACTTCTCAAATATTATTATCATATTCTGACTGTAAATCAATAAATCGTAAAAGGAATTTTCAAAATACAATTAAACAATTATTAGATCTCAATATAATACCAATAATAAATGAAAATGACTCAGTTGCATATGATGAAATAAAAATAGGTGATAATGATACTTTATCTGCTTATATTGCTCAAATGACAAATGCTAGATTATTAATATTATTATCTGATGTTGATGGATTTTATAATGAAGATCCATCTATTAATAAAAATGCTAAGCCAATTAGATTTGTTAAAGAAATTGATGATAATATCAAAAAAATGGCATCTGGATCTATTTCTAATTGTGGAACTGGTGGTATGATTACTAAAATTAATGCAGCCAAAATAATTGAAGGTAGTAATTGCTCTACTATAGTTACTTCAGGTTTAGATAATAATTGCCTATCATTGTTGCTAAAAAATAAAATAAATTATACAATATTTAATAAAAGATATGAAAATCTTTAACAATAAAATTGAAGAATTATTATCACTGAGAAATAATCTAAAATTTTCATTTGAGTTTTTCCCTCCTAAAAATGAAGAAATGAATATAAAATTATGGGATAGTATAACTAAGCTAAAATCATTATCACCTGATTTTATTTCAGTTACTTATGGTGCGGGTGGCTCTACAAGAACAATGACCCATGAAACTATCTCAAGAATTATTAGTGAAACTGACTTACGTCCAGCATCTCATCTCACATGTATTGGATCTTCTAGGGCTGAAATAGATTCTATATTAAGAAATTATTGGGATATTGGTGTAAGGCATATAGTTGCACTTCGTGGTGATATTCCAAATGATTCTTATAATCATATAGATAGTAAAAATAGTTATAAATATGCTAGTGATCTTGTTTATGCAATAAAAGAGCTCAAAAAAGAGGGTATAAATTTTGAAATTTCTGTTGCTGGATATCCTGAAAAACATCCGGAAGCTAAATCACTTGACCAAGATATTGATAATTTGAAAAAAAAGGTAGATGCTGGTGCAGATAAAATTATTACTCAATTCTTTTTTGATTGTGATGTTTTCTTTAGATTTAGAGATAAATGCCATGCTAAAAATATAAATATTCCTATTATACCTGGTATATTACCAGTTACAAATTTTAAGCAAGTATCTAAATTCGCTAAAATGTGCCATACTAATATTCCAAAATGGATGAGTGAAATATTTAATACTCTTGATAATAGTATTGAGTCAAAAAATCTTATAGCTGGAATGATTGCAATTGAGCAATGCAGATTAATGATGAAAGAAAATATAAATAATTTTCATTTTTATACATTAAACAGAGCTGAGCTCACACAATCAATATGCAAAATAATTAGAGGCTAACTATTAATATAAAATATTATATTATAATTTAAGTATATTATTAATATCTTTTACAATATTATCGATAATTTTACTATCATGTGACTCAATTAATATTCTGATTAAATTTTGTGTACCTGATTTTCTAGCGAATATTCTACCTTTGAATCCTAATTTATTATTTTGCTCATTAATATATTCTAAAAATATTGAATCACTAAGAGGGTCATAACCATCTGAGTTATATGAAATATTTATTAGTTTTTGAGGATATAGCTCAAATAGATTATTTATATCAAAAGATGATTTATTATAATATATCATATATTCTAATATTTTTAATGCAGATATTAATCCATCACCAGTAATACCATGATCTGATAATATTATATGACCAGATTGTTCTCCGCCAAAATTACAATTATTATCAATCATAGATGATACAACATTTCTATCGCCAATATCTGTTCTAATAAGAGATATTCCTATATAGTTTAAATATTCTTCCAATGCAAGATTTGACATTTTAGTAGCTACCACTAAATCGCTATTAAGTTTGCCAATATCATGTAATCTTTCTGCTATAACTGCAATTAATTTATCACCATTAATCTCATTACCATTATTATCAATAATTGCTACTCTATCTGCATCACCATCAAGCGCAATTCCAATATCAGCCTTTTCTTGTAAAACAATATCTGACAAATGTCTTAAATCTGTTGATCCACATTTATTGTTAATATTTAAGCCATCGGGTTTATTATTTATAGTTATTACATCTGCACCTAACTCCCAGAAAATTTGAGATGCAACCTTATATGATGCACCATTTGCACAATCAATGATAATTCTTAAATTTTTTAATGATAAATTCTTAGAAAAGCTATTTTTTACATATTCTATATATCTATAACTTGCATCATCTATTCTTGTAACTCTACCAATGTCACTAGATCCAGATAAGTAAAGTGTCAAATCTTGATCTATTAAATTTTCAATATCATTTTGATCTTCGTCACTTAATTTAGATCCATCATGATTAAATATTTTGATACCATTATCATAATATGGATTATGTGATGCTGAAATCATAATTCCTATATCTGCCCTCATTGACTTAGTAAGCATTGACACTGCCGGGGTAGGAGTAGGACCAACAAGAAAAACATCAATACCAATTGCGGATAATCCTGCGGTTAGTGCTGATTCTATTATATAACCTGATAATCTTGTATCTTTACCGATAACAACTCTATGTTTATATTTTTTATTATTAAATTTAACGCCAATTGCCATGCCAATTTTTAATGCAAATTCAGCAGTTATTGGATGCTGATTTGCTTTGCCTCTGATTCCGTCTGTACCAAAATATTTATTAGGCATCATGAATTATATTTATTAGGTTATTTTTAATATTACTAATTCCCTCTATTTTATCTCCGCCACCCATGGCAAAATCTGCTTGAGATCCACCTCCTTTTGCATTTATATGTGGTGATATTGCCTTAAATATAGTGCAAGCATTGAATTTTTCTAATAAATCATTAGTTATTTTAATTGTAATAATAACTTTATTATTAGATATATTATAGAGAATAATTATTGATGATTTAGTAAATTTCTTATTATTTATAATATCATTGGAAATTTCGCGAAGTTGTTTTACATCTATATCTGCAATTTCAGTAAATAATATATTTATATCTGATATATTTTGTATATCCCTAGTAATAAGTTTTGATATTATTAATTCTTTTTTTAAATTAGCAATTTCCTTATCCTTATCCTTAATAGTTTTTATTAGATCATTACCTTTGATATTATATTTATTATTTAATTCATTTTCAAGATTATAATCATTTCTTAAATCTAAATTATTATCAATGCAAAATGAATCAATAAATCCTGACTTAGTATATTTGTCATTTTCATAATCATTATCTATTGATATATTAAGCGCTTTTTCAATTGCTTTGGTTTTGATATCTTGACATCTTAAATAATCATATGCATTTGATCCAACCTTGGCAAGAATTCTTCTTATCCCAGAAGCAATTGAACTATCAGAAATAATTTTAAAAATACCAATATTTCCAGAAAAATCAACATGTGTACCTCCGCATAATTCTAAAGAATCTCCAATTTCAAGAACTCTTACATCTTCTTCATATTGTGAGTCAAACATAGCAATAGCACCTCTATTAATTGCTTTATCCAATTTCATAATATCAGTTTTTACCTTATCATTTTTTCTAATATAAAAATTTATTAAATCCTCTATTTTATATATATCATTATTAGTTAATGGCTTATTATAATTATAATCAAATGTAAAATATTGTGCCTCAATAGATGATCCTTTTTGCGAGATGTTTTCATCTATTAATAATTTTAAAGCCTTATGTAAAAGATGAGTAGCGGAATGACCTTGGGCAAGTGCCTGTCTATTTTGATCATCAATCATTGCATATACTTTATCTCCAATATTGAGATTACCTTTTTTTGTTTCAACAATATGTACATAAATATTATTGCCAAATTTTTTAGTTTGCGAAATTTTGTAATAATTAGTATATTTTTCTTGTTTTATATTTTTTGGTTTATGACTTGTAATTATTCCTTTATCACCTCTTTGGCCACCTGATGTAGCATAAAAAGGTGTCTTATTTAATATGATAAATTCCTGGCCATTTATAATTGATATATCGATTATTTTACATTCATTTATTAATTCATTATAGCCAGTAAATTCTGTAGAGCCAATTATATTTTCTTTACTTGCAAAATATTGTGCTAAATCGTTAATATTAATGTTATTTAATGAACTTTTAGCTCTATCTCTTTGCATTGACATAGCTTGATTAAACTCATTAATATTTACATCTCTATTATTTTCACGTAATATATCTTGAGTTAAATCTAAAGGAAATCCATATGTGTCATAAAGCTTAAATGCTATATATCCTGACATTAATTTCTTATTATTACTTAATAGCTCATCATTAATAATTTTTAGACCATTAGATAATGTTTGACTAAATTTTAATTCTTCGTCTTTAATGATATTTTGAATATATTCTTTTTTTTTGTTGAGTTCAGGATAATGCAGACTCATATTGCGCGATAGGGATTCAACATATTTATACATTATTGGCTTATTAATACCTAATTTATGAATTTGTAGCATTGCTCTTCTTAATATCCTCCTTAAGACATAAGATCTTCCTTCATTACCAGGGATTATACCATCCATAATTAAGAACGAAGAGGAGCGAAGATGGTCAGCAATAATTTTAAATTTAGGGTCGCTCATTTTATATCCAGATTTTTAAGTCACAATATGGCTTTTTGCCCATAATATCCTTAAATATTTTATTTATTACAACTAAAATAGCTTTTTCAAGTTGATTTGCAATATTACTATATTTATTTGAACTAATTTTTTTAATAAAACTAAATTTATTATTACCTATAGATTTAGATTTATTCTTAATAATTTTTCTAATCTCCTCAATAATAATATCTTCAAGGAATTCTTGCTCTAAATCATAAGAGCCAACTGCCCTAATATATGGCTTTTGGGTTAATTTAAGTGATTTATCTAATTTTAATGAAATTATTACAATTCCTCCATATGCTAATTTTTTTCTTTGTTTTATAATCGGGCTATCAAGACTTATTAAATTTTTACCATCAACGCCTAAATATCCTGATGGAACTGATGCAATTTGCGATGACATTTTTGGATCTTTAAAGTCAATATTTATAACCATGCCATTTTCAGGCTGAATAACTTTTTGAACATTTTGACTTGTTGCAATTTCAGCATTTACTTTAGTATGAATAAATTCCCCATGAACTGGTATTGCAATATTAGGTTGAGCTAGTTGATACATCTCAACAAGCTCATCATGATATGGATGTCCAGAAACATGAACAAAATGATCCTTTTATGTTATAACATCTATTTGCCTTTTGGCGAATATATCATATACTTCATAAATTTTCTTCTCATTACCTGGTATAATTTTTGATGAAAAAATCATCAAGTCACCTTTGTTAAATTTAATAGTAGGGTGTATATTGGAAGCAATTTTTCTAGTAGAAGCAAGAGGCTCACCTTGACATCCAGTGCAAATCACTAATATTTCGCTTTTATCATAAAATTTAATCTCCTTATCCGAGATAAAACATTTATCATCTTTAAAATAGCCACTTTTTTTTCCTACTTCATAAAGTCTTCTTAAAGAAAAGCCAGCAAGTACAACTTTTCTATTAAGCTCAGTGGCTATTTTTGCAATGGTGGTAATTCTAGCTATATTTGAGGCGAATGTGGTAACTCCCACCATGGCTTTTTGCTTAGCTATAATTTCTTTAAGTGAATAATATAACTCTCCTTCTGACTTTGAATGACCCTGTGTAGTAGAATTTGTAGAATCACAAATAATAGCATCAATTTTTTTATCTACACCATATTGATTTATTTTATCCTTTTGCGAGATATTTCCAATAATAGGATTTGGATCGAATTTCCAATCTCCGGTATGTAATATATTTCCAATGTCAGTTTTAATATAAAGAGCCTGCATTTCTGGAACTGAATGGGTAAGTCCAATAAATTCAATGTTAAATGGTCCAATATTTAGGTCTTTCTTATTATTAATAACCTTTATTGGAATTTTTTTATCCAAATTAAATTCAATTAATTTTGTAATTAAAAAATTCTTAGCAAGCTCTGAAGTATAAACATCTACGCCAATATCATTCCATAAATATTGTATGGCTCCAATATGATCTTCATGTATATGAGTAATAATTNTTGCAATTAAGTCTTTTTTAATCTGTTTAAGAAACGATATATCAGGAGTCATCATATCAATTCCCGGCGTGTCATAAGAAAATCCAACGCCACAATCAACCATAAGCCACTTGCCTTTATAATGATATAGATTTAGGTTCATTCCAATTTCATTAGAGCCACCTAAAGGTATAAATAAAAAATTATCTTTATATTTAGAAATGTTAAAATTCATAAATTATTATTATATATTATATTTAGCCCATTAAGGCATAAATCAGGTTCAAAATGGGCGTTAATTTTTTTAGCTAAATCGCTATAAATTGATGAATTACCACCCGTAAAAATAACTGTCATTTTACATTTCATCTCTTCAGATATTTCATTAACAATATTTTTAATGGCATAGTAATTAGAGTAATATATACCTGATAAAATTGCAGATTTAGTTGAGTTACCAATTAATTTATATGGCTTATTAAATTTAATATGTGGCAATTTAGCCGTATATTCATGCATTGCAAGTAATGACATATTGATACCTGGCATAATAAAACCACCAATATATTCATAATTATTGTTAATAATATCAATAGTAATGGCACTTCCAAAATCTACAATAATTAAATTTTTGCCATATTTATTTATTGCTGAAATTGAATTAACAATTCTATCATGACCTACTTCTTTTGAATTATTAAGAACAATTTTTAGATTTAATATAATATTTTTATCACCTATATGTAGAATATTAATATCATTTTGCAAAATTTTACTAAGAGAGAGCTCTAATATTTTATCAATTGATGGAACAACAGAAGATAANATAACAGNANANANTAAATTATGATTTATATTATTATTAGCAAATANCTCAACTAAATTTATTGATAAAATATCATAGTGATTATTAATTATTGTATCAATATTTTCCTTAAATGTAAGTTTGCCTTCTTCAAAGATTCCAACTGATATTTTTGTATTACCAACATCTAAAGCAAGTAGCATAAATTTATTAAGTATTTTTAAGCAAGTTAGTAAATCCCTGAATTCTTATAGATGAAAGTTTTTTTGCTTCAATAATTATTGAAATATTATCATATGTTTCATTAATATCATCATTAATTAAAACATATTCATATTCGTTAAAATGTTCAATTTCAGATATGGCACCCTCCATTCTTTTTTTTACAATATCATCATTATCCTGTGCCCTTGATTTTAGCCTTGAATTAAGTTCATCAATAGATGGAGGAAGAATAAATATTGATAATATTTGATCTGGATTATATTTTTCTCTAATTTGTCTAGCACCTTGCCAATCAATATCAAATAATACAGACTTATTTTGCATTAAATGTTCTTCAACTTTAGATTTTAAAGTTCCATAATTATTTTCAAAAACAGTAGCAAATTCAAGAAATTCATTATTTTCCCTTAATTCGTCAAATTTTTGATTAGTAATAAAATTATAATCTTTACCGTTAATTTCATTAGGTCTTTTTAGTCTAGTTGTTGATGATATTGACATAATGACTGATGAGTCATTATCAATAATTTTCTTACATAATGTAGTTTTTCCTGCGCCTGATGGAGATGATATTATTATTAAGAAAGGGTTAAATTGGTTTCTCATTATTTATTCATCCTTAACTATACTAATATCAGGTGCATCTGGAGCTTTCATACCAACTACATGATATCCAGCATCAACATGTATATTTTCTCCCGTAACTCCTCCGGCAAGATCAGATAAAAGGAATACTGCAGAACCTCCAACTTCTTCAAGTGTAACATTTCTTCTTAAAGGAGCATTATACTCATTCCATTTAAAAATTAGTCTAAAATCTCCAATTCCACTTGCAGCAAGTGTTTTAACTGGGCCAGCTGATATGGAATTAACTCTGATATTATCCTTACCCATATCCATAGATAAGTAACGAACACTTGCTTCTAATGCAGCCTTGGCAACGCCCATAACATTGTAATGTGGCATTACTTTTTCTGCGCCATAATAACTTAAAGTAATAATACTGCCAGCTGATGATTTTTTTAAAAGATATTCACCAGCTTTAGCAACCTTAACAAGGGAATATGCTGATATATTCATAGTATTAAAAAAATTATCTGCAGATGTATCAAGATATTTACCTCTCAACTCCTCTTTATCAGAATATGCAATTGCATGAACTATAAAATCTAACTTGCCCCATTTATTTTCTATTTCTGTAAATAAATTTTTAATTGATTCATCATCTGTAACATCGCATGGTAATACTATATCACTACCAAATGAATGGGCAATAGGCTCAACTCTTTTTTTTAATGCATCACCTTGATATGTAAAAGCTAAATCAGCACCAAATTTCTTTGCCTGCTGTGCGCTACCATATGCCATCCATCTATTATTGGCAGCGCCCATTATTAGGCCTTTTTTATTTTGTAATATTGTCATATTAATGTTATTTTAGTTTAACCATGGATATAGTTTATTTATTTTTTTTTCGTAATTTGATATAAGATTATCTTTTTGTAAAGTTATTGAAACATCATCATATCCTTCTAATAAACATTCCTTGCGATATTTAGCAATATTAAAATCAACTGATTTAGAATTATATATTATCTTTTGATTAGCTAAATCAATTGTAAATATATTATTAGTATCTTTTGATACTTCTCCAAGTTCATTAATAATATTTTGTTCAAGAATAATAGGTAATATTGAGTTTTTAAAACAATTATTGTAAAAGATATCGGCAAATGATGGTGCAATAATTACCCTAATACCAAAATCCAACAATGACCAAGGTGCATGTTCTCTACTAGAGCCGCAGCCAAAATTAGCACCAGCTATGATTATCTTAGTATTTTCATATTCAGTAGAATTGAGGATGAAATCACTATTGAGTGAACCATCTGATTCATATCTCATTTCATAGAATAAATTTTTACCAAGACCTGATCTTGTAATAGTAGTTAGAAATTGTTTAGGAATGATCATATCTGTATCAATATTTATGATAGGAAGATATGCAGCATTAGAAATTATCTTTGTAAATTTTTCCACTATTTAAAATTTTATATTAAAAAAAATTGCAAATAATAAGCATATTTATTGAATAATATGTAAGATTAATCAAATATCCTTTAAAATACAAGTTTATTTTTAAAAAATAGTTGTAATGAAAAAAAAATCATCTTAATAATATTTTTAATAAAAAATTAATTACTATAAACTATGCCTAAGGAAGATCTTTTAAATATGAATGGTATCATAATTGAAGTTTTACCAAATACTATATTTAGGGTTGAACTTGAAAATGGACACATTATAACTGCTCACGCATCTGGTAAAATAAGAAAAAATAAAATTAGAATATTAAAAGGCGATAAAGTTGAAGTTGAAATGACAACATATGACCTATCTAAAGGAAGAATTGTAAGAAGGAACGTATAAATAAAATATATAAATGACTAATCTTGTAATAGTTGAATCTCCTGCTAAATCTAAAACAATAGCCAAATATCTAGGTAAAGATTACATAGTTGCAGCATCATTTGGCCATATAAGAGAAATACCAAGCAAGAATGGTTCAGTTGATGTTGATAATGGCTTTAATATAAAATATGAAATTTCATCTAAATCAACTAAGCATGTTAGTGATATTGTTGCAAAAGCAAAAAAATGCTCAAAATTAATATTAGCACCAGATCCAGATAGAGAAGGGGAATCAATTGCGTGGCATATATATGAAGCACTATTAAAAAAGAAAGCAATTAATCATAATACTGTAGTTGAAAGAGTAGTATTTCATTCAATAACAAAAAAGGCTGTTACAGATGCTATAAAAAATCCAAGAAAAATTAATATGGATTTAGTAAATGCTCAGCAAGCTAGAAGAGCGCTAGATTATCTAGTCGGATTTAATCTTTCACCAATATTATGGCGCAAGCTACCTGGTAGTAAATCAGCTGGTAGAGTACAATCAGTAGCATTAAGATTAATATGTGACAGAGAAGATGAGATAGATGCATTTATATCTCAAGAATATTGGTCAATAAAATCAATATTTAGCAATAAGAATAATGATAATTTCTCAGCTAATTTAGTTCAGTATAAAGATAGCAAAATAGAGAAATTCTCTATAACAACAAGCGATCAAGCATTACAGATCAAAAATGATATTTCAAATAAAAGCTATATTATATCATCTATTACAAGTAAAGATATTAATAAGAAGCCACAGCCTCCATTTTCCACATCTTCGCTACGACAAGAAGCAGCTAAAAAGCTAGGTATTAGCGCTAAAAAAACAATGATGATTGCCCAAAAACTCTATGAAGGAATTGAAATAAATTCTACTAATCAAGGTTTAATAACCTATATGAGAACGGATTCAATTGAAATATCAAAGGAAATTTTATCTATAATAAGAAATAAAATATTGCAGCAATATGGCGATAAATATTTAGCAAAAAATATCAACATTTTTAAATATAAAGTTAAAAACGCGCAAGAAGCTCACGAAGCAATAAGGCCAACTGATTTTAATTATGATCCAAATTCAATTAAAAATTACTTAGATAATGACCAATTTAGACTCTATGATTTAATCTGGAAAAGAACTATTGCATCACAGGTTACTAACGCTATATATGATCAGATGACTGTTAATATATCATCAAATGATAATATTGCAAAATTTAGAGCAACAGGTTCACGAGTAAAATTTGATGGATATCTAAAAATATATAATGATTATAATGAAGAAGATGGAGAAACGGACGATAAGGAAATGCTTCCTACATTAACACAAAATGAAAATGTTGATATGAGTAAAATAGATACATTGCAGCATTTCACAGAGCCTCCACCAAGATATTCTGAAGCAAGCCTAATTAAAAAGATGGAAGAATTAGGAATAGGCAGACCTTCTACATATGCTTCAATAATATCTGTTATTCAAGATAGGGGCTATGTTTCTATCGATAAAAAGAGGTTCAACCCTGAAGAAAGAGGTAGAATTGTAACAACATTTTTAAAAGAATTTTTTGCAAAATATGTTGAATATGGTTATACTGCAGATCTAGAAAATGATCTTGATAATATTTCTAATGGAATTACTGACTGGAAAAATTTCTTAGATAAATTTTGGAGTGAATTTTCAAATAATGTAGATATAATATCTAAAAAAACCTTTCAAGACATATTATCTAAATTAGATGAGATAATATCTAGTAAAATATTTGGTATTGATGATAATTCTAAAATAAAGAATCAATGCAATAATTGTGAAGATGGCATTATGTCCCTACGGGTTGGAAAATTTGGATCATTTATTGGTTGTAGTAATTATCCAAAATGTAAGAATGCCAGAAAAATATATAATCATGATGAATCAGAAGAGAATAATCTTGCCTTAAAAGCAGATGCTAAAATACTTGGCATAGATAGTAAGACAGGACATAATATTGAAGTAAAAATAGGACCCTATGGTCCATATTTAGAATTAGTTAGTGATGATACAGATTTAGGTGAAAATTCTTCTAAAGGAAGGAAAGTAAAAAAACCAAAAAGAGTTTCAATTCCTAAAAATATCAATATTGATGAAATTACAATAGAACAAGCGCAAAAATTGCTAGAACTTCCTAGGGAAATAGGTTTGCATCCAGATAATGGAAATAAAATTATTGCTAATATTGGTCCATATGGCCCATATTTATTGTGGGATAAGACTTATTACTCTGTCAAGGATGATGATATATTAGAGGTTGGATTAGATAGATCAATACATATTATTGCTGAAATAATAGAAAAGAAAAAAAATAATCCCAAAAAAACTATTAAAAGAACAAAGGGAAGAACAAGAAAATAATTTTACATCCAATATAAAGCAATTTTATTATTGTTAATATTAATAATATGAAATTATTTGATTCAATTGAATGTTAGAAGATATATTCGAATAATATCTTTAACAAGTTTATTTAAATTAATGAACAAAATAGCATCATCAGAATTTATGGATTACAATTATAGGCATATTAATGATAATGACATATCCAAAATAGAATCCGAAAATCTTAATGATAATATTAAATACCATCAAATTCTTAAAAAACTTGATAGAGCAAATGGTGCAGCATTCTTATGTCAATCTAAGATAAAAAATCCAAATTACTATTCTATTATTGATTGCAATAATAAATTTGAGTCTCTATTCAAAATAGAAAAATCAAAGATAATAGGAAAAAGTTATGATTTCTTACTTCAGGAGTTGGACATTGACTATTCATCTGAAAGTCAATTAGAGCATTTTAGATTAATAAGAGATCTTAAGGATTTTCATCCATGTACTGTAATAGTTGAAATATTTGAATATAATAGTAGGACAGAATCTAAAAAATATAAAATTGATTTTGAGCCTCAGGAATATATAGATCAACTAAATAGAAGACATGCCTTATTTATTTTCAATCAAATAAGTCAGAAGGATATAAAAAATAATGAGGTAAAAAAATATAATATCGCTAAAAATAGCGACCTGATTAAAAATATGGAAAGAACATTACGAAATGAAAGATTACTTAGAAAAGTATCATCATATATTATTTCCGATTTACCTATAAGTGAAATATCATATAAAATAGCAAAGGAAATATGCGATAATTTTCAAATTGATAGATGTATTATTCATGATTATCGTGATTCTCAGACTAATTTTGTAACAGAATATGATAGAATCGATTCTACCCCATTATTTCAAGGGATTCATAATGATGATAATGTTGGTCATCTAACAAAATATATAAATTTTCAAAATAAATTCTGTAAAAAATATTTACAAAAAGATGATAAAAGCTTTGTATGTGCGATTAATAATTTACAAATTGATAGTAATTTTAAGCCCATAAAATCAGTAATTGATAAATTTAAAATTGGTGCACAAATTTCAATCACAACCATTTTTAATAGAAAAATTAATGGAGGAATATATTTACATCAATCTCAGCCTAGAAATTGGATGGCAGATGAAATTGAAACTATGGAAATTATTTCTGATCAAATGTCTATTGCTTTTGATAGGTCAGTTACAATTGAAAAAGTAATGATTGGAAATCATGCCTTAATGGAAAAAACTACAGAATTAAAGCATGCACTTAGAAAAGAACAAGAAATGAGAAGGATGCAAAATGAATTTGTTGCCCTTGTTTCTCATGAATTTAAAACTCCACTTCAGATAATTGATGGAACGCGTGAAGTCCTTCAAAGAAAAATAAAGAAAACTACTAATGATGAAAATATTTTAAAATATCTAAATAGAATAAAAACTGGAATAGATAGAATGAATGGCCTTATTACCAGCACGCTTAATTTAGCAAAAATGGAGAGTGGTGACGGAAAAATTACAGTTGAAATTGAAGAATTTAACTTTAAAGAATTTATATTAGAGATTATTAATAAAAATAAAAATTTAGCCGATAATAAAAAAATTAAAATAATAACAAAATTAGGATCATTACCCATATCATTTAAAGCCGATCCTAAATTACTTGATCATTCATTTAATAATATATTATCTAATGCAATTAAATATTCACGAAATAATAGTGCTATTAAGATTATTTCCAAATGTAATGACAAATATATAGCAATAAAATTTATAGATAGTGGTATTGGTATACCAAAAAATGATCTAAAAAATATAGGAAAGAAATTTTATAGAGCAAAAAATACATTATCAGTTGCAGGAACTGGTATTGGACTTTATTTATCTCAACATTTCATAGAACTTCATTCTGGAAAATTATATATAGATAGTGAAGTTAATATAGGAACATCTGTAACAGTAATATTACCAATATAAAATTATGATCAAGAAAATAATTACATCATTATCCTTAACTTTGATGATATTTGCATCAAATTTAAATGCACAAAATACTTCATCTATGAATTTTACTCCAACTATCACCTCAGATATAACCATATTAAACCATAATGAATATCTAACAAATCTTAAAAATAATAGTAGCAAGAGATATAATGGATATATTTTTATTGAGTCTGATAATTCATTCAAATTTAATGATAATATTTCTTTTGATGTAAATATTAACCTTTACCCTGATGCACAATTTAAAACTAACAAAACTATCAATTACCAACCTTATCACAATATAGCAAATAATGAAAGAGACTTTAATCTAGTAAATAATGCAGCAATAATAGAGGAAATTAAGATTAAATTTACAAATGAAGATTTGGAGCTTCAATTAGGAAAATTTAATCCACAATTTGGTAAAATATATGATAAAAATAAGAGAATAGGTGCTTATAGTTGGCAATTTGCTCAGGATTATAATCTTAGAGAAAAAATTGGAGGTCAAATATCAGCACTACTTGAAAATAGTAAATTATTATTTAGTGCATTTATTAATGATGCAACCCAATTAAGTAATTCTGCTCTTAATAAAAGAGGTGCTGCAGATGATGATCAAAAAATACCAGGAAATTCAGGTTCATTATCATCATATAGTATTAATTACGAAGGNCANAATCCATTTAAAATTAATAATCTTTTTTATCAAATTGGATATAGAAGTATGTCAGCATCTCATGAAAATCAAAAGAGGGAGAATGGCTATTTAATAGGTGCACATTATTTATATGAATTAAATGATAATACAAAAATTATACCATTATTCGAAATAGTAAAAATTGATAATTTATTAGGTAAAGAAAAAAGTGATGCCATATATAAAACAGCCTCAATTCAATGTAAATATAGCAGCTGGACAACAAGTGCAACATACAATAGTAGAAAATTAACACAGATAACTGAGTCTAATATAACTAGCAATGAGGATATATTTCAACTAACTATTGGCTATAATATAACCAAAAATCTAGCAATTGACTTAACTAGAGCTGAAATAGATAACCATAATAATAAATTTAATAGCCTGGCAGCTAATTTTATATTCAATAAAAAATTCTAAAAGATAATATTTTAATATTGACAAATTATTGATGCTTATTTAACCTACAACTTTTAATATTAATTTGTTGTAATTGCAATGTTAGCTGTTATTGAAACCGGTGGTAAACAATATAATGTTTCCACAGATCAGAAAATTATAGTTGAAAAACTAGCTGGTAATGTAGGTGATAAACTTAAAATAGAAAAGGTTCTTCTAAAAAAAGATAAAGATAATAAATCAACATTAGGCAACCCCTATATTAGCGGTTCTTATGTTGATGTCGAAATATGCAAAACATTTAAAGATAAAAAAATTATAATCTTTAAAAAAAGAAGAAGAAAAAATTCTCGTAGAAAAAATGGTCATCGTCAGATGAAGTCATTAATTAAAATATTATCAATTAACTAAATTAAAGGATGGCAACCAAAAAGGCTGGGGGAAGCTCCAAAAATGGCCGTGATTCCGCTGGAAGACGACTAGGTATAAAAAAATTCGGTGGAGAATATGTTGAAGCTGGATCTATTATAGCAAGACAAAGAGGTACAAAATGGCATTCTGGTCAAAATACAGGTATTGGTAGTGATCATACTATCTATGCTAAGAAATCAGGTATTGTTAAATTTATAAACTCCTTACATAAAAACAGGACATTTATATGCGTTAACTCAATAGAGCAAAAGGCAAATAATACCTAATAAATGCGGACGTGGCGGAATTGGTAGACGCACTAGACTTAGGATCTAGCGCCGCAAGGTTTGTGGGTTCAAGTCCCTCCGTCCGCACCATATATATAAAATAATGCAGTTTGAAATAAGTAATATACTCACCAAAGATTTAAATTCTGATTATAAAGTAATAATTAATAATTCTATTATTAGTGAAAGAATTAATAATAGAGTCAATGAATTAAGGCCTAAAATTAACATAAAAGGTTTTAGAAAAGGCAATGTACCTTCTAATGTTATAATTGAAAAATATGGTCAATCTCTACTTGCTGAAGAATCTGAGAAACTTGCAAATGAAGCTATTAAAAAAATAATTGATGACAATAAAATAAAGATTGCTACAAGACCTAAAATAGATATAAAGGAACTTAAATTAAATGAAGATCTTGAATTTACAGTATTTCTTGAATTATTTCCTACTATCCCTGATATAGAACTTAACAAAATAAAAATTACTTTTAGAGAAGCTGATATAACAGAAAATGATATTAATGAAAATATCGATAAATTAGCTATTAATTTTTCTGAAAGCCAAGAAGCCCAGCCTTCACATAAGGCCAAGATTGATGATATTGTTAATATTGATTATGTTGGTTGTATCGATAATATTGAATTTGATGGAGGAAGTGCCAAAGGTCATAAATTAGTTCTTGGATCTAATAGCTTTATAGATAATTTTGAGTCACAACTTGTTGGAAAGAAAGCAGGAGATGAAGTAGTGGTTAAGGTTAAATTTCCTAAGAATTATCACAATTATGAATTTAGAGGTAAGGCGGCGAAATTTAATGTAAAAATTAATAACATAGAAGTTATAAATAAGCTAGAATTAACAGACAAAATTGTTAAAGATAAATTTGGACTAGATGATATCTCAAAATTAAGAGAGAATGTATCAAAGAATCTTACTGATAGCTATAATAATATTTCAACAAACTTATATAAAAAAGAATTATATGATGTATTTATAAAGAAATATTCATTTATGCTGCCTGAGGGTATTATAGAAATGCAATTTAAACATTTATATCAGGATATTGAAGAGCAAATTAAAAAGAATCCTAATCTCTTTAAAAGTGAAAAGGAGATTAATAAAGAGAGAGAAAAGCAAAGAGATATTGCAATTAGAACAATAACGGCAGGCTATATAATATCTGATATTAGCAAAAAGAATAACATAGAACCTACGCAAGAAGATATTACAAATGAGTTTCAAAAAATAATTGCTCAATATCCAGGTCAACAACAACAAGTAATGAAGTATTATCAGGAAAATCCTGATGCAATAAATAATATAAAGGAGATTATTACAGAAAGAAAAGTAATCGAATTCATTATTGATAATAGCTCTACTGTCAAAAAGAAAACATCAATCACAGATATCGATAAATTGTGGCAAAAAGCAAATGAGGAATAAATTTATTAAATATCATATTAATAATTGTTATTAATAAAAATAATAATAAATTTATCATAAACTTAACTTAATTTATTACATTATGCAAAATTTTATAGAAGCTGTTAAATTAGCATCATTTCCAATACATAAGGAAGGTTATAAATTCATATTAATATTTGCACTTGCAACAATATTCCTTTCATTACTTAGTGACTCTCTTGGGTTAATTGGTCTTGTTGCAACATTATGGTGTATATTCTTTTTTAGAGACCCAGAAAGAATAATTACTGATGTTAAGGGCGCTATAATTAGTCCTGCAGATGGTGTAGTAACATCTATAGAAGAAAATATTGATTCACCATTAGAAGTAAAGCTTAAAAGTAAAAAATTTAATAAAATTACTATCTTTTTAAATGTTTTTAATGTTCATGTTAACCGAGTTCCAGTTTCTGGTAAGGTAGAAAAAGTGATATATATTCCAGGTAAATTTTTAAGTGCAAATTTCAATGAAGCTGGAGAAGAAAATGAAAGAAATCTTGTACATCTTAAAACTGAAGATAAAAAAGATATCATATTTACACAAGTTGCAGGAATGGTTGCTAGAAGAATCGTATCTGATCTGGAAGATGGTCAAGATGTTACTATTGGTCAAAAATATGGAATTATAAGATTTGGCAGTAGAATGGATATTTATTTACCATCTGAGATTGAAATAATTGCTAAAAAGGGTCAAACAATGATAGGTGGAGAAACAATAATTGCTAATCAGAAAAAATAAAAATAATGCAATCAGCTATAATTAAGAAGCTTAACTCCAAAAGAGAAGAGGCAAGAATTGGAGGTGGTCAAAAAAGAATTGATGTCCAACATTCAAGAGGTAGATTAACAGCAAGAGAAAGACTTGAGGTATTATTAGATCCAGATTCTTTTGAAGAAAATGGTTTATATGTTGAGCATAGATGTAACGATTTCAATATGAATGAAAAAAGACATTCTGGAGATGGTGTTGTTACAGGATGTGGAACAATTAATGGTAGATTAGTATTTATATATAGCCAAGATTTTACAGTTATGGGTGGTTCATTAGGTGAAGCTCATGCCAAAAAAATATGTCAAATAATGGATAAAGCAATACAAGTAGGTGCACCATTAATTGCTGTTAATGATTCTGGTGGTGCTAGAATTCAAGAAGGTGTAGATTCTTTAGCTGGATATGGTGAAATCATTCAGCGCAATATTGATGCTAGTGGTGTTATACCACAAATTTCAGGAAGTATGGGTCCTTGTGCTGGTGGTGCTGTATATTCTCCGGCATTAACTGATTTTACTATTATGGTTGAAGACTCGTCATACATGTTTGTTACCGGACCTGATGTAGTTAAAACTGTAACTCATGAAGTTGTTACTCAAGAAGATCTTGGAGGTGCAAATGTTCATCACTCAAAAAGTGGTGTTGCGCATTTAACTTTTAAAAATGATATAGAGGCACTTCTTCAGGTTAGAAGATTAATAAATTTTCTCCCATCTTCTAATCAATCTGAAATTCCTAAAATTTCAACTGATGATAATGCTGATAGAGTTGATATATCACTAAATACACTCGTACCTGAAAATTCAAATCAACCTTATGATATGCTTGAATTAGTCGAGAAAATACTTGATGAAGGTGATTTTTTTGAAATACAAAAGGGCTATGCAAAAAATGTTATTATTGGTTTTGGTAGATTGAGAGGAGAAACAATTGGCATCATAGCTAATCAACCACTTAACCTTGCAGGATGCTTAGACATTAAAGCTAGTGAAAAAGCTGCTCGTTTTATTAGATTTTGCGATGCATTTAATATACCAATTGTAACATTTATTGATGTTCCTGGCTTTTTACCAGGGACTGATCAAGAGCATAATGGTATTATTAGACATGGTGCAAAATTATTATATGCTTATGGAGAGGCAACTGTACCCAAAATTTCAGTAATAACTAGAAAGGCATATGGTGGTGCATATATAGTTATGAATTCAAAACATTTACAAGGGGATGTAAATTACGCATGGGCTAATGCAGAAATTGCTGTAATGGGTCCTGAAGGTGCGGTTGAAATTATATATAAAAATGAAAGTAAGGATCCAGAATTAAAAAATAAAAAAGTAGAAGAATATAAAGAGAAATTTGCCTCACCATTTATAGCAGCATCTCGAGGTTTTATAGATGAGGTTATTCGTCCACAAAATACAAGAAAAAGAATTTGTCGCTCCCTTGATATATTAAAGACAAAAAAAGTAGTTAAACCTTATAAAAAACACGATAATTTGCCATTATAGATATTAAATATGACTAATTTAATATCAGCTAGCGACATTGATTGGAAAATTATTGAATTTGACCAAAATTTATCAAAAAAAATATCTAGAAAATATAATATATCTCTGATTTTATCTGATATATTAGTATCAAGAAATATATGTGATAATGATATTGAAAATTATTTATCACCAAAAATTAAAAACCTATTACCAAATCCTTTTGACTTATCTAATGTAGAAATTGCTGTTAACTTCATCTATAAAGCAATTATTGAAAGGAAGAAAATTACTATTTTTGGTGATTATGATGTTGATGGAGCAACATCAAGTGCAATTCTAAAAAGTTTTTTTACCGATATTAACTATGATATTAATATATATATACCAGACAGAGTAAAAGAGGGGTATGGTCCAAATAAAAATGCATTTAAATATATAAAGGAGCAAGGCTCAGATATTGTTATTACTGTTGATTGTGGAGCTTCTTCTCATGATGTAGTTGATTATGCAAATAGTATTAACCTTGATGTAATTATTATCGATCATCATATAGGAAGTAAAATTAACCCAAATGCAATTGCTGTAATAAATCCTAATTCATATAATGAAAAATTTAAATATAAGAATTTATGCGCAGCAGCTGTTGTTTATTTATTTATAATTGCTCTTAATAAGAAATTAAGAAATTCTAATTATTACAATAATTTAAATGAACCAAATATATTTAATTATCTTGATTTAGTAGCTCTTGGTACAATTTGTGATGTTATGAAGCTTGACTTACTTAATAGGGCATTTGTATATCAGGGTCTTAAAATTATCAATAATAAAATTAATAAGGGAATTTTATCATTAATTAACATAGCCAATATTAATGATATTATAACATCCTATCATCTTGGCTATATTATTGGACCAAGAATAAATGCTGGAGGAAGGATTGGTAGGTCATATTTAGGATCTAAGATATTATCATCAAATTGTCAAAACGAGATTGATGAAATTGCATTATCACTCAATAATTATAATAATGAAAGAAAAATTATTGAAGCTACAGCAATTGATGNGGNGATTCAATTTATAGAAAATAACAATATATATAATAATGAACANCCTGTTATTCTGGCATATTCTTNCGATTGGCACCAAGGTATAATAGGAATCATTGCATCTAGAATTAAGGATAAATATAATAAGCCAACAGTAATTATTACATTTGATAAACAAGACAATATAGGTAAAGCATCATGTAGATCAATAGCTGGAATTGATCTAGGAAGTCTAATAATTAAAGCATGTGAAGAAAATATTTTATTAAATGGTGGCGGTCATGCTATGGCTGGTGGATTTACTATTAACTATAATAATCTTGAATATTTGCATAAATATTGGTGCAGTATTATTAAGGATGATGTGTTAATGATAAATGCCAATAGAACTAAATATTATGATGTAAAATTATATCTAGAAAATATTAATTTAGAGTTAGTAGCCAATATTAATAAAATAGAACCATATGGAGTTGGAAATCCGAAACCAAGATTTTTAATACCAGATGTAAGGATTGCAAATTTTAAATATATTGGTAGTGATAAATCTCATATATCATGTATATTAACTTCTAAGAGTAACTTTGAATCTCAATCACTAAAGGCTATTGCTTTTAATTGTATTAATAGCAATATAGAAAAATTTATTATATCTAATAATTACAAAAAAATAGATATAATAGCTACAATTAATATTAACTACTGGCAAGGTAATAAAAATATCCAAATAATAATTGAAGATATATTAATTACAAAATAGTCTAATATTATAATTAATTTTATAAGATAGATTTAAATATTATTGAAAAAATATTTTTTTTATTTTATCAATTATCATTATTACTAATTGTTAAACATATTATTAACAATATTTATATGTTATCCAAATTACAAAGGGGTGAAATTTTCGCTTCGCTAGATATAGGATCCTCCAAGATAGTTTGCATTATTGCTTCTATATATAATGCAGATATTAAAATAATTGGTTTTAGTCAAAAAGCTGCAATAGGTATTAGAGGCAGCAATATTACAGATATGAAATTAGCTCAACAATGCCTGCTTGGCGTTATATCTGAGGCTGAAAATATTGCTGGAGTGAATATTGATAAAATATTAGTAAATATTTCTGCAAATTATAAAAAATCATTTCACGAAATAATCACAACAAAAATCTCTTCAGATAGTGTTAGAAATTGCGATGTAATATCAATTACCAATAAAATCAGAAAAAAATTTATTAAAAATAATTATGAAATAATACATCTAATTCCATTAAAATATAAAATTGATGACTCATACCCTGTTGATAATCCGTATTATATGAAAGGTTCAAAACTTGAAGCTCAATTTCATATAGTAACCGTTCCAAGAATTATTATTAATAATATTGAGGAGTGTCTTAAAAAATGCCAGATTTCAATAAATAGCTATATTTCTGACTGCTATGCATCATCAATTTCATGTCTGACAGAAAATGAAAAAAACCTTAGAACTTTGGTTATTGATATTGGTAGCCAAGTTACATCCTTTTGCATCTATAGCGAGTCAAAACTTATTTATCTAAATTCAGTATCACTTGGTGGAATTAACATTACCAAAGATATTTCTACAATACTTAATGTTGCGTTTAATATTGCAGAAAAGCTTAAAATTCTTAATTCATCATTAATAATTAGACCAATAGAACAAAAAGAATTAATAAAAGTTGAAAAGCATTACAATATTAGTAACCATATATCTATTACTAGAAATGAATTTAAGGATATTATTGAATCAAGATTGGAAGAGATATTTCAATCAATTAAAGCAATTCTAGAACAAAGCTCAATTAAAATTGATATGATTTCAGGTATTGTTGTTACTGGTGGAACAAGTTCAATTATTGGAATTGATAGAATAATTTCAAATATATTTCTTAAAAATGTTAGAATTGGATATCCAAAGAGAATTCCTTCATATAATAATGAAATTTTTACAGTAAGTAATTCATGCTCATTGGGTATGATATCATTTTTAGGAAATATTCAGATACAGCGTAAAATTAAAAAATTACAAAGTAAAAAATCTGGGATAATTTATAAGACATCTAATATATTTAATAATTTATATAATAATATATCTAGATAATAAAATATAATTTAAATTTCTGGTGACAATTAAAAGAATAGCATTTTTTTCACTATTTTTTTTCTTTTTTTTAATATTATTTAACTTATTAAGCTTTGCTAAAGCTAATCAAAATACAATATTAATTAAAAAATTTTATGAAATAGGACAGGCTAAATTAAAATTTTTTGGATATACATTATATGACGTTAAGCTATTATCAGATTATAATATATTTTCTTTTGATAATGAAATTAAAATCATCATTACATATAATAACAATTTTTCAAAATCTCAAATAATTGAAACTTCATTAGATCAAATATATAAACAAAATAAATCTTACCCTAACTCTCATATTAATAAATATCGTAAATATCTAGATAAATCAATTGTTAATATTAATAAAGGTGATAAAATGATGGCACATTTTTTTAATAAAAAAATTATATTTTATCACAATAAAAAGCTAGTTCATGCAATTTATGATGATCAATTTGCTATTGACTTTCTAAAAATATGGTTGGGAGATAATAGCTCATATCCTAAATTAACTAAACAGCTTCTAAATATAAATGAATAGAAATATTTTAGTAAAATTTTCCTCACTAGCAATACCGCTCTCATTTATTGGGCTACCTATATATATAAATATTAGTGATTTCTATGCTACTAAATTTAATCTTTCATTAGCATTTCTAGCTATATCACTTTTTATTATTAGGATTATAGATATATTTAGCGATATAGTAATTGGTTATATATCAAATATTTTAGTTAGTAAAAATATTTCTAGATCATATATTATTAATATATCGATCATTTTTTTAATATTATTTTTTTACGATTTATTCAATCCTCCAAATTTTGAAGATAATAATTATTACGCATTATGGCTTGTTACAACCTTAACATTTACATATATTTTTTTTAATATTGCAGTTGTTAATTATGAAACAATTGCAGCGTTATTAGCTAAAAATGATTATGAAAGAATTAGTGTAAATAGTTCTAAGGAGTTATTTGCTATAATTGGGTTTTTAATTGCAGCAACATCTCCATATATATTTAGCAATAATAGCTCTAAAGATATCCAGAATTATCAGCTTATGACTATAATATTTGCTATAATTGCAATTGTATCATTATTAATATTTTCTAGAATAAAATATAAGGAATATAAAAATTATTCAAGTAAGAAAATAAATGTCTTGCAATCACTTAAGGATAGAAAATTTAGCAAATTTTTACTAATATATATTATAAATGCACTTGCCATATCTCTTCCATCTGCAAATATTATATTTTATGCAAGAGATATTCTAAATAAGGAAAAGCAAATTGGCTTATATTTATTTATATATTTTATTGCAGCAGGATTTTCTATTTATATTTGGAGATATTTAATCAATAAATACTCATTATATAAAATGTGGATAATTGCAATTATTTTTAGTATATTAACATTTATTTTTGCATTTTTTTTAAATGAAGATAATTCCCAATTATTTATTCTAATATGTATTTTTACAGGATTTTTCTTAGGTCCAGATCTAGTGGCGCCACCATCTATAATTGCAAAATTATCTAATAAAAGCAAATATGCAGCTTCATCATATTTTAGTTTATATAATATGTCTACCAAGCTTGCTATTGCTCTAGCAGCAACTATTAGTTTAATAATATTAAGTTTTTTTGATTATGAGCCAGATAGCCAAATAAATAATGCAAAATTTATTATACCATATCTTTATGCATTAATACCATGCTCAATAAGGCNATTTTCAATATATCTTATTATTAAATATCAAAAACTATGGATATAATTGCGATCAATTTGCCCATAATCATATTCCATAAATTTACAATCCCGAAACTCTGCCGACTTTATCTTAAGTGATAATATTCTATCATCCTTAAATTTAAAAACTACCATATTATCACTTCCTTGTTTTATATTTCTTACTATAGAATTTTTTAAATCGTTAATTGATGCAAATTTTACAAGTATGGGAGCCTGATATGGGCATCTAATTTCTATATTTTTGATTGGCTTTTTTGAGCAACTTAAAATTATAAAAAGTAATAGAAAAAATTTATATCTCATTAATTTGGTGTAATCTGGCCAATATTTGAAAAAATTTCACTTAAGAAAGATTTTTGGGTTATATTATTATTTTTATTATAGTCGTTATAATAGCTTATTTTATTTTGATTAGTGAGATTATATTGATTTATTGATGATATAATATCTTTCTTGCAATTTATAACGATTATCTTTCTTTCAGTAATAATAGGTTTAAAAAATAAGAAATTAGAGATATTCTGATATAAAAATATATTAGTAGATAAATTATCATTAATACTATATTGAATAGATGGAGATCCAAATATATTTTTTACATTATCCTTGGTGGATATATTTTTTCTTAATAAAGTAAAATCCTTACTTTTCATTATATATCCATTTAAATTATCCATTTTTGTACAAGAAGATAAATTAAAGGTAAGAATAATTATATATAAAATATAAAATAATTTATACATAAAGAATTGATTGATAAATTTAATTATTGTTGTTAATATATATTTCTAATTATAACTTTCAATAATGTTTTAACACATATTTTTTATTATGGCAGTACCAAAAAAGAAAAAATCATATTCTAAAAGCAGAATGAGAAAAAGTGGCAATGGATCCTTGAGATCTGATTTTGCGAATATCATTACAGATAAAGATAGTGGTGAATTTAAATTACCTCATCATATATGTAAGGATGGATATTACAATGGAAAACAAATTATTAAAAAAAAGGTAAAGGAGCAAGAAGCTTCTTAGGGTAAATAATTTTATATATCTATGACAAATAATGTTAGAATTGCAATTAATTGCATGGGTGGTGATGAAGCACCTAAAATTGTTATAGATGGAGCTAATTTAGCTTATAAACAAAACAAAAACATTGAATTTATTTTCTTTGGAAATTCTGAAATTGTTTCACCTTACTTAGATAAATATCCTAACCTAAAAAATAACTCAAAATTTATTCATAGCACTGATGTTATTACCCCAGATGATAAGCCATCAATAGCATTAAGACAGGGCAAAAATTCAACTATGAGACTTGCTATTGATTATGTTAAAGAAAAAAAGGCTGATGTTGCAGTATCTGCTGGTAATACAGGTGCTCTTATGGCAATATCAAAAATTGTATTAAGACCACTTCCCTCTATTGATAGACCAGCAATAGTAACTTCAATTCCTAATGAAAGAAACTCTGGAACTGTTTTGCTAGATATGGGAGCTAATGTTGAATGCGATTCTGATGTCTTATTCCAATTTGCAATAATGGGTCATGCATTTGCAAAAATTGCTCTAAATATACAAAAACCAAAAATAGGTATTTTAAATATAGGCTCTGAGGATCTTAAAGGCAATGATGCCGTAAAAAATGCTGCAATTCTTCTTAAGGATAGTGATTTAGCTGATTCTTTTTATGGTTATGTAGAAGGTAATGACATTACCAAAGGAACTGTAGATGTAGTTGTAACTGATGGATTTACTGGAAATATTGCATTAAAAGTTATAGAAGGTACGGCAAAAATGATTAGTAATGTTATTAGAAAATCCTTTACTAGATCACTAATTTCAAAACTTGGATTTTTATTTGTACAAAAATCATTTATAAGAGCAAAAAAAATGATGGATCCTAGATTTCATAATGGTGCAATGTTAGTTGGGCTTAATGGAGTAGTTGTTAAAAGTCACGGTGGAACTGATGAAATTGGATTTTGTAATGCTATTAATGTTGCTATCTCACTCGTCAATAACAAAATAAATGAGAAAATTATTAATGAGATAAAGGATTAATATGAATATAGTAAATTCTAAAATAATAGCTACAGGATCATATTTACCTGAAAAAATAATTACAAATTACGATTTATCAAAAACTATAGATACTTCACATGAATGGATATATTCTAGAACTGGAATTATAGAAAGAAGGATCGCTGATGATAAGGAATATACATCTGATCTTGCCTATGAAGCTGCTATTGATGCTATAAATAAGTCAAAAATAAATATTAATGATATTGATGCCATTATATTAGCTACAACAACACCTGACTTAACATTTCCTGCAACATCTGTAATTCTTCAAGAAAAATTAGGCATTAAAAATGCTTTTGCATTTGATATTCAAGCAGTATGTAGCGGCTTTTTATACGCTCTAACATGTGCAAATAGCTTTATAAAATCTAATCAGTGCAAAAATATATTAGTAATAGGGTCTGAAACATTATCTAGAATATTAGATTGGAATGATAGAAATAGCTGCATTCTTTTTGGTGATGGTGCAGGTGCACTAATTTTATCATCTTGTCAGGATAAAAGTGATAAAAGTGACATAATATTATCTAATATTAAAAGTGACGGATCATATTGCGATATATTAAAAACCACTGGTGGCACATCAAGAACTAGAGATTCTGGATATATTACCATGAATGGTAAAGAAGTTTTTAGAAATGCAGTTGACAAAATGACAAAATCTGCATTAGATATTGTTAAACAATCAAATATAAGTTTATCTGAAATTGATATGATGATTCCTCATCAGGCTAATATTAGGATTATTGATGCTATTGCTGATAAATTACATTTGCCTCAAAATAAGGTTATTAAAACATTATCAAAGCATGGTAATACTTCTGCGGCATCAATTCCATTGGCACTAGATTATGCTATTAATAATAAATTAATAAAAAGAGGTGATAATATATTATTCGAAGCCTTAGGGGCTGGTTTGACATGGGGTAGTATGATAGCTAAATATTAACTAAAAATAGGGTGGTTATCTCCAACTCTAGATTTTGAAAATATTTCATAGCCATCATTAGTAACACCAATTGTATGTTCAAATTGTGCTGATAATTGCTTATCTCGTGTTGTAACAGTCCAGCCATCATGCTTACTGAGAATTGTTTCACATTTCCCACAATTTATCATAGGTTCAATTGTAAAAAACATACCTTCTTTAATTATCTCACCTTGGTTATTTTTATAATGCAAAATATTAGGCTGATCATGAAAAACTTGTCCAATACCATGTCCACAGTAATCTCTAACAACAGAAAAGCCATTATTATTAGCATGATTTTCTATAGCATTGCCAATTTCACTAAATTTAACACCTGGCTTAACCTGCTCAATGCCAATCATCATACATTCATAGGTTGTTTTTACTAATTTCTTAGCTTTTACTGATACATCGCCAACATAAAACATTCTACTTGTATCTCCATGCCATCCATCATAAATAATTGTAACATCTATATTAATTATATCACCTTGATTAAATATTTTATCTGAAGGAATCCCATGACAAACCACATGATTAACTGATGTGCATATTGATTTAGGAAATCCATTATAATTTAAAGGTGCAGGAATTGAATTAAATTCTAATATTTTATTATGACATAAATCATTAAGTTGATTTGTCGTTGTTCCAGGCATAACATAGGGAGTTATGTAATCTAATATATTAGCAGCAATTTCACCTGATTTTCTCATTTTAGCAAAATCATCTTTTGAATGAATTTTAATAGGCATAAGGTTATTAGATCGAATATTTTAATAATATTTTTATAAATTACGATTATTTGTAAATTTATAACAGATTAATATTATCTAATATTTATATATTAAAATCAATTAAATTTAATTCTTCCTTCTGTAATCTGTTCTCTTTTTAATCCAAATGTTTGATTTGGTCTTATGTTAAATTCAATCTCTACCTGATTATTGTCATTTATTTTTAATGGAGTAACATTATCATCATTAGCAGATAATATTCTCCATTTACTTAGACTTAATTTCCACAAAATTGTTACATCAGAATGGTTTATATCTTTAATATAAATTTCATTTAAAGAATTATTGGTAATAGATGTATATTTATTATTATTAAGCCAGATTGACCAATCATTTTTAGAATGATATATAATGGATGCTAAATATATAAAAGCATTTTCATTTATTTTATCTGGCTCAATCTCATCTTCTATAGGTAAAACCTCAGGACGCTCTTCATCAAATAAATTAAAGTCATTAAATATTACTTCCTTGCCAGATTTAATAGATTCTACTATTAGATCTATCCCTTGCTTTTCATCTGGTGTTATCATGATTGTATTTATATTGCTATCTTTTTTGCTTGATAAGTTGCTTATATTTTTAGAATCTTCTTGAGATATGTTACTTGTAACATCATTAGCATCGTTATTACTATCTTCCTTATTTTCTATCTCTTGCTGTTCAGTGATAGGGTTATCAGGAAGAAGTAATTCTTCAACTTGATTATTTGAATTATCAGCTTGCTGAGCATTTAATTGATTTAAAAAGACTAGTTGTAATAAAATTACACCATATATAAATATAGATATATTATTTCTTTTCATTATATGGATACCAATGAATTTTTATATTTGTTTTAATATTTCCATCTGATTTTCCTGCACTTATCTCTCCAAAATCCTGAACCGTATATGACTTATCTTTTCTAATATCAATATTAGTAACAACATATTGACCAGATAAATTAGATAGTAGTTCATTTATAAAATCAAGTGATCTTGCATCTGTTAAGCTATTATAGTTTAGTTCAATAATAGTGCTCACTATATCAACTGTTTTTAAATTAGTAAAATATATATTATCAATTTTCGAAGGAACGCTTATTNCAGCATCTATGCTATTTATTAAATATTTTTTAGCTGTTTTATTTATTAATTTATTAATTCTATCAGATTTTATTTCTTCAAATTGCTTTTTTCTGTCATCTAAAATATTCCATAACTCACNATANCNCAGATATTCAGCCTCTTGATTTTGCAACTTAAATATCTCTTGTTCAAATATATTTTTTTGTCCATTTATATCTGCTATCTTCTTATCGATTTTACTGCTAAAATTTATTAACAAGATAATAGCAGATATAATAACAAATAATAATATTAATAATGTTATTGAGTTTAATATAATTTTTTTCTTAATAGTTACTAACTTCATTATTATTTAGATTTGACAGTAAAATTAATTGGAAATGAGTAATATTTTTTACTAAAATCAATATCCTTAGGTAGTTCTGAAAATTCAATATTATGATTATCGCTATATGTCTTATTTGTCTCAGATAGTAATAAATCGAATTCCTTAAATAGATCCTCGATATCACCTGATTGATTAAAAATTTCTCCGATGATCCTATAATCATAGCTAGTAAGTTCACTTTTAGTAATATCATATTTATTAAGCTGATATTTAAACTCGCTAACATTAATATTGATTTTGTTAAAAAATGATAATTTCTTGTAAAAGTTAAAATAATCACTACCAAATCTTGAAAAAAACTCATCAATTTTTCCAATATCGATTATCCTTTCAAATGAAACTGTTTCATCTTTTTTTGTTAATTTAGCGCTTTTTAATGTTTGAGATCTGAGACTATCTAAACTGTACCTAGTTTCTTTTTTTAAAGTTTCAGCACTCTTAACTTTGCCATTAGATATATTAATCTTAGCAAGGGAGAAAAGTATCAATATTAATACGGCTGAAATTGCAAGCAAATTTGTAAAATATGTGTATTGTACAATTTTATAAAATTTATTAATAAATTTTAATTTTGGTGTATTAAATAACATTTTCTTTTTACCAAGAGAAAATATTCTAGATATTAGCAAATCACAATGACTAGAATTTTTATTTAGTATATCTTTATAGCCAAGCTTGATTGAAAGCTCATAGGGATTATAATATCTATATTTAACCTCTTGCGAGTTATATTTTTTTATTATATTAATGATTGGATCAGAGAAAACTGCAATAACATTAATGTCATCCATCTGAAGATCGACATAAATTCTTTTAAGATATTCATAGGTTGCATATATATCGCTATCAATTTTTTCAGGAAAATTACTATCTCTAAAATCATAATTTACAACACGAGTAAAAACAATAGTATCATTGGAAAATACTACCTGCCTGGTGCCACTTACTTTATTATGCATAATTATGCAATTTAACCTATGGGGGATTATATTTTTATTATCCTTAGGGTAAATTATTGGCTTCAACTTATCGAATAAGCTATAAGATTCAACTGGCAGCATATATATACCAAAAAAGTAATTTGGCATATCTATTAGAAAATTAGCCCAATTTTTAATATCTTGAGAAACAGGAGATGTAATGAATAATACATCCCAACTTCTATCAGATTTTTTTAATTTGTTAATTTCTTTAGCATTGTTTATTAATGTAAAATTTTTTAATACATCAGCACCACCTTCAGATTTAAGTGATCTAGTAATGAGCTTTTTTAGATCCCATCTATTAACAAATGGTAAACTCTTTTTTTTATATGATTGATCAAGTGTATCAATTAAAATATAAACTGAGAATTTCTTATATTTAGAGAATATTTCAGCAATTCTTTTGTGATTATTAGAGTTAAAATCCTCTTTTTTAAGAAAAATTCTTGTTATAACTCTTTTTCTATTATGGACAGCAATAATTGAACCATAATTTCCAAGTGTAATAACAATATTTTGTTGTGATAACATTCTAATTGAATTAATAAGATTTATCTTTAAAATAAAAGGTAAATTTTACATTTAACAATGTAAATAAAAAGATATTACTTTTTAAACAATTTTTTTTATTGCAACACCTTGATTATTGGAACAGGACTTGATATAGTTAATATCAACAGAATTGAAAAAATTATTCAACAATATAATGATAAATTTATTAAAAGAATTTACACGATAAGAGAAATTGAAAAATCTAAAACCCTTAATTATAAATCTAAGATAAATTATTTTGCCAAAAGATTTGCAGCCAAGGAGGCTTTTTCAAAAGCATGTGGTGTTGGTATTGGTCGTGGATTTAATTTTAATGAAATTGAAATTATTAATAATAATATCGGTAAACCACTGATTAGCATCAATCAAAAAATTATTGATTTTATCAGAGAAAATTATCATTGTAATAAATTTCAAATTCATTTAACTTTAACAGATGAAAGAGATTTATCAATTGCAAATGTAATAATTGAAAAAGTAACAATATAATGAAAAAAACATTAGTAATAGGTGCAGGATCATGGGGTCTAGCAATAGCAAACACAATTTCAATAAATAATAATATTGTTAAAGTTAGCTCAATTGAAGATGACATTATAAATGAGATCAACAAATATAAAACAGCAGAAAAATATCTACCAAATATAAAACTTTCTAGCAATTTATCTGCAATTAATAACTATAGTGACTATATTAAAGATTGTGATTATATATTTATAGTAGTTCCATCATCTGCCTTTAAAATCATATCAAAACAAATTTCAAATATTAATGGAATAAACCCAAAATGTAAATTTATTATATGTTCAAAAGGTCTTGATCCTGAGTCGTTACAACTGCTATCTAATTGCTTTCTAGAATATAACTCTAATAAAAATTATGCAATTTTATCCGGTCCAAATTTTGCAATAGAAGTTGCTAGTAAATTACCAACTATTACTAATATTTGCTGCAAATATGAAGAAGATGCTAATGATATTATAAATTTACTTAATAATGATTTTTTTAAGGCAATATATGATAATCAACCAGTTACAGCTGAAATATGTGGTGTTATCAAAAATATATTAGCTATTGGCTGTGGTATTATTGATGAAATGAATCTTGGTGTAAATGCCAAGGCAGCAATTATTACGTATGGTAGTCAAGAAATTGAAAAATTAGGAAAATATTTCAATTGCTCTGGCAAAATTGTAACAGCAGCAGGTTTTGGAGATATTTTTCTAACTTGCTCTTCAACTAAATCAAGAAATAATAGCCTTGGAAGATTATTAGCACAGGGTAATAAATGTAGCGATATTATATCTTCTTCTTCTATTACCTATGAAGGAGCATTATCAGCATTATCAATTTATAGAATTTCTCAAACAGCTAATATAGAATTACCTTTATGTAACACTATTTATGAAATAATATATAAGGAGCTATCCCTAAATGAAATAAAAAACAAAATTATCAAGACTCTAATATGGTAAATAAAACTAATAATTATGTAATAATCATAGATTTTGGTAGTCAAGTTACTCAATTAATTGCAAGAAGAGTTAGAGAGATTGGCATTTATTGTGAAGTTCATAATCACAAAAATTTCTCTCTTTCCAATATTGAAAATAAGCCGATGGCTCTAATTTTCTCTGGTGGCCCTGAATCTGTTTATGAATATAATGAACTTACAATTACTAAAGATATTTTTAGTTACAATATTCCTATCCTTGGAATATGTTTTGGTCAACAATTAATATGCCATCTACATGATGGCAAGGTTGAAAAATCTAGCAAAAGAGAATATGGTCATGCAGAACTAAAAATTACCAAGAAATCAGAATTATTTGAAGATATAACTAATTGCAATGTATGGATGAGTCATGGTGATAAAATTACACAAATAGGTACTAATTTTGAAATATTAGCCACAACTAATAACTCTCCCTTTGCTGCATTTGCAGATATTAAGAATAAAATATATGGTTTACAATTTCATCCTGAAGTATATCACACATTTGAAGGGACAAAAATTATTAGAAATTTCTTAGTTAAAATTGCCAATTGCCAGTGCGATTGGACCATGAAGAAATTTATAAAAGAAGAATTAACTGAAATTAAATCACAATTAAGTACCGATAATGTTATATGTGGACTTAGTGGTGGTGTAGATTCATCAGTTGTGGGTGCTCTTATTAACAAAGCTGCTCACGATCAATTAACATGTATTTTTGTAGATCATGGTTTACTTAGAAAAAATGAAGCTCAAGAGGTTATAGATACATTTACAAAAAATATTAATGCTAATTTTATTTATGTAGATGCAAAAAAATACTTTCTTGATAAATTAAAAGATATTAGTGATCCAGAGCAAAAAAGAAAAGTAATTGGTAAATCATTTATAGATATTTTCGATCAAGAAGCATCAAAAATCAAGGATGTAAAATTTCTTGCACAAGGCACATTATATCCTGATGTTATAGAATCTTCACATCCTAATTCAGGAAATAGTCAGACAATAAAATCACATCATAATGTGGGTGGACTCCCAAAAGATATGAAATTAAAGCTAGTTGAGCCATTAAGAAGTTTATTTAAAGATGAGGTAAGAAAATTAGGATCTGAACTAGGATTGCCTGATAAAATAGTCAATAGACATCCATTTCCTGGTCCTGGTCTAGCAATTAGAATTATTGGAAATATTACACAAGAAAAAATAATAACACTCCAAGAAGCGGATCACATATTTATAAGTGAAATTAGAAAAGCTAATCTATATGATAAGATATGGCAGGCTTTTTGTGTTTTATTGCCAGTTAAAACAGTTGGCGTAATGGGTGATAAAAGAACTTATGATAATGTATTAGCGCTTAGAGCTGTTACATCAGTTGATGGCATGACTGCTGATATTTATCATTTTGAATCTAGCTTTTTGGCTATGGTCTCAAATAAAATTATTAATGAAGTTCCTGGAATAAATAGAGTTGTCTATGACTTTACCTCAAAACCACCAGGGACAATTGAATGGGAATAATTATGTCAAATTTTAATTTATCTAAAAATATCACAGATAATGTCAAAAAACTCTATATAAATGCTCTAATAATTGACCCTAAGACAAGATACAAAAAATATGGCAATTTACTTACAATTGGTAGTAGGATCGCTGATTTTGGCCCTGACCTTACATCTATAGATGCTGAAGTAATTGATTGTCAAAATAACATATTATGTCCCGGATTAATTGATGCTCAGGTACATTTTAGAGATCCTGGACAAACTCATAAAGAAGATCTTACAACAGGATCAAGATCTGCTGTTGCAGGTGGAATTACAACAGTAGTTTGCCAGCCAAACACATCACCAAATATAGATAATATTGAAACTCTTAAATATATTAACGAAAAGGCTAAAAAAGATGCTTATTGCAATATATTATCATATGCTTGTATCACAAAAGAAATGAAAGGAGAGGAGTTAACTAATTTTAAATCACTTGCAAGAGAAGGTGCGGTTGGCTTTACTGATGATGGCTTACCAGTTATGAATGCTCAAATTATGAGACTTGCATTTGAAAAAGCCAAGGAATTTAATCTTGCAATTATACAACATGCTGAAGATTTAAACCTTAGCAATAAGGGTTGTATTAATGAAGGCCCTATATCAAAAAAATTAAATGTAAGAGGTATTCCTAATATTTCAGAATCTGTAATCGTTGAAAGAGATATTGCGATTTTAGAGGCAACAAAATCAAGATATCACCTCTTACATGTATCAACAAAAGAGGCTCTTAATGCAATATTTAGAGCGAAAGATAAAAATCTCAATGCAACAGTCGAGGCATGCCCGCATCATTTTTTATTAACTGATGATCAAATATTAATATCTAATAGTAATGCAAAAATGAACCCTCCATTAAGATCAAACGAAGATAGGATCGCTATTATTGAAGGCTTAAGAACAAATCTAATTGACATAATAACTACAGATCATGCACCTCATGACATAGAGAGTAAAAATCAAGATTTATCAAATGCTGCTTTTGGCATAGTTGGTGTTGAAACAATGTTACCATTATCACTTAAATTATATCATGATTATAATATGGATATAATTGATATATTAGCTAAAATGACATGTAATCCAGCAAAATTACTCAATTATGAAGGTGGTCAAATTAAAAAAGGAAGTAGGGCAGATCTAACACTTATTGATATTAATCATGAGTGGATAATAAAAACTGATAAATTCTATTCCAAATCTAAAAACTCTCCTTTCGATAATTATAAGGTTAAGGGCAGGGCAATTAAAACCATTATAAATGGTATTGAAGTTTATTCAATATAATGCATCAAATATTATCAATTGCTGGATCAGATAGTAGTTCAATAGCTGGAATACAAGCAGATATTAGAACAGCAAACAGATTTAATACCTATTGTGCAACTGCAATTACTGCACTTACCGCACAAAATAGTAGTGAAATATCAACAATACAAAATGCAGATCCATTATTCTTTTCAAAACAAATAGATATCCTATTTAGCGATATAAAATTTGATGCAATTAAAATTGGCATGATTCCAAATAAAGAAATAGCAGATATTATATATAAAAAACTTAAAAATCTAAATATAAAAATTATATTTGATCCCATAATAAGATCAACATCCAATGTCATACTAGCAAATAATAGTGCAGTAGAGCAATTCACTAAAAAAATCATAAAGATTTGCTATTTAATAACGCCAAATATTAGTGAAGTAGAAAAAATTACTAATTTTAAAATTTCATCAATAAATGATATTGATAAAGCAGTATTATCTCTTAGAAAAATTGGAGCAAAAAATATATTAATTACAGGGGGTCATTTAAAGAATAATGAAAATAAAATATCAAACTTCCTTTTTGATGAAAATAACAATAAATATATAATCTCTAACAAAAAATTGGTAAAAGATTTTAGAGGAACTGGGTGCACATTATCAACTGCTATTACATGTAATATTGCAAATTCAATTGATTTACTAAAATCTATAAAAATCGCAAATAAATATGTTTATCAAATAGCAAACAAAACAAAAAAAATAGGCAGGGGATATAAAATATTAGGATGATCTATAAATGCAAAGTAAAATTAACTGCAATTTAAATTATTTAAAAATAATTACAGCTCTTCTATTTTGTTTCCAAGCCTTTTTATTGCTAGATCTATCTACTGGTCTTGTTTCTCCATAGCTAACAATCTTAATTCTAGAGGATTTAATATTATTATCTATTAGATAATTTTTAATAGAATTAGCGCGTTTCTTTCCTAATTTATAATTATATGACCTAGTCCCTATTTCATCAGTGTGTGCTTGAATGATAATAGAAATTTTAGCATTATTTTTTAGAGATTTAACAACATTATCAAGAATAAATTTCTTAGAAGATGTTTTAATAAAATAGCTATCAAAATCAAAATATATAAATGAATTACTATCACTAAAATTAAATGAAGAGCTAGATGAATTATTAATTTTGTCTTTTAAAGAACTATTACATGATCCAAGAATAAATATAGAAGATATAATAAATATTTTAAGTAATTTCATATAGTAATAAAAAATTGATAATATTTCTTTTTTAATCTGATAATATTAAAATTCAATTAACTTTAAATAATTATTATTTTATATATTATTTCTTGAAAAACAAAATAAATAAGTTAAGTTGTTATACTATCGGGAGTGTATTAGAATAAAAAAGTTTTAAACAAATATAATACACGCGCTTGGGTTTGCGCGGTGGTGGCTCCCGATTTATTATATTTTTTATTAGTTATTATGGGAACAAAGAATAATCCTAAGAATAGGGCAAAAGGTGTCAAAAAAAAGACATATTTTGATAAATCAAAAAATCTAGAAATAGAAACAAATGCAGTCTATTATTATGGCGTTCATGCCGGTCATGGCAAATATATGGCTGCTAAAAATTCTTCTTCTGGAGATTTAATTATTGATGAATCAGGAAAACCTCTTCCTTTTGATCAAATTTAATATAATCTAATCTTAAATTATAATCATAATGCCTGAGGTTGTTATAAATGGTAGTGCTGGAAGATTAGAAGGCAGATATCATAGAAATCCAAATGCCAAAGCTCCAGTTGCTTTAGTTTTACATCCTCATCCATTACATGGTGGTACTATGAATAGTAAGGTTGTATATAATACATATAAAACTTTTATATCTAATAACTTTACCACATTAAGAATAAATTTTAGAGGTGTTGGAAGATCAGAAGGTAAATTTGATAATGGTGAAGGCGAATTACTTGATGCTACAGCAGCTCTTAATTGGCTTCATGATCAGAATCTGGAAGCTACAGAATTTTGGATTTCGGGCTTTTCTTTTGGAGCTTGGATTGCACTTCAAGCAGTAATGAGAAGACCAGAACTTGAAAATTATATATTAATTGCACCACCAGTTACTAAATATGATTTTAGTTTTATTGTTCCATGTTCTTCAACAGGCCTTATCATACAGGGTGAAAATGACGAGATAACTAAAGAATCTGACTCAGCTAAATTAGCAGATAAATTATCCGCTAGAAATGAGGCAGAAATTATATATAAGGTAATTGAAAATGATGATCATTTCTTTACTAATAATCATGCAGAATTTATTTCTACAATTAATAATCATATTGAATCAAGATTAATATTAGATTCAGGCAAGGTTAGAAAAGTCAAAAGAGACAGACGCAGAAGAAGAAAGAAGAAATTGGGCGTTGAAATAAAGCCAGAGCGTAATTACTTTCCAGTAAAAGATTTTTCAATTTTTGAATAAATAGTCATATTTATATATTAGATCTTGGGAATGTTATGAAAGCAATGATATGATTATGATAGTAAATCATACCAGCTTTTGTTAAATTCCAGTCATTATACTATATATTCCTTGCAATGATGCATTACCAAAGTCAATTGTAGTGATTTTATTGGAAGTGCGAGCCTTTATATATCACCAAATATAGAATAAAGTCATATAATTTTAGCTTAAATCTTAAATATGTTAAAATTAATCATATATAGCATATAGTTATGATTTAATGAGTAATATATGAAAGTGAACAATAATATTTAAAAAATCTAAAAATCTAGAAAGCTAAATCTACTATTAAAAAAATTATTAATATTACTCGAAGATATTATATTATTGAAGATAATAGGTTAATATTTATTACTTATATATTAATTTTTTATATATACATCATAAGTATTGTGACACAAACTACCCTTCCTTTTTCTCACATAATATATATTATGTAAAATAGTTATTAATAGGCTTGTATATTTATTAATTCTCAAGCAATATTCTAGCAATAATGTAGTATAATGAGAATAATTATATTTTAATCTATTATTTATAATAAAAATTTTATAGTATATATAATCAATTAGTATAAATTAACTCGAATGTATGTTAGAAAATTACGATGGTTAAGTTAAACTTATAAA
>JAHXBS010000023.1 GCA_020054685.1 Rickettsiales bacterium | reverse complement strand
TAAATATCCAAAGAATATCAGAATCATTATCCAGCCTCCATACTCACCAGAGCTGAATCCAATAGAGAAGCTTTGGCAATATATCAAAGATCATACAATTAAGAATAGGGTTTATAAGACTTTGCCAGAATTGGAGAATAAAGTTTGCAAGTTTGTCAGAACTTTAAACTCTGAGATTATTAAGAGTGTTTGTGGGGTTAGTTATATATAGTATTAAAGATGGGAATTGGTATTATTGGTGTTTTTTGTGTATTCTACTTGTCCACAGATCTTGGTAAGTTTTTCTTTCTTGATTTCCACTTCTTTTTCCACTTCCTTAATATTGTAATTTATATATTTCTCACACTTGTATCTATTGATGATTTTACTTATTTTATCCTGAATCTGAGTAGGTGAATAATCTCTCTTTAATTCCCGAATCTTCTTTATTTTCTCTTCTGTTTTCTCAATAAGCTTTAATCTATCATTTTTATCTTTATGAGCTTTGAGAGGGTTGTGGACTAAAGAATAATATTTATCGTCTACTTCAAAAGAAGCTAAATCATCTTTATCAAAAAGACTCATCTGAATATTATTGTTTGCTTCAGCTTTCTTCTTTAATTCACTATGAGATAAGGCTGTAATGTAATCATATCCAGCTTCTTGTAGATATTCTAGATTAACTTTACTCTTCATCTCTCTGTCGAAGATGAAGGTTAAATCTTTGATGTTGAATTTATCCTTTATTTTATCCATTTGAGATTGAAGGGTTTGTTTGTCGGTGATATTTCCGGCTATTATCTCTACTGAGATTGGAGTACCATCAGAATTTGCTATTAGTCCGATATTTACCTGAATTCTGTCAGATCTATGATCTCTGCTATAGCCATATTTACATATCTGCTCTGCTCCTTTGCCCTCAAAGTAAGTTGAGGTTATATCATAGAGGAGAATGTTGTTACTTTCTTTGTTTTGCTGATTCTTATCTTGATTTTGCTTAGATAGTCTTTTTTCTATTTTGGGCTGTTCTAACTCTAGATAATCTAGACAATCATAGAGATCGTTCTTATTGATTATCTTATAGCTCATATCTACTTCATTAAGCCAATTATTAATGCTGTTTTTGCTTTTAGGATCGAAGATCTTGTTTATTGCTATTGCCCTTAGGGCGTTGTTGTAATTCTTGTCAGTGAAGTATTTGCCGAAATATTGATCATAGAGTTTGGAGAAGATTTTGATGTTACCACATTGTTTGGTGGATAATACTTCTAGATCTTCTAGTTTGGTTTTTGATATCGGGGTGTTTCCTTTTAAGGAATCTTTAACCATTAATATGGTTTTTTCTGGCAGATGGCTCAGATTTGCTAGAATTTTTTGTTTAACATTTCCTGTTTTTTTATCTCTATAGCCTTCGACTAAGAAATAACCTACATAATCCTTGCCATTAGTCTTTCTGGAAACATTACGTCTGATATACATGGGATTGTTATATATAGTAAACACAACTAACTGATATAAGCTAGTTTAGGCTAAATAACATATATGTCAAGGTTTAATGTATATAAACAGTCACAACAAAATGGGTGTGAAAAAGTGTTGATTGTAGTGTTTGCGTGGGTAAATGGGGTTTTTGGGGTGAAAGTTCGGTATATAGAATAATAATTGGGATTTGTATAAATTAAAGTCGAGAAAAATGGTAATTAATATTAGAGATAGTTTATAGAAAATTAGCGTCTAAACTCAAGTGGCTATGATAATAATTTCAGCTTATCAAATTGTTTTAATTGATCTCTAATTTTGGCTGCTTTTTCAAAATCAAGATCGGCTGCTGCTTCTAGCATTTGTTTTTTTAATTGCTCGATTTCTGAATCGCTTGGTATTGATTTATTTTTGCTATTATCATTTTCATTTGATTTTTTATAGAGGTTTTCAAGTGCTGAGCCAATCTTTTTAAATGTTGTTTTTGGGGTGATGTTATGTTTTTTATTATGTTTTATTTGCAAGTCTCTTCTTCTGTTATTTTCATTAATTGCAGACCTAATTGATTTAGTTTCTATATCAGCATATAATATTACCTTGCTCTCAGAATTTCTTGCTGCCCTGCCTATGGTTTGAATTAGGGATGTTTCATTCCTTAGAAATCCTTCTTTATCTGCATCAAGAATTGCAACAAGGGCGCATTCTGGTATATCAAGACCCTCTCTAAGAAGATTAACCCCTATCAGGCAATCATATTTTCCTATTCTTAAATCTTGAATTATTTCGATTCTATCTAGGGTATCAACATCGGAATGAATATAAACAACCTTAATATTCATATCGTTAAAATAGTCGCATAAATCTTCGGCCATTTTCTTAGTTAGAGTTGTAACCAAAGTTCTAAAACCCTTTTCAGTTGTTTCTTTAACTTCTTGTAGCAAATTTTGGACCTGATTTTTTATTGGCCTAATTTCACATATTGGATCTAATAATCCAGTTGGCCTGATAACTTGCTCAACAATTTGGGTTGAATTTTCTTTTTCATAATTTCCAGGAGTTGCAGAAACATATATGGTTTGGGGTTTAAATTTTTGCCATTCTTCAAATTTTAATGGTCTATTATCTAATGCGCTAGGAAGTCTAAAACCATGCTCAACCAATGTAGATTTGCGAGCTAAATCGCCGCGATACATGCCATTAATTTGTGGAATTGATACATGGCTTTCATCAATAAATAATAATGCATCTTGAGGTAGATACTCAAAAAGAGTTGGAGGCGGCGCTCCTTTTGACCTTGCTGTTAAATAGCGAGAATAATTTTCAATTCCTTTACATGTTCCTGTTGTTTGCAGCATTTCAAGGTCGTAAATTGTTCTTTGATTTAATCTTTGAGCTTCAACAATTTTATTATTAGATTCAAGAAATTCTAGATGCTCTTTAAATCTGATTTAATTGCTTTAATTGCAAGGTGAACATTTTCTTTAGGAGTTACATAATGCGATGATGGATATATTGCTACTTCATTTAAGTTATTAAAATTTTCACCGGTTAGCGGGTCAAATTCTAATATTTCTTCAATTTCATCGCCAAAAAAGTTAATTCTATAGGCTCTATCTTCCATATGAGAGGCATAAATATCTAGGGCGTCTCCTCTTACGCGGAAATTGCATCTTTCAAAATTTATATCATTTCTTTGATATTGAAGATCGGTTAATCTTAGTAAGAATTTTTGCTGATTAACATTTTCGCCAACTTTAACCCTAAGAACCATATCACTGTAAAATTCTGGTGAACCAATGCCATATATACAAGATACAGAGGCTACAACAATTGAATCTCTGCTTTCAAGAAGGGATCTAGTGGCGCTATGTCTTAATCTGTCGATTTGATCATTTATTGAGCTATCTTTTTCTATGTAGGTATCGGTTTTTGCCACATATGCTTCTGGCTGATAATAATCGTAAAAAGATACAAAATAGCCAATATCATTATCTGGAAAAAACTCTTTCATCTCCCCATATATTTGGGCTGCTAGGGTCTTATTGTGAGCCATGATCATTGCTGGACGTTGAGTTTTGGCAATGATATTGGCCATGGTAAATGTTTTACCAGAGCCAGTAATACCAAGTAATGACTGATCTTTATCGCCATTATTAAGGCCGTTAATTAATTTTGAAATTGCCTGAACTTGATCACCAGCTGGTGAGAATTTAGAATTGAGTTTAAATTTTTTATCAACCAATTGAAAAGAAATTACAATAAATAAAATTTGTGAATGGTGGAGAGAGCAGGATTCGAACCTGCGTACGCTAACGCGGGCAGATTTACAGTCTGCTGCCATTGACCGCTCGGCCATCTCTCCATAAATGATTCTTAAAAATACTAAAGATAGTTAAGAATAAAATAGTTGCGCCTGCAAGAAGAGCAAGGAAACATATATGTTACTTTAATTTCAATTAATCAAAATACAATGACTAATTAGCAAATTTATTAATTACAAAAAATAATAATGATGATGTTGCAACTATAGTTGGACCGGTTGGCGCATCAATGATAACTGAAATTATAATGCCAATTAACACTGAAATAATTCCAAATAATGCGGCTAAAAAGGCCATTTTTTCTGGTGATTTAGCAATTTGTTTAGCAGTTGCAGCTGGTATTATCAGCATTGAAGAAATTAGCAATATTCCAAATATTTTAATTGATGAAGCAACAATTAGAGTTATCATAAATATTAAAATAATATCTAATATTGAGGTATTTATACCTTTTACTTTTGCAATATCTCTGTCTATTGTCATTAATAGTAATTTAGGCCAATTTAAATATAAGATGATTAAAATAATTATAGAGGTGCTTAAAATCCATAATATTTCTTGTGTAGAAACGGTAAGAATATCTCCAAAGAGATAATTGTGCAAATCAAAATTAGCATTCATTATGCTTATGGCAATTATACCAATTGATAACGAGCTATGAGCCAATATTCCAAGTAAAGTGTCGGTAGCTAAGGTTCTTTTTTGCTGCATATAAGCTAGAATAACTCCAAATAATAGGCATGAAATTAATGTTGCAAAATTTAGATTAATGCCAAGCATAATCCCAAAAGCAATACCAAGAAGAGAGCTATGAGCAAGAGAGTCACCAAAATAGGCCATTTTTTTCCATACAATAAAGCAACCAATAGTTCCAGCCAAAATTGCAATAATAATTCCAGCGATCAATGCTTTAAATATGAAAGGCTCAAATATTATATTCATTTTTTATTGTGAGAATGTTGATAAATTGCCATCATCTCAGACATATCATGACCAAAAATTGATTTAAATTCAGGGTCATTTGCTATAATATCTGCTTTGCCATGGCAGCATATTTTATTGTAAAGGCAAATAACTTTTTTGGTTGAGGCCATAACCATGTGCAAATCATGCGAAATCATCAAGATACTTAATTTACGTTTTTGATAAATTTTATTTAATAATTTGTAAAATTCTAACTGACCTGAAATATCAAGATTTTGTACCGGCTCATCTAGAATTAATAAATCTGGATCATTAAGCAAGCTAAAAGCAAGTAAAACCCTTTGTAACTCGCCACCTGACAATGATCTTATTTGCTTATCGATAATTTTAGCAATCTTACATTCATTGATAATATTGTCTAAATCTAAAATTGAAGATTTGGGGCTTAAAAAACCCAGGCTTAAAAATCTTTTAGCAGAAATTGGCAAATAAGAATCAATATTGAATTTTTGTGGCAAATAGCCAATTTTTAAATTAGGAGCTTTTCTAATTGATCCGCTATTAGCATTGACAACTCCAATTATAGTCTTAACAAGCATTGATTTGCCAGCACCATTTGGCCCAATAATTGTAGTAAAGTCGCTTTTATCAATTTTTAGATTAATATTATCTAGGATTTTTTTTCCTTGACGTTTGACGCTTAAATTGTTTATATTGATCAACATAATTATTTAAATATGAATTTAGTCAAATTATTAGCAATATTCTTCATAGCTCTGCCACTTAACTTTAACTACGCAAATGCTAGTGAGCAAGGCAATATATTATCTACAATTAAGCCAATATATTCATTAATAGCCAATATTACCAATAATAAGAATATAAAAATAATTGTAAATGATAATAGCACTCCTCATGATTATATTATAAAGCCCTCAGATATTAAAAAAGCTAATTTAGCTGAATTAATTATATATATTGATAGTAATTACGAGACTTTCTTAAGTAATATTTTTAAAAACTCTAATATATATCAAAAGTCATATTCTATTATTGAAATTGCTAATATTGAATTAATAAAATTAACTAATAATAACCATAATCATAGTGGTTATGATTATCATATTTGGCTTGATGTTAAGTTAATGATAAAATTTGTGAAAAATTTCACAGAAATATTAATAAATCAATATCCACATAATAAGTTATTATATAGTAAAAACAGCAAGGATTTAATAAATAGGCTAGAAATATTAGATAAAAAAGTGAAAAAAAAGCTAGCCAATATTGCTAATATAGAAATATTATTTTTTCACGATGCCTATCGATATTACGCTAAATCATATAATTTAAAGAAAATAAATTATATATCAAAAAGCCCTAAAGAAATTCTAAGCGCCAAAGATGTAATTGATATAGATAGAGATATTAGCAATAAAGATATCAGATGTGTTTTAAGTGAAAATAATTTTACTAATAAAATTATTGATCAATTAGCAAAAAATTATCAAATTCCAGTAAAGATAATAGACCCACTTGGCTTTGGTAAAAAACCAGATAAAGAAATGTATTTTGATTTAATTAATGAGTTAACTAATCAAATATCAAATTGTTATATTTAAGCTATTATATATCTTTGTATGATTTTACTTCAGATTTAGCTCCGCCATGTGTGACTGCTCCATATCTTGCTGATCCTACTGTTTGTGCAAATTTCCATAAGGTACCGCTTTGATATTGGTTTTTAATTGGTTGCCAGTTTTTTTTGCGTTCCATTACTTCTTTGGCGCTTATATCAACTGATATTTGACCATTAATGGCATCGATTTTAATTTTATCGCCATCTTTGAGTAAGGCTATCATGCCGCCATCATAGGCTTCTGGACTGACATGACCAATGCAAAATCCTCTAGTTCCTCCTGAAAATCTACCATCAGTGATAAGTGCCACCTTATCTCCCATGCCTTGACCATATATAGCAGCAGTTGTTGCAAGCATCTCTCTCATGCCAGGACCTCCTTTTGGCCCTTCATAGCGAATAACCAAGACATCGCCAATTTTGTAATCCTTATTTTCAACAGCTTTAAAGCAGTCTTCTTCGCAGTCAAAGCATCTTGCAATACCGCTAAAAGTTAACTTATCTTTAGACATGCCAGCAACCTTGACAATTGCGCCATCAGGAGCAAGATTGCCTTTTAATGTAACAACGCCACCAGATTTAGATAAAGGAGCTTTTGGATGGTACACAACATCTTGATTTTTGTTAAATTCAACATTTTTTAAATTTTCTGCCATTGTTTTACCAGTTACAGTAAGGCAGTCACCATGAATAAATCCTTCTTCATAAAGAACTTTAAGAACCATTTGCACTCCTCCTGCTTCATATAAATCTTTGGCAACATATTTGCCTCCTGGTTTCATATCGGTAATATAGGGTGTTTTTTTGAATATTTTACCAATATCAAATAAGTCAAAATCAATGCCACATTCATTAGCAATGGCTGGAAGATGAAGCGCAGCGTTTGTTGATCCACCAGTAGCAGCTACAATTGTTGCGGCATTTTCAAGAGCTTTTTTAGTAACAATATCTCTGGCAGTAATTTTATTTCTTATTAAATCAACAACTGCTCTCCCAGAAATATAGGCATATTGATCACGAGATTCATAAGGTGCAGGAGCGCCAGATGATCCAGGAAGTGCCAACCCAATTGCTTCACTGACACAGGCCATGGTATTTGCAGTAAATTGGCCACCACATGCGCCTGCACTAGGGCACGCAGCTTTAGATAATAAATGCAAGTCATATGCTGTCATTTTGCCAGCATCTTTTTGACCGACACCTTCAAAAACATCAACAATAGTTACGTCCCTTCCCTGAAATCTGCCAGGCAAGATTGACCCGCCATACATAAATACACTAGCAATATCTAGGCGACACATTGCCATCATCATAGCAGGAAGAGATTTGTCGCAGCCGGCAATTGCGACTAATGCGTCATAACAATGACCCCTAACTGTTAATTCAACAGAATCGGCAATAACTTCGCGTGATGCAAGAGAGGATTTCATGCCTTGATGGCCATTAGCAATACCGTCAGTAACGGTAATAGTGGTAAATTCTCGAGGAGTACCACCTGCTTCTTTGACACCTTTTTTAGCGGGCTGCGCCTGTCTTTGAAGAGCAATATTGCAAGGTGCAGCTTCGTTCCATGCTGTTACAACGCCAATTATTGGTTTGTCAAGATCACTATCGCTAAGACCCGTTGGGTAAAGATCAGTTTTAATGTTGTAAAGCATTGTTTTTCTAGCCTCGCAGCCATGACTGTGAGTTACATAACGAGAAGGTAGCTTTGATTTATCTATTTTGCTTGACATTAGCTGTGAATTTGTCTTTTGTCAACTGCCATAGCCGCTTCCTTAACAGCTTCATTATATGTTGGATGTGCATGGCAGGATCTTGCAACATCTTCAGCGCTTCCACCAAATTCCATGGCTATTACAGCTTCATGAATTGTGTTACCAGCCTCTCTGGCAATAATATGAACACCTAGAATTTTATCGCTTTTTGCATCGGATAGAATTTTTACAAAGCCTTGATCATCATAGGTTGCTCTTGCTCTAGAATTAGCTATCATTGAAAATTTACCAACCTTATATGAAATATTAGCATTTTTAAGTTCCTCTTCAGTTTTGCCAACAGATGCAACTTCAGGATGGGTGTATATTACATTTGGTATTACTTCGTAATTTACGTGACCAGCTTGACCAGCGATTATTTCTGCCGCCGCAACACCTTCATCTTCAGCTTTATGAGCAAGCATAGGGCCAGTTGTAACATCGCCAATAGCGAATATATTATCTATATTTGTTTTAAGGTGGTTATTTTCTATAAAACCACGCTCATTTATTTTGACGCCAATATTTTCTAAGCCAAGATTTTCAGTATTTGGCCTTCTGCCAATGGCAATCAGAACAATATCTGCTGATAATTTGGTTTTTTTAGAATCTTTAACATTTTCAATGGTGATTTCGGCTCCAGATTTTGTTTTAGCAACATCTAAAACTTTTGTTGAAAGCCTGAATTTGATGCCTTGCTTTTCTAGGATTTTCTGGAAATTGCGCGATATTTCATTATCCATAGAAGGTGTGATTTTATCAAGATATTCGATAACTTCAACATCACTGCCAAACCTGCTCCACACAGATCCAAGTTCAAGACCAATAACTCCAGCACCTATAATAATCATTTCTTTAGGAACTTTAGGCAAGTCTAATGCGCCAGTAGAAGATATAATTGTTTTTTCGTCAATTTCAACATTGCCTAGATTTGTTACAACTGATCCTGTGGCAATTATGAAATTTTTTGCTGAAATTTTATTAGATTTTTTGTCATTAGTAACTTCAATATTATTTTGATCGATAAATTTTGCATGACCAATAATATGTTCTATTTTATTTTTTTTAAACAACCCTGCAATACCCTGGGTTAGTCCAGATATAATATCATTTTTGTTTTTTACTAATTTTTTAACATCAATTTTAGGCTTTGAAATATCGATGCCTAAATCTTTAAAATTGTGATTAGCATCGTGAAATTTATGCGAAGTTTCAAGCATTGCTTTTGAAGGTATGCACCCAACATTTAAACAGGTACCGCCAAGGGATTTTCTTTTTTCAACGCAGGCAACTTTCATTCCTAATTGGGCAGCTCTAATTGCTGCAACATAACCACCAGGACCGCCGCCAATAACGATCAAATCATAATCTTGTGACATTTTTTAACTGATTAAATTTAAAAAAATTTATGCCAAGATTACAAATTAATTGATTAATGTCAATAGTTTATGATTTTGGTTTAATTATAGTTGATTATATAATCCAGCCACCACCTAACATTCTTTGGTCGCTATATATTACACATGCTTGACCAGGTGTAATGGCTTTTGTCATTGATTTCATGATAATATCAGCGCTATTATCATTATTAATGGTTATTTTTGCTGGTTGCGGCTCTTGAGATGAGCGAAGTTTAACACTAGCTTTGATGATTTTGTCCTTAATATCGATTGCCAGCCAGTTTATATCTCTGATTTTAAAATTTTGACTATGAAGAAATTTTTCTTCTCCAACATAAATTATATTTTGATTAGAGTCAATTTTTACCACATATAATGGGCTTGGCGAAGATATGCCAATTTTTCTCCTTTGGCCCAAAGTATAATTAATTATGCCTTGATGTTGACCTAATTTCTTTTTGGATTCTATATGTAAAATATCTCCTTTTTTGAATGATTGGGGTCGATATTTTTTAATAACACTAGCATAATCACCATTTGGAACAAAGCAAATATCTTGCGAGTCGGGTTTTGAAGCAATTTCAAGACCTAATCTTGCCGCTTCTTTTCTAGTATATTCTTTATCATTATTTCCCAAGGGAAATCTAAGATAGGTTAGTTGTTCATATGTTGTAGCAAATAGAAAATAGCTTTGATCTTTATTATTATCAAGGGCTCTATGAAGTTCAAATATATTATTATTATTTTTAACTTGTTTAATGTAATGGCCAGTAGCTAAGCAATCTGCCCCTAGATCTTTGGCAACTTTAAGTAGGTCTCTAAATTTAACTGATTGGTTGCATTTAACGCAAGGAATTGGTGTTTGGCCATTAATATATGATTCAACAAAATCATCAATAACTTCATTTTTAAAATTGCTCTGATAATTAATGATATAGTGAGGAAAATTATATTTAGCAGCAACTTTTTTGGCATCATAAACATCTATTCCAGCGCAGCAGCTATTTTTTTTCTTACTAATTGAGCCCATATCATATAGTTGTAAAGTAATGCCAATAACGTTATATCCTTCTTCTTGTAGTTTGCATGCAACAACAGAGGAGTCAACGCCTCCAGACATGGCAACTATGACTGTTATTTTAGATTTATCTTTGTTAAATCCAAGATTATACATTTTTTTAATTTATATCTTTATCTTTATTTATCGCCATTTAATAATAAAATTATTAAGATTAAACAATTATAATTGTAAAATATGACAAAGTCAAATAACGCTTCAATAAAATTACCTAATGGTAAAGAAATAAATTTGCCAATTTATCAAGCATCGCAAGGACAAGATGTAATTGATATTACTTCGCTTTACAAAGAAAGTGGCATGTTTACATATGATCCAGGTTATTTGGCAACAGCCTCATGTGAGTCAAAAATTACATATATTGATGGTGAGAAGGGTATATTAAGTCACGCTGGATACGCAATTGAAGATTTAGCAGCAAATTGTAACTATTTAGAAGTGGCATATTTATTGCTTAATAGAGAGTTGCCTAATAAGAGTGATTTTGCAGATTTTGAGAAAAATATCAAAAATAATATGCTAGTTCATGAGCAGATTGCAATTTTATATCGTGGATTTCCGCGTAAAGCTCATCCTATGGCGATTATGGTTGGTGCGGTTGCATCTTTATCGGCATTTTATCATGACTCTATGGATATTACTTGCCAAAAAGGGCGACTTGATGTGGTATATCAAATTATTGCTAAAATGCCTTCCCTTGCTGCAATGGCTTATAAATATTCGATAGGAGAGCCAATTATATATCCAAAATCAGAGCTGGGATTTGCTGAAAATTTCTTACACATGTTATTTGCAACACCTCTTGAAAAATATAAAGTTAGCCCAGTAATAGCAAAGGCAGTGGAAATGATTTTTATTTTACATGCTGATCATGAACAAAATGCCTCTACATCAACAGTTAGGCTTGCTGGATCTTCTGGAGCTAATCCATTTGCCTGTATTGGAGCTGGCATATCATCATTATGGGGTCCAGCACATGGTGGTGCCAATGAAGAGGTCATTGAAATGCTACAAGAAATTGGTTCAATTAAAAATATTCCTGATTTTATTAAAAAGGCAAAAGATAAGAATGATTCATTCAGATTAATGGGATTTGGTCACAGAGTATATAAAAATTATGACCCAAGAGCTGCTGTTTTGAAAAAAGCATGTCACGAAGTATTATCTGAATTAGGGGTTAAAAACGATCCTTTGCTAAATATTGCAATTGAATTAGAAAAAATTGCCTTAAATGATAAATATTTTATAGATAGAAAATTATTTCCTAATGTTGATTTTTATTCGGGTATAATATATAAAGCTTTGGGAATACCTTCAAATTTATTCACAGTAATTTTTGCTATAGCTAGATCCGCTGGCTGGATATGTCAATGGAAAGAGATGATAGAAGATCCAAAATTTAAAATTGGACGCCCAAGGCAGCTCTACATGGGGCATAAAAATAGAGACTTTGTTAAAATTAATAATAGATAGTATCTATAGGTTTTTTAGTTTTTATAAATTAAGGGCGCTAATATTTGTGATTCTTAGATATGAGTCTATATTTTTTTGAAATTGTAGTAAATAATCAAGCGCAAAGAAATTAAGATAATTAAATCTTTGTGGATATGCTTGGTCTAAAATGATTCCTTTTCTCTTTCTTGCTCAAATAGATTTTTAATAGCTTGATCTATCATAACAAATACTTCATCAAAGCCACTATTAGAACGATAATATGGGTCAAATACTTCGTCATCCCAGCTATTTTCAACATTGCAATATTGTAGCAAAAGATGAACTTTATTTTTATATTCTTCAGGACATAGCTCCATGGCAGAGGTATAGTGACCATGATCCATAGTTAATATAAGATCAAAATTTGCAAAATCTTCTTGTTGCAATTGTCTAGCCTTTATTCCGTCAAATGAAATGCAATATTTACTTCCTGTAGCTACAGCTCTTGGATCAGGAGATTTGCCAGAATGTCTACTATTAATACCAGCAGAGTCGAAGATAAATTTGTCGCTAACTTGATATACATGAGCTTTATGGCGAGCAATTGCTTCGGCAGTAGGTGATCGACATATATTGCCAGTACAAACAAATAGTATTTTCATCATTTTATTTATTTAAAAAGGTATTATTGCTTGGTTTTAGTAGAAGAGCAAATCTTTCTGGTAATTTTTTTGCAATTAAAAAATTAAGTATCATTCCTGAAGCAAGACTAAGAGTCCAACCAAGCGATCCATGGCCAGTATTAAGATAAAGATTGCCATATTTATTTTCACATTTAATTATTGGTAAATAATTATGCGATACCGGTCTATGAGCACACCAGAAGGAATCCTTGTTAATTTTACCTATATTTTGAAATGAATCGCTGGCAATTTTATTAATAAGGCTTATTTTTGTAGGGTTAATATTAGTGCTATAATTATTTATCTCTGCCAACCCTGCCATTCTGTATATATTATTAATTTTGCTATAAACAATTCGATTTTTAGTATCGCAAATTGCAATTTTAGGAGAATTATTAATATTGCTAATATCTGATGATATGCTATAACCTTTTATTGCTTTAATTTTTAGATTAATATCTATGCCTTTTAGTAAATTTATGCCTCTATATCCAAGGGCATAAATGTAATTATCAGCATAAAATACACCTAGATCAGTATTAACACCTGTTATTTTTTTCTTATTAGTTAAGATATTTTGAATTTTATTATTAAATATAAATTTGACCTTATATTTATCGTGACATATTTTTGCTAGATTTTGTGTGAATAATTCACAATTGCCGGAATAATCATTTTTAAAAAATAATGAGCCAGCAAGTGGTGAAATGCTATCAACTTTTGAAAGGCTAGGCTCTTTGATTAGAGTTTGTTTACGATCTAAAATGTCATATTCAAAAGAAATGCCAATTTTTTTATAAAACATTATTGCTTTTTGCAGCTCCTTATCACTTCTAAAAAAGTGAAGGATGCCACTACTAGCAAAGCTAAAATCAATTTTTTCCTCATTGATAATTTTTAAAAAAAGCTCTCTACTATATGATGATATTTTATATAAGTTTTTACTATTTCTAATAGCATTTTTATTTGTTGAGTTTCTTATAAAAGACAATAGCCATAAAAGAAAATTTTTATCAGTTAGATTATGTATCGAAGTTGACCCATTGATAAAAAATATATTTTTAATGATGTTAAAAATTGAAGCTCTATTAATCCAAGGCTCTATATGGCAAAAACTTAATTGAGCACCATTAGCATAAGAACATCCTTGCCCTGGAGAATTATTAATATCAATAACGCTAACCTCATGACCCTCTTTGGCTAAGTAGTAAGCGGATGTAACTCCAATAATGCCAGCTCCAAGGATTAAAATTTTCATTTACTTAGTTAAAAACTGCTTATAAATTTGTTAAAGATGATATTTTAAATTAATTTACTGATAAATTAAGTCAATTTTAATTTTATAAGCTAAAAACCTTATTAATGGCTAACAATATTTACAATATTTCTTCATATCAGAATTATTGCCACGAATTACATAAATTTATTAATAAAAATTACAAAAATATTAATGATTTGGTAATTTTGCTAACAAGCAAAAGATTATGCAGAGATTTAAAAAATTATTTTGCAGCAGATGATTCAAATATATTTCTGCCGCAAATAAAGACTATTGCAGATATAAATTACAATGATTTCTGGATTGTTAATTCCAATACAAGCATTGCTAGAAGGGAAATAAATTTAGCAATAGCGGATTATCTTCAATATAAAATTTTAAGCGAAGTTGAAGAAATTTTTTATATAGCAGAAATTGTGGTCAAAAATAAAATTTTTGCATGTAGCAATAATCTAGATAGGGCTGTTTCAATTGCAAAAAATTTGCGCCATTTCTTCAATGATATTGCTAATGAGTCAATTTCTGATATTGATTTTAGTAAAATAGATGATTCAGATTTGTCGAACCATCGTCAATTAACATTAAGCTTTTTAACAGAATTTTATATAAAGATAAGAAATAATTTGCTAAGAGACAAAATAATTTTAAGTAGTGATAAAAGTAATTTTATTATAACAAAAATTATAGATCTAATTAGATCTCATAATTTGGCAAATCCACTCATAATTGCAGGTTCAACTGCCTCATCAAAGATAAATCGTAATTTTATTACACAGATTAGTAATCAAGCAAATGGAGTAGTTATTTTAAATAATTATTTAGATATAAAAGATTGTTACGAAAGTGATCCGCAATATTATAATAATAAATTAATACAAAATCTAAACTTACCAAAAGATCATAAAATAATAAATTTAGATCAATCTTCAACTCATAAATATTGCAAAATAAGAAAGTTATTAACCGATAATATTTTTATTAAGAGCCAAAATATTAATGATTTACAATTAGTTAAAAATGACAAAAGAATAAATAAATTAAAAAAAGATATTACAGAAAATTTTACCCTAATTCAAGGTAGCAATGAATATGAAGAAGCTTATCAAATTTGCAATATTTTAGCAAATAATAATGATAAAAAAATAGCGGTAATATCTAGTGATAATAATTTTTGCGACATATTAGCTAGGCAATTAGATATGCGCCAAATTAGATATAATAATTCAATATCAAGCCCAATTAATTCAGATCAATTCTTGATATTTATTAATTTAATAAATGAATTTCTGATAAATGAATTTGATGCCAACTTATTTTTAGCTGTCAACAAAAATATATTATGCAAATATAGCAAAGATGAGGATCTAATTTTAAAATTTGAGATAGAGGTTTTGCGTCAGCAACTTAGTGATAAAACCTACGGCGCAATAGAAAAAAAAGTTGATGAGTTGCAAGATATAGAATTAATAAAATTTTGGCAATCTTTTAATCATGATTTATCTTTATTTAAAAATAATATTAATTCAATAGCCAGTCATTTTAATATGATGATTAAGCTCATTGAAAATTTAACAGATGATAATTGGTCAAATATAGTTTCAAATAGTTGGGCGGCAAATGAGATTTTTGATTTTTTTGCTAGAATTAATCAACAAGCAAATTTGGAGTGCGACTATCATCAATTTGTTAGTATTTTTAATGATATTGCTAAAAATTATAGTTTTTTCAAAAAAACAAATTCAAATCTAAATATCCAGCTATTATCGCCAATTGAGGCCAGAATGATTAATTGCGATATTATAATATTATGTGCTTTAAATGATGCTATATTTCCCGCTAGAGAATCAGAAAATTGGCTCGGAAAAAAAATTAGAAAATTTTTAAATATTGAAAATTCACTCAGGCAAATTGGTGTAAATGCTTTTGATTTTTGTCATTATTTATCAGCTCCAAAGGTTATTTTATCAAGACACGAATCTAGTGATAATGCAGTTAAGTTAGCGTCGCAATTTTGGCTAAGATTTCAATTATTTTGTCAATTTTTAAATATTGACATTACAATGATTAAAGAAAAAAGACTATATAGAAATAATAATAACTATAATTCAATCAATATTAAATATGATGGCTATCTTTATGGCCAAAATATTGATAAAATTTCAATAACTGAAATTGTAAAATTAATTAAAAATCCTTATTACATATATGCAAAAAAAATCTTAAAATTAAAAGAATTGCCAAAGATTGATTATCAGCCTTCATTTTCTGAATTTGGTAGTTTTATCCATAAAGTTTTTGAAGTCTATATTGGTGGTAATAAAAAAAATGAAATATTTAAGGATATATTTCTACAATATTTTTTAAATTATAATTCATTAATAATTTGGTGGCCAAAATTTCAAAAAATTTATGAAAATTTTATTTTAAATAATCAGCAATATCAAAATTGTAAAAATTTATTAGAAAAATATTTAGAAGCCGATATTTCTGGTAAAAAAATCTATGGCAAGATAGATAGAATGATTATTAATCAAGATTCATCGATAGAAATTATTGATTATAAGACTGGAATTACTCCATCGAAAAAAGATTTTTTATCATTGAAGGACCCTCAATTGGTAATTTCTGCATTACTTGCAATTGATAATAATTTATCCAATATTAGTCATTTAAAATATTGGAAATTATCGATCAAAAATCATGATATTCAGTCATATTGCAGTGATCAAATAAATAAAATGGTGCTAGATGCAAGAAAGAGGATTAAAGAGATTATTGATTATTATTTTGTAGAAAATAATAAATTTAACGCGGTAAAAAATGATGAATTTGATTGCTATAGGCATTTAGCTAGAAATATGCAAGGTTTTTAAGAGCCAATTTTAATGGCCAATATAAGTTGAATTATTAGTTTTTAATTAGCGTTATAAATTTACTAAATTACCAAAGATATGCTTATACATTCATATATGGTCTATATTTTTATATATGGCGAGCCCGAGAAGATTCGAACTTCTGACCCACAGCTTAGAAGGCTGTTGCTCTATCCAGCTGAGGTACGGGCCCGCATAAAAATACATCATATGATGTAATTGTTTAAAAATCAATCTCTTAAATTAATAAATTTAACTTATAGGGTCAGATCGCAATTTTCCCTTGCCAGTCAATGTGGATATATTTACAAAGAAAATAGAGAAAGCCAATCTATTTTCAAATGCAAATCTTACAACTATTGTGAAAATGCAGATAGGAATGCAAGCTATAATATATTAAAAAGAGGTAATAACCTCTTGTTGGAGCTTGGGAACCAGGATCAACTAAAAAATGCCCCTGTTTCAGCTATAGCCTGAAATACACAGCAAACTAACTTAAGCTAATAGAGGGGGAAGTTTCGCCTGGGAGGGCGGGGTAGTTCACATTTTTTAGAATTAAAGGGAGTAGTTCACGATCATTGCTTCAATTTAGTCACAAAGAAGGTAATATAGCATTAGCTTCTTTTATATTTAAAAATCAAAAGCCTAAAGATGGTAATTTTTGTAATAATATAACCACTATAGATAATATAGAAACTCTAACTAATATTAATATCATGCCTGCTAGTAGTAATTTACAAAAATAATATAGCTCTATTATACTAAAATTCATCTATAATACAACATAATCATTGACAATAAAGCCATGAATCAGTAATATTAGCTAATTTTCTTACTAATATTAATTTTGAATCATGCCTAAAACTATTATTGATAAAGCTTTAGCTGATAAAGCAAAGCTAGCCTTATTAAAACTTAAGCAACAAGCTGTTATTGCCAACAGACTTAAAGCTATAATAGCAGCTCATAATCATGGAATTAAGAAGGTATCGGAGGTTCTCGATATTGATCGCACATCCATATGTCGCTGGGCTAATAAGTTAAATAAGGATGGGTGCTGCATCTTTAATTAATATTGCGAAGCATAAGGATGGTATAAAGCTCAAGTCTCACCACAAGGAGCAAATAGCAAAGTGGATTAAGATAAACCCCAATATTACTAGGCAATCTGTTGTACAGAAGCTAAAAGATAAGTTCAGCCTTGAAATATCACTATCAACAGCCAGAAGAGCTATGAGGCTAGTTGGATTCTCATATATTACCCCGAGACAAACTCATTATAAACAAGATAAGAAAGAATCTGAAAACTTTAAAAAAAAATCTTCAAAATGTAATAAAGAAAGATGAAGAATTATGGTTCTTTGATGAATCTAGATTTGGAACTCACTCAAAGATAGGGCATGGATGGTTTAGAACTGGAATCAGGACTCCAGTTAAAATAAAACTTGGTTATAAAAATTTCTATCTATATTCAGCAGCTAACCCAAAGACAGGTAAGGAGTTTACCCTTCTACTTCCGAATGTTAACATTAATTGCATGAATATTTTCCTTAAAGAATTTTCTAAAACAATTAAACAAAGAAAAGTACTCATTGTTATGGATGGTGCAGGATGGCATAAGTCTGATAAACTTAAATATCCAGAAAATATTAGAATCTTGATTCAGCCAGCATATTCACCAGAACTCAATCCAATAGAAAAGTTATGGCAATATATCAAAGATCATACAATTAAAAATAAAATTTATAAGACTTTGCCAGATCTGGAGAATCAAGTTTGTAAATTTGTAAGAACTTTAAATCCAGAGATTATTAGAAGTATTTGCAATGTTAACTATGTTGTATTATAGATGAATCTTGGTATTAGAAGATCTTGAATGTTAAATTAAAGCAAATAATTCTGTTCTTTCTTTATTCTATAACAATCAAATTTGACATTATTAAAAATTTATGATATTATGTTTCATAATAATATTACTTATTAAAAAAAGATAATGGGTAATTTAAGAAAACTTCTTGTTAATATATTATAAAACACTATGACAAATATATTTTATGCTATAAGGGATAAAAGTTTAGAACAAATAAAAAAAGCTATTGAAAATGGTGCCGATGTTAATGAGGATAGAGAATATGGCTCTACCCCTCTTATTTTTGCTGCATATGAGGGTCATTTAGATGTAATAAAGTGCTTAGTTGAAAATGGTGCCGATGTTAATGAGGCTAGAGAATCTGGCTTTACCCCTCTTATTACTGCTGCACTAAAAGGTCATTTAGATGTAATAGGGTACTTAGTTGGAAATGGTGCTGAAGTTGATAAGGCTGATAATAATGGCACTACCCCTATACATATTGCTGCACAAAATGGTCGTCTAGAAGTAGTAAATCTCTTACTTGAAAATGGTGCTAAAATTGATAACGCTAATAATCATTACAAGACTCCTTTAAATATTGCTTTAGAAAAAAATCATTCACAAATAGCAGAACTCTTTCGTCAAAATTGTGCTGATAATAAAAAGGCTGATATTTCATATTGGGAAAAAACATGTAAAAATATCTTTGATGCTATAAAAAACAACAACTTAAAAAATCTACAAAAAGCCATTAAAGATGGTGGTGGTGATGGCATTAATCATATTATTAATGATGAGAAATATGGTTTAAATTATAAGGGTCATACACCACTATTATTTGCTATAAAAGAAGGTAATTTAAAAATTGTAGAATTCTTACTTCAAAATGGTGCTGAAGTTGATAGGATAGTAGAACGTGATAATCCTTTGCATTACGCTACAAAAAAAGGTAATTTAGAGCTAATTAAGCTCTTATTTAGTCACGGCGCTGATGTTAACAAGACTTTAGGTGATGAAAAACTTACTCCTCTGGGTCGTGCTGCAGAATATGGTCATTTCGAAGTAGTAAAATACTNAGTTAAAAATGGTGCTGAAATTAATATGACTAAACAAGGTGGCGTTACCCCTCTGTTGCGTGCTGCATATCGTGATCATTTAGAAGTTGTAGAATTTCTACTTAAAAATGGTGCTAATATTAATGAGGATATTATTTATGAGAATAGAGATATTGTTAAAAATCATCTAATAATTGCTGTGTATAAAGGTGAGTTAGATAAAGTAGAGAGCTTATTTAAAAACTATGCTTATTCTCATATATTTGTCAAAGATAATCTCAGACGAGCTGTAAAAATAGGACGTGTAGAAATGGTAAAATGCTTACTTGATAATGGCGCTGAAGTTGATAAGGCTAATAATATTTACGATACCCTTCTTCATCTTGCTGCACAAAAGGGTCATCCTAATATTGTAAGATTATTATTTGACTATGGAGCTGATTCAACAGTTTTTATAGATAAAGAAAAAACAAATCTTTTTAGAACAATTTATGTCGCATCATTTGATACATATTCAGATGATGTAAAAAAAGTTATTAAAGAAATATCCACAAATCAAGCAATATTAAAGAGAGATAATGATCGTCAATTTCTAGATTTACAAATGAAAAGAAAAATTAAGAAAGAATTAGATGAAATACAAAAACCAGAAATAGAAAAATTAAAAGAAGGGCTAAAGAGTTATTTGGATCCTTATGATGATAATTGGAGAAATAGTTTTTATGATCTAACAACTTTTTCCAATGATAACACCTTACCTTCTTTTACAAAAAAAGATCTAAATCAATTATTCGAAAATAAGACTTTTAAAAGCATTCTTTTATTAAATCATGCTGATTCTATTGCAGATCAATTTAAAGTAATTGAAAGAAAAGAAATATTAAGAATAGCAAAAGTAGAATATAATATTAGTGATGATGATGAAAAAAAATATGAAGAATATAAAAAACAATATAAGACTGATAATGGTATAGATATAAAACATGTTATTAACAACATGTTAAAAATTAAGATATCTGCACCTCCTAGAGAAGAGCCATCACAAACATTAGAAGTGTCAGGATTGTTGAGTCTATCTTCATCTGGATTAAGACAACGACCCGCTGCTCGAGGTTAAAATAGTAGCTAACTTCTCTGATATAAAGAAGCGAAGTTTGATTTTATATTTTACTTTTCTGTCATTATAAAGCATACTTTAAGATTACATATAAAAAATATCAATTTTACGTCAGAATAGTATCAATATTTTCTTTTATTGACATATTTGTTTTTATATCATAGAGTTCTTTCTGACATTCTAAGAAAAAATAAACTTTTTTATGACAGGCAAAAAAATAGGATATATTAGAGTTAGTTCTTTAGATCAAAACTTTGAAAGACAATTAGAAGGAATAAAATTAGATAAATGTTTTATTGAAAAAGCTTCTGGTAAAGATACAGCTCGTCCTCAACTTGAAGCAATGTTAAATTACGCAAGAGATGGAGATGTTATTATTATTCACTCAATGGATAGATTAGCTAGAAATCTTGATGATTTAAGAAAATTAGTAAAACAACTAACATCTCAAAAAGTAAAAATTAAATTTATTAAAGAAAATCTGATCTTTACTGGAGA
>JAHXBS010000030.1 GCA_020054685.1 Rickettsiales bacterium | reverse complement strand
CTAAATAAAGTTTTAGTTAATGAAAAGAAGGTTAATTTCGATTATAAATTGCAAAATGGCGATAAAATTGAAATTTTTACCAATCTTAAATTGCGCAATATTGCAAAAAATAATAAAATAATATCAAAAGAATTATTAGCTAAATTTAACAGTTGGATCATATATGAAAATGACAATATGCTTGCAATTGATAAGCCCTCAGGCATTGCTTGTCAGGGGGGTAGTGGCGTTAAAATATCAATTGATGATTTTTTAAAAAATAAATCATGGCAATTAGTTCATAGATTAGACAAAGATACTAGTGGAGTTTTGCTTATTGCTAAGAATGCTAAATATGCTCAATTTTTGATTGAATGCTTTAAGGCTAGAAAAGTTAATAAAACATATATAGCTGTTGTTAAGGGTGTTGTTAAGAAAGATGAGGGTAAAATTATAATACCTTTATCCAAAAAAGAAATTAATAAAAATGAAAAAGTTTTCCCTGATTATGAAAGTGGCAAAACTGCTATCACTAAATATGAAATAGTAAAAAGATATAAGGAATATACTAAGGTAAAATTATTCCCAATTACCGGTAGAACTCATCAATTAAGGGTCCATATGAAAGAAATTGGGCACCCAATTATAAATGATATAAAATATGGTGGTAAAATTGTTGAAAATAAAAATTTGGGAGATAGGTTATGTTTACATTCGTGTGAGGTTGAGGTTGATAATATAATTATAAAAAACCCCATAAATAAAGACACTTAAATACTAAATTTTATGAAAATTGAAACCACAGCTCTAAGCCTTCCTTCAAAAAAAGTTAGTAATGATGAAGTTATTGATTTAATAAAATTTCATTCAAACTCAACTTTTACTGGCGATTTAGGAAGATCTTTAAGAAAAATTAACATCATATTAAAAAAATCAGGGGCAAGAAATAGATATTGGCTTGATTGCAATAAGAATGAACAACCAATTGATCATATTGTCAAAGTTACTGATAAAGCTTTAAAAAATGCCAATCTTAATAAATCTGATATAGATATTTTGATATTTGTTGGAATTGGCAAGGGCTTTCTTGAGCCCGCTCAAAGCTATATTATTGCAAAGGCTCTTGGCATGGATAAGGTTAGATGTTTTGATGTTACTGATGCTTGTATGAGTTGGATTAGTGGCCTACAAATAATTGATAGTTTTTTTAAGATGGGATATGAAAAAAAAGCAATGATTATTAATGCTGAATTTGTAGTTAAAGGAGGGAGTTTGATAAATAATTATGCCCTTAATAATGATGCAGAGATTGAATATTCTTTTCCTGCTTTTACAGTTGGTGAGGCTGCCACTTGCACTATTTTGTCCAATGAAAATAGCAAAAATTTTACATTTAATTTTTCTTCAAAAGCAAGTTTGGCTGATAGTTGCGTTATACCATTGCCTCAATATCAAAAATTTTGTAAATCTACAGAAATTATGGCGCTTAATGGACCAATGAAATTTACATCCTTTGGGAAAGTATTGCATGATGCTGGGTTAATTGAAGTTGTTGAACTATATAAGAAATCTAAAATTATCAATAATAAAGTTGATATAGTGTATACTCACGCATCTTCGCGAGAAATGTGGCATGAATATGCCAGAATTGTTGGCATCGAAAAAAAAGTTTATCATATTTATCAAGAAACTGGTAACCTTGTATCAGCTTCTATCCCAGCTGCAATCGCTATGTCTTGCAGTGATAATAGCTTAAAAAGAGGCGATAATGTTATATTCTGGGTTGGAAGTGCTGGAATGTCTTTTAATGTTACAAATTTTAATTATTAAATTTTGAAAATTTCCCAATTAAATAAATTAGTTCGGCAATATTTATTTATGGATATGTATATTATAATTCATAATATATATATAATGGGTTTCTTTGGAGTTTTTGGTCATTTATTATATTGGGTTTTATGGAAATATATTGATCCACAGTCAATTGAGGATACTATGCTTAGACTCATTGGTATTATTAGCTCGGCCCCACTTTTACTTTATCACAAATGGCCAGCAAAATTAAAAAACAAGATCAATTATTATTGGTTCCTTGTGTTATGCTACAATTTTTCATTTCTATTTTGTAGTTATTTCATTCTTAATAATTTTAGTTTGCAATGGTCTTGTGCGATGATGGCGTCAATTTACACATTGGTGATGCTTTTGCCAAATATTTTTTTGTTATTTTTAAATATTATTACAGGAACATTGCTGGCCAATATTTATGTTAAATATGCTTATGGAATTGATTATAATTTTCCTGATAATTTTCTTTTAACTTATATTCCATTATTTGGATTTGCTTTATTTGTTGGATTGATTTTTACATTTAGCAATGTTCGCGGAATTAGAAATCAAACAAAATTCGAATCTTATAAATCAATGGCTGGTTCAATTGCTCACGAATTACGCAACCCAATTTCATCTATTAGATTATCGGCTTCTTCTATTAATATTAACTCAAAAAATACCAATGCCAATAACCTAAAGAAATTTAGCAAAGATCAGTTGATAAACCTAGTAATTAGCGATACTAATGAAATTATTGATCACAAGCATCATTTGGAAAGTTCAATAAAATTAGCAAATTCAATAATAGATATGACCCTTGCTGATTTAAGAGGTAAAAAAATTACCAACCAAGATTTAACCTATATTGACTCAAATAAAATAATTAATCAAATTTTAAGATTATACCCATTTAAAACACAAATAGAAAGAGATAGAGTAAATGTTGCTTTAAATGGTTCGAAGCCATCATTTATCTTTAAAGGTGTAGAAACGCCATTTTACTATATAATTTTTAACTTAATTAAGAATTCTCTTTATTATGTCTCTTATAAGCCGTATATAACGATTAAAATTTCAAGATCACAGGCATATGGCAAGGATATTATTGATAAAAAAATTCCAGATAGCAAATTAAATCTTATCAAAAATCAATATTATAATATAATTCATATTAAAGATACTGGGCCAGGGATCCATCCTGAAATATTGCAAAGAATATTTGGCAGCTTTATAACTTCTGGTAAAAAAGAGGGAACCGGGCTGGGCTTGGCTTTTTGCAAAAGAACGATGGTTGATTTTGGTGGTGATATTGATTGCGAAAGTAAATATGGCAAATGGACTCAATTTAATTTATATTTTCCACAAATTAGTGAAGATGAAGCTGTAGAGGCTAGAGCAAAAATTGCACAAAAATGCGGTACAATAAAATCAATTTGTGATAAAGAAAATATAATTAGAAAAATATTAATAGTTGATGATCAAGAGGTTAATTTAAGAATTAGCGAAAAACAAATTCATTCATTGCTACCAAATGCTGTAGTTGATTTGGCGATAAATGGCCAAAATGCACTAGAAATGATAAAGGCTAATAATAAAAAGTTCAAAGGATATTACTATGATTTGATTATTACCGATATTCAGATGCCTAATATGGATGGATTTGAATTAGTGGAAAGGGTCAGGGAGTTTGATAATGAAACTCGAAGTGCAGCATATACATCTAGAACATCTTATAAAATTAAGCAAAAAGCAATTAATCTAGGCATTGATGATTATATTATAAAGCCTATACCAAATAATGGCCTGCCTAGGGTAATATATAAATGGTTGGTTGATTCTCATTTATACGATTATGATTTTGATAAAATTAAAGTCCATTTAGAAGGTCTTAAAGTTCTTATTGCTGATGATGAAATTGTTAATATAATGATCTTGAAAAAATTCTTGAAGAAATATAAAATTAACGCTGATTATGTTTCTGATGGAGATGAAATGATTAAGAAATATAAAAGTCAGTTTAAAGATATCAGCCTTAGAGAGTTTGACAAAAATGACAACCCTCATTATAAGGATCCTAATCTTGTAAATAGCTATGATGTTATAATTGCTGATATTAGTATGCCAAAATTAAATGGCGACCTTGCTGCAAAAGAAATTAGAGATTTTGAACATATTTATAATATTCAAAATAAATCTATTATTATTGCATATTCAGGCAATGGCGATCAATCTAAATTAAAATCTGCCTTAAAAAATTGTATGGATGATTATTTTATAAAAGGTCATGATAATTTAGATTTATTAAAAACCATATATTTTTGGATATCAAATACTAGAAAAAATCACGATTCTTCGTCATTACTAAATATTTATAGCAAGCAGCATTCAATTGAAAAGATAAGAGGTCGGGATTGTAAATTAATTAATTCAAAGCTAGATTCAAACGATATGAGGGATTTAAGTGAGTTATTTATTTCTAGCATTAATGATTTAATGTCACGAATCATAGATTCTAAAAAAGATAATAATGTTGCCAATCTGGCATTCCACTCTCATGCTCTTAAGGGAATTGCAGGTAATTTTGGCGCTGAAAAGCTATTTATCTACATTACTATGGTCAATAATCATGCCAGAAGGAATCATTGGCCTAGTGGCCATAGTTGGCTCGATGAATTACAAGATATAGTTGAAAATACTATTAAGGAGGTAAAGAATCTTAGTTAGCTAAATCCATGGATCTTAACCCAAAATGATCTAGAAATCTAACATCATTTTCAAAAAATAATCTTAGATCGTTAATGCCATATTTTAGCATTGCTAATCTTTCAATGCCAATTCCAAATGCAAACCCTTTATAATCATTAGGATTAATATTACAGTTTTTTAGTACATTTGGATGAATCATGCCGCACCCCAATATTTCCATAAATTTATCTCCATGGCCAATTATTATGCGGTTTTCATTATCAATTGAGTAGTTAATATCTACCTCAGCAGAAGGTTCAGTAAATGGAAAAAAGCTTGGTCTAAATCTAAGCTCTATATTGGGATTATTGAAAAATCTTTGTAAAAATTGCTCTAAAATCCATTTTAAATTACCCATTGTAATATTTTTATCTATAGCAAAGCCTTCAACCTGATGAAACATTGGTGTGTGTGTTTTGTCGTAATCGCATCTAAAAACTCTGCCTAAAGAGGCGATTTGCATTGGTGGTTTGGAGTTAAGCATTTTTCTAATTTGAGTATTAGATGTATGGGTGCGAAGCATTAATTCACTTTTATTCAAGTAAAAAGTATCTTGCATTTGTCTTGCAGGATGGTCCTTTGGTATGTTGAGGGCGCTAAAATTATGGAAGTCATCTTCAATTTCAGGTCCTTCTTCAAAGGTAAAGCCTAATTCATTAAGAATTTGCCTAACTTCACATATAATTTTAGATAAAGGATGAAGTTTTGATATGTGGTCCTTTCTGATAGGAGTGGTTAAGTCCAGCTTTTCATTTTGAAGATTTTTATTTAATTCATCAATCTCCATTTTACTTTTTTCTTGATCAATTATTTGAGTCACTTCTAATCTGAGATTGTTTATCAAAGAACCTGCAGATTTCTTTTCTTCATTGTCAAGATTTTTTAATTGTGAAAATAGGTTATTAATTTCACTTTTCTTGCCTAAATATTTTATTCTGATCTGCTCTAATTCTAAGAGAGATTTTATTTTGGAAATATCTTGATTGAAATTTGTTAAAATCTTTTTTGTAAGATCCTTCATGGTAGTAGCTAATTTTTAAATAATATTATTAAGGTTTTTAAATCCATCTTCTAGATCTTGCTTAAGATCTTCAATATCTTCAAGGCCAACATTAATTCTAAGGCATGTTTTATCACCAAATTGCCATTTAGTAACTGATCTTGCTGCTTGAATATTGCATGGTAATATTAGCGATTCATAACCACCCCAAGAATAACCAACTCCATAATATTGAAGATTATCTATCATTCTTGCCAGGGATTCGCGACTGTATTTTTTATCAAATATAATAGTAAAAAATCCTGCAGCCCCAGTGAAGTCTCTTTTCCATAATAAGTGGTCTTTATGAGATTCAAGGGCTGGATAAATTACTTTATGCACTTCTTTTTTAGTCTCAAGCCATTTTGATAGTGATAAGGCCGATTTATAGCAATGATCCATTCTTAATTTTGATGTTCTAAACCCTCTTTGCGTTAGATAGCATGAAAATGGAGATGCCGTTACCGCCATATATCTAAAAGCTTCATACATAATACGGAAATGACGTTTTTTAACAGTAATCGAACCCATCATTACATCTGAGTGGCCATTTATATATTTAGTTGCTGCCATGACTGAGACGTCAACACCATGATTTAATGGTTTGAAATATATGCCGCTTGCCCATGAATTATCCAAGATTGTAATGATGTTTTTTTCTTTGGCAATTTTGCAAATGGCTTTTACATCTTGCACTTCAAAGCTAAGTGATCCTGGTGATTCAAGGAAAATTACTTTGGTATTTTTTTTGATTAGTTTTTTAATATCACTACCAATATTTGGGTCGTAATATGTTGTTTCAATTCCAAATTTTTTTAAAAATTTATCAGCAAATCCTCTTGTTGGTGAATAAGTGTTGTCAACTAATAGCATATGATCTCCTTTACCTAAAAAGGCTATAAGTGCAGTATTTATTGCCGCTGCTCCTGATGAAGTTACAAAGCTATTATAGCCATTCTCAAGTTTGGCAATTGCTTTTTCTAAAGTAAAATTTGATTGAGTACCATATCTGCCATATTTTAGCTCATAGGGTTTGACTTTTTCATTATCTGAATAACCTCTTTCAGCATATTGTAAATCCTTATATTTAGGAAATATAATTGTTGATGTTTGATATATTGGTGGATTAACCATCCATCCTTGCTCTTTTGGGTTTCTTGCTAAGTGAACAACTTGTGTAGCAATTCCTGATTTTTTTTTCATAAATATTATCTTAGTAAATTATCGCTTGAAATTAGCGGCCCCAGATTTTGGCCACCTAAAATATGTATGTGGTAATGAAATATAGTTTGATTAGCATCTGGGCCAATATTAGAAATTATTCTGTAGCTATCATTTTCAATATTTAGTGATTTAATAATTTCATTAGTTTTTTTAAAGAAATAGGCAATATCATCATTGCTTGCTTTTTCAATAAAGTCGCTATGATTTATATATTCTTTCTTAGGGATAATTAGTACATGAATTGGAGCCGCTTTATTTATATCGTTAAATGCAAGAATTTTTTCATCTTCATAGATTATTGTGGCAGGAATTTCTTTATGAATAATTTTGTAAAAAATATTATTTTTATTATACATTTTTTTTATATATTTGATTTGCTCTATTCTCAAAGGCATCCATCATTTTTTTGCTAGCTTCTTTAAATATAACGCCAATTAATTTAGTTAAAATCTTTGAGCTAAATTCAAATTCAACATCAAAATTAATTTTACAACTATTGTCAGATATAGTACTGAAATGCCAATTATTTACTAAATGGCGAAAAGGACCTTTAATAGCTACAACATGAATATAATAGTCACTTTGAGTTTCTTTAAATTTAATATCTGACGTGTATGTTTCAAAGATATTTTTAAAATTAATTAATAAATCAGCATGAATATTATCGTCAAAAATATGTTGAGTAATTTTTGCATCTTTGCACCATGGTAGAAATTGTGGGTATTTTTCAATATCCATTACCAGGTCAAACATATTTTTAGCGCTGTAATTTATGTTTTTAGTTTGGCTAAATGACTGCATTAATTATTCATATTAACTATATTATTAAAAATTGGCGATTTGGATTGGGAGAATTGATCCATCATTTTTTCTATTTCTTCAGGATCCTTCTTACCAACTTTTAGAACCATTTTTTGCATTTGCTTATATTTTTTAAGCAAGCTATTAACTTGCTGAATTGTAGATCCAGCGCCTAAGGCAATTCTTTTTTTACGAGATGAGTTTAAAATTTCAGGTTTGGCTCTTTCTTTTTTAGTCATAGATAAAATTAATGCCTCTTGAAGCTTTACCTCATTTTCCATACCACCTCTTGCATCAATTTGCTTTTGCAGAGTGCCAATACCGGGTAATAATTTTGCAATTTTGCTAAAACCGCCTAATTTTTTCATATTTCTAATTTGAGCTAGTAAGTCATTAAAATCAAATTTCCCCTGTTGCAATCTTTTGGCTGTTGATTGAGCTTTATCTTCGTCAAAAAATTCTTGAGCCTTTTCAACAAGAGTTACTACATCTCCCATTCCAACAATCCTTGAAGCTATTCTTTCTGGGTTGAACTCTTCAAAATCATCAATTTTTTCTCCAACACCAATATATTTTATTGGGCAATTTGTTATAGCTTTCATGGTTAGAGCGCTTCCACCTCTTGCATCGCCATCAAGCCTAGTAAGAATAACTCCTGTTAAATCAAGATGCTCATTAAAACTTTTAGCTATATTTACTCCATCTTGACCAATCATTGCGTCAACTACCAGAATATTTTCAATAGGTTTAATTTTTTCACTTATTTCTTTAATTTCTGTCATCATTTTTTGATCTATAACAGTTCTACCGGCGCTATCTAAAATTAGAATATCATAATTATATTTTTTTGCATATTCTTTGGCGCTTAATGCTAGATTGAGTGGCGTTTTATTTTCATCAAAAGCTGCGCAATCAACATTAATTTGTTTTGCCAATGTTTTAAGCTGTAATGCTGCTGCAGGGCGGTATATATCAAGAGATGCAAGTAATATTTTTTTATTTTGCTTTGAAAGTATTTTCGCTAATTTGGCACATGATGTAGTTTTTCCAGAGGCTTGAAGACCGGCTAAAAGTATAATTGCTGGTGGCTTTGAATTTATGTTAATGTCAGATTTTTCTCCTCCAAGTAATTTAATTAATTCATCATGGACAATTTTAACCACCATCTGACCCGGTGTAACGCTTTTATAGACCTCTTGGCCAATAGCTATATCTTGGATTTTGACAATAAATTCTTTAGCAACGCTAAGCGCAACATCGGCTTCAAGAAGGGCGATTCTTATTTCACGTAATACGTCTTTAAGATCTGATTCATTAATAAATTTGCGTCCAGATATTTTGTTAAAAATTCCTGAAATTTTTTGCGAGAAATTGTCAAACATCTTTTTTTGTTAATATTTCTTTAATATATTGAGGTATAGTTTTTAATTTAAAATTTGTGGTCGATATACAAGCTATTTTAAAAGAAGCATCATTAATAACAAGATCTTTGATCATAATTTTTTGTGACATTTCAAGTGAAAAATTACAAATTTTAATGATTTTTACATATACATTAATAAGATCATCAAATTTAGCTGGCTTAATATAATTAATATTGACCTTGCTTACCACAAAATTTATGTCATAATTATTTGTTAAATATGATTGCCACAATCCCAGATCGCGTAAATAATCTGTTCTTGCTCTTTCGTAAAATTTAAGATAATTGGCGTAATATACCAATCCTTGAGCATCGCTATCTTCATACTATATTCTGTAGTTATAATGGGTCATAATTGTTAAAATAATTGATAAATTATTAGCTTTGTTTAATTATGGTTAATAAAGTGTAAATTAATATATTTTTTTAAAAGTTTTTTTAAAAACACATTTAATATAAAATGCTATATAAAATTATAAGGCCTATAATATTTTTATTAAAACCAGAATTATCTCACGATGTAGCTAAAGGTTTTTTAAAATATTTGCCAAATTTAAGTACTCTTTTTTGCTTTAACAAAAAATATGCAAATCTAAAAAATAATATTTGGGGCATTGATTTTGACAATCCCATCGGCTTGGCAGCTGGTTTTGATAAAAATGCCGAATTAGTATTGATTTTAAGTAAATTTGGTTTTGGTTTTATTGAGATAGGTACCGTCACTTTAAAGCCTCAAAAAGGCAATGCCAAGCCAAGAGTTTTTCGCTTAAAAAAAGATAAAGCGCTTATAAATAGGCTAGGTTTTAATAATTTAGGTTGTAATTTAGCCGATAGCAATATTTGCAAAATTCATCATTATGAGCATTTTCACCCTAAAATTGGCAAAACTATTTTAGGGGTAAATATTGGTAAAAATAAAGAAACAGATGACTATATCCACGATTATATTGAATTATTAGAGCATTTTTACATTAAATCTTCTTACATTACTATTAATATTTCTTCACCAAATACCAAGAATCTTAGAGATATTCAAAAGCAAGATAATCTAGACCATTTTTTATCCGAAATAATGAAGGTAAAAAAAGACATAAAGGCAAAATGTATTAGAGATGTGCCGATTTTACTTAAAATTGCCCCTGATTTAACTGATAAAGAGCAAAAAGATATAGCTGAAATAACTATTAAACATAAAATTGACGGCCTTATTATTTCTAATACTACTATTGATCGAGACTTAAAATTATGTTCAAAAAATAAGGAAGAGCAGGGTGGCTTAAGTGGTAAACCACTTTTTGCCAAATCTAATGAGGTGCTTGCAAATTTTTATAAATTAACAAAAGGAAAGGTTCCTATTATTGGAGTTGGTGGAATTTTAAATGCTAAAGATGCTTACACAAAAATTAAATTAGGAGCTTCTTTGGTGCAGATATATACCGGATTCATATATGAAGGATTTTCATTAGTTGAAAAAATCAAAAAAGATCTAAGCAAGCTTGTTAAAGAAGATGGTTATAACAATATTCAAGAAGCAATTGGTGCTGATAATAAAATTAATATCAAATAATAATTTCTAATTATTGAAATCTTCTATGTTTTTTCCTGCAAAATTCATTTTTACAGTTTTATTAACTTTGCTTAATACTATTTTATGAGATTTTTTGTGGAAAATCTTAACTAAATTTTCAATTTCTAATTTGGTTGGGTTGTTTTTGAATAATGATTCTAATTTATCCATAATTTCAACTAATTCTTGCTTTTGTTTTTCGCTTAAAATTGTGGGGTAATTTTTAAGATCTTTCTTAATTATTGATATATCCTTTTTGCTATCGGTAATTAATTGGCTAATTATTCTTTTATTGATATCTTCCTTGGAATTCTTAAGAGAATCAATTAGCATATTTTTTACTTTATTATCATCTAAATTATATGTTGGCTTGGCTATAATTTCTTTTTTTTGCTTAGTAATTTGATCTAAGGCGCTAACAGTGAGTAAGCCATCTGCATCAACTTGAAAAGTTACAAGTATTTTTGCTAATCCTGCAGCCATTGGCAAGATATTTTTAATTTCAAAATGAGCAATTGACCTGCAATCTTTTGCCATTTCTCTTTCTCCTTGAACTATATGAAATTTCATGCCTGTTTGATTATCAGCATAGGTTGTGAATTCTTTGGCATATGCGCAAGGTGTAGTGGTATTGCGGTGTATTATTTTATCAACAATTCCGCCCATCATCTCAATGCCAATAGATAGTGGAACAACATCTAGTAAAAGATTATCATTAAGCCCGGATAAATTATGAGCCTGCCAACATGCTCCTCTTGCTACAACGCGGTCAGGGTCAATATTATCATAAATTTTATTTTTTGAAAATATTTTTGATAATTTATCTTTTATTAGCGAAATTCTTGTTGATCCACCAACTAAAATTACCCCATCTATATCATTTTTATTAATATCTAAATCATCAAGAAGGTCAATTGTTAATGAAATTGTCTTTTTGATTTTATCATCAATTAAATCGTGAAATTCTTCCTTGGTAAATTTTTGATTATTAATGGTTATATTATCTTGCTTTAAAAAAGCTTCTTTAATTTGTTTGGCGAAACTTTTATCGATTTTGTTGAATTTTTCAATAATTAAGCGATCAATATCATCGCCGCCAAATTCATTATCACCACGAACTCCTAAAATATGAAATACTCCTTCTTGCATTTTAAGTAGCGATATATCAAAAGTGCCACCCCCAAGATCATAAACTATATATTTACCATTAGCTTTTTGATCAAGTCCAAATGCTATAGCAGCTGCGCTTGGTTCATTTACCAACCTAACTACTTCAAGGCCGGCAATTTCAGCGCTATGCTTAGTGGCATATTTTGCCGCTTCGTCAAAATATGCCGGAACTGTAATAACGCATTTAGTCACTTCTTTTTTCAAGTGCTTTTGGGCAATATCTTTTAAATGACAAAGAATAAAAGCAGATATCTCTTCTGGTNGATAAAATTTATCTGCAATTTTAATTGTAAGATTATTTTTTTTGGAAATTTCAAATTCTAGATCACTATTTTTTAAATCATTATATGATTTGCCAATTAATCTTTTAATTGACGAGATAGAATTTTGTGATTTTTTAATACCAACATCAATAAAATTACCATTTTCGTCAAAATTAACAATTGAAGGAATTATGTCATTATTTAAATCATCGCAAAAAAGTTTTATTTTATTATTTTTGACAATGCCAATAAGAGAATTTGTTGTACCAAGGTCAATTCCAATTATAGTATCAGATTCGAGATTTTTAGCAATATTTGAGTCTGGCTCTTCAATTTTAAGTGGCATTTCTAATTTGTGATTTTTTTATCTTTAAATCTTCTAAAGATTTTTTTAAATATTTGGCCTTAATTAAAAATTGCGATGATTCATTTATTTTATTATCTTGATATAGTGACATAGATTTTTCAAGATTTTGGTTGAAATTTTCAGTAATTTTATTTTGTAATTCCTGAATAATCTTTATATTGTCTTGTTCACTTATTTGTTCTTGAATTTCAAGGATTTCAATTAATGTTTCTTGCTTAACTTTTACCGCTGTTTGATCATGTAAAATATCAATATCATTTAAGGCTAAAATATGACAGGCTCTTAAAAAATCATTATTAAGATTTTTATAGGCATTATTAAGTAAAATAGAGAATTCGATCTCGGAAATATTTTGTTTATCGGGGTGGTTTTTGGATTGAAGTTTGTGATATTGTGATTCAAGTTGTTTTAAATCAATTTTATATGATATGTCTAAATTAAATATTTTAACGTAATTATCCATATGACGAAAATTAAACTTTAAAACTTTCTCCGCATCCGCATCGACCTTTTTCATTTGGATTGACAAAATCAAAGCCAGATTCAAGATCATCTTCTTTGTAAATCATCTCACTACCTATTAAAAACATCGATATTTTAGGGTCGATAAAGATATTAATTTTATCTGCAATTATTACATCGTCAAATTTGGTGATATTTTTATCTTTAATGGCATATTCTATGGTGTAACTTAATCCAGAGCATCCTCTTGTTCTGACGCCAACTCTAACTCCATGACATTTTTCCTTGCGATCTTTTAGTAATTTCTTAATTTGAGTTAGCGCTTCATCAGATATGGTTAGGTAATCAACTATATTATTGCTAATTTCTTTTGATTTATTGATCATTATTTTTTTCATCTTTTTTAGACTTGTAATCAGCAATAGCTGATTTAATTGCTTCTTCTGCTAATAATGAGCAATGAATTTTTACAGGAGGCAAGGATAGCTCTTCAGCAATTTCTTTATTGGTAATAGCTTGAGCTTTTTCTATATCTTGACCCTTAATCCACTCTGTTGCTAGTGAACTTGAGGCAATAGCTGAGCCACAGCCAAATGTTTTAAATTTGGCATCTTCAATAATGCCATCTTTTACTTTGATTTGTAGCTTCATAACGTCGCCACAAGCTGGAGCTCCGACTAAGCCAGTGCCGATATTTTCTTCATCTTTAGAGAAAGATCCGACATTTTTTGGGTTTTCATAATGGTCTAAAAGTTTTTTTGAATATGCCATAATTAATAATTTTTAAGTTTAATGTGTTTGCCAATTAATTGATTTAAGATCTATGCCTTCTTGCATCATTTCCCATAATGGACTAAGTTCTCGTAATTTATTGATCTTGGATTTAACAAGCTTGATAGCATAGTTAATTTCTTCTTCAGTTGTAAATCTGCCAATACCAAATCTTATAGAGGTATGAGATAGCTCTACATCAACCCCAAGGGCGTGTAGTACATATGAAGACTCCAAAGATGCCGAGGTGCAAGCTGACCCAGATGAAACCGCAAGATCTTTAATGGCCATGATCATTGATTCGCCTTCAATTCCAGCAAATGAAATATTTATATTACCAGGGTAGCGCTTATTTTTGTCATAAATATCTGGTCCATTGAGATATATATGACCCTCTTTTGATATAGCTTCAAAGAATTTATGTCCTAATTTTTCTACATGTTCATAATCTTTTGCCATTTCTTCTTTAGCAATTTCTGCTGCTTTTCCAAGTCCTACAGCTAGAAATGTTGCTACAGTTCCTGAGCGAATTCCTCTTTCTTGGCCTCCGCCGCTAAAAATTGATTTTATTCTAACTCGGGGTTTTCTTCTAATATATATTGCGCCAACCCCCTTGGGTCCATATATTTTGTGACCAGAAATACTCATTAAATCAATATTCATGTCATTGACATTAAGAGGAATCTTGCCGAAGGCTTGAGCACTATCACTGTGAAAAAAGATATTATGTTTTCGACAAATTTTCCCAATTTCAGCTATTGGCTGTATTGCGCCAATCTCATTATTAAGAGTCATGATAGAAACCAGACAAGTATTTTTGGTAATTGCCTTTTCTAGTGATTCTAGATTAATGATACCCGTTTCATCAACATTTAAAAAAGTTACCTCAAAACCTTCTTGTTCAAGTTCGCGCGCTGAATTAATAACGCATTTATGTTCAGTTGTAACGGTTATAATGTGGTTTTTGCCAGTTTTTTTATAAAAATTTGCAACACCTTTTATGGCAGTATTGTTAGAATCAGTAGCTCCTGAGGTAAAGAATATTTCCTTAGCATCGGCATTGATAAGATCGGCAATTTGCTTTCGAGCAATTTCCACTTTCTCTTCTGCAACCCATCCATAAGAGTGAGTTCTTGAATGTGGATTGCCATAATCATTTTCCATTGATTGAGTCATGACATCTATTACTCTTGGGTCAATTGGCGTTGTGGATTGATAATCAAGATATATTGGTAATTTCATAATTTAGTTATTTTTTTTATATATTTCTTGCCAAATTTTAAGAAATTGATCTATTTCTTTTTTATTATTATTACTTCCTAAGCTAATTCTAATTACACAATCTATAAAATCACTAGAAACTTTCATAGCATGTAAAGCTCGTGATTGATTCAAGACTCCAAGTGAGCATGTTGATCCGGCGCTAACATATATGTTATTTAGATCAAGATGGATTAATTGAGTATGAGAAGGGCAGTTTTTAGTGGCAACAAAGCTAGTATTTGGAATTCTAGGAGAGTTTTGGCCAAAAATTTTCACATCATCATTTGCAATTGCTGTAATTTCTTTTTCAAGATAGTTGCGCAATTCTTCAATTTTGTTATTTGCTAATTTTATTTGTATTTGGTTGCAGGCTTCTGCAAATGCTGATATTGCAGCAATATTAAGGGTTCCTGCTCTTTTATTATTTTCTTGCCCTCCACCAAATATTATGGGATTAATGGTAATATGTTTTTTAGCTAGCAATGCGCCAACTCCATGAACTCCTCCTATTTTGTGGGCAGAGATGGTGGCTAAATCTATGTTAAGATCTTCAATATCTACATTGATTTTGCCAATTGCTTGAACAATATCGCATAATATTATGCCATTATGCTGATGGACTATTTTGGCAATTTCTTTTACTGGTTGAATAACTCCAGTTTCATTATTAGCTAGCATGGTAGCGACTAAAAAATTACCATTTTTTTGTCTTGATAATATTTCAGATAAGTGATTTAAATCAATTATCCCATCATTATTAACATTTATTGTAATTCTATTTTTATTATTTGGTTGGCAATTATATATTGCGGCATGTTCAATTTGTGAAATTATAATATTTTGTTCATTTGTTCCAGCAATTGCAAGGTTAGAGGCTTCCGTGGCATTTGAGGTAAAAATAATATCAAAATTATTAGCATTAACAGAATTTAAAATATCAGACCTTGCCTCTTCAACTATATTATTGGCAAATCTTCCTATTTTATGAATTGAAAGATTATTTAATGCAAGATTAGATAGTTCTAAATATTTTTCAATGGAGCGTGGTAGTGGATTGGTTGTTGAATTGTGATCAAAATATATTTCTCTCATAATTGTGATAAATTAATCGAATTTAAATATTGATATATTTTAGACTCAAGACCTGACCATAAATGGTGAGCTCGACATTGATGATTATCTTTAGTGCAGTTCTTTTTACCTTGGCAATTGGTAATTTTAATTTGCTCTCCAGTTGCTTTAATGATCTCGGAGATTTTAATTTCTTCAATATTTTTAGCAAAAATATATCCTCCACCAGGGCCCTTAATAGAGCGGACAATATTATCTTTTTTGAGTAAGAAGAAAATTTGCTCCAAATAAGAAATTGATAAGTTATTTCTTTTAGCAATAGAAGCAAGACTAATAGGTTTTTGGCTGTGATTAATACACATGTCAATCATTGCAAGTACGGCATATTTTCCTTTGGTGGTTAATATCATTTTAATTAAAATATGAGAATTATTAATAACCTAGTAAAACACTAAACTATTTAGCCTTAAAAGCAATAAAAATTTATTTCTTGCAATTATTTTAATATATTCTAAACTTCATTAAGTTTGATAATTATTAATTATGCCTTTAATTATCTATTATTAAACAAGATAAATCTAGTAAATTTATCAATTTTATTAACCTTAACCTGATGTATTAACTGACTTAATATCAAAAAATCAGTTATTTAACTACAAATGAGGGTCATTTATTCCGCTAATTTTTTATGACTAAAAATAAAGAAACAAAATCAAATATTAAAGATTCAAAAGATCTAGATCTCGACACTAACCAGCTTGAAGCTAATTTCGGTAGTGAAAATTTTGCCCAACTTTTTGAAGAATTCGAAAAAGATAATCAAAAATTAATTGAAGGTGGCGTTGTGAAAGGCGTTATTGTTGAAATATCTGAATATAAGGGTGTTGCAATTGATATTGGGGCTAAATCAATAGGATATATCGATCCAAATGAATTTAAGAGAGATGGAGAAATTAATGAAGGCAATGTTGTTGATGTATATTTACACCGTCTTGAAAATAAAAGAGGTGAGCTAATTATCAGTCGTGAAAATGCTCGAAGATATATAAGCTGGAATTATCTCAGAGATTGCATGGAAAGTAAAACAAATGTTGAAGGCAAGGTACTTGGCAGAGTAAAGGGTGGATATGCAGTTGACATTGATTCAATAATATGTTTTTTACCTAGAAGTCAGGTTGATACTATGCTACTTTCTGATGATGAATTTCTTATTAATAAGGTTGAAAAACTTAATGTATTAAAAATTGATGATATTAGAGGTAATGTTGTTGTTTCAAGAAGATCAATCATAGAGGCTCAAAGAAATGCAGAAAAAGACAAAGTTCTTGCAAAAATTAAAGTTGGCGATTCGCTAGATGGAACTGTTAAAAATATCACTGATTATGGTGCATTTATTGACTTTGGTAGCTTTGATGGTTTATTGCACTTAACTGATATTTCATGGTGTAGAGTTCGTCACCCATCTGAGGTTCTTAAGGTTGGTCAAGAGGTTAAGGTTCAAGTTATCAAATATGACGAAAATAGCAAAAGAGTATCACTTGGCATGAAGCAACTGCAAGAAAATCCATGGGAATCAATCGCTAAAAGATCTCCAGTTGGCTCAATTACTAAAGGAAAAGTTACAAATATTACATCATATGGGGCTTTTGTAGAGATTGAATCTGGCATTGAAGGGCTGGTTCACATATCAGAAATTAGCTGGATGAAAAATGTCACTAATCCAAATAAATTAATTGCTCCAGGTCAAGATGTTGAGGTAATGATATTAGATATTAATGCAACAAATCATAGAATATCTCTTGGAGTTAAGCAATGTAAGAAAAATCCATGGCAGGAATTTTCTGAGAGCCACAAGGTTGGCGACCTTGTTAAAGGTAAAGCGCGAGATCTAACTGATTTTGGTCTTTTTGTTGAGTTTGACTCTGGTATTGAGGGCTTGGTTCATGTTTCAGATATTGCAGATGAAATTAATCAAGAAGAGATTGCTGCAAAATACAACAAAGATACTGAAGTTGATGTCATAATATTAGGTATAAATTACGAAAAAGAAAGAATAAGTCTTGGTATTAAGCAAGTTACTAATAAAAAATTTACAGAAGAAATTTCTGCCATTACTGAAAATTCGATTCAAACATGTGCCGTTACCAACGTTAAAAAAGACTATATTGAAGTCGAGCTAGATTGTGGAATTAAGGGCGTTATTAAGAGGCTTGATATTTCAAAAAATAAAAATGATCAAAAAACTGAAAAATTTGAAGTTGGCGATAGAATAGATGCAAAAGTGAGTGTATTTAACAAAACTACTGGCAAGCTACTATTATCAATCAAAAACCTTGAAATAGATGCTCATGAGGATCATATATATTCTCCAAGCGACAGTGAGACATCAATTGCAAATATTGCAGGTGATGTACTTGGATCTATTACATTTGACGAAGAAGATAATAGTAAAAAAGAACAAAAAAAAGATAATGATAAAAAAGCTAGTGATAGCGAATCTAAAGATAAATAAAAATACCATTAAATGAGAACAGATATTGCTTCATCTATTATTTACCTAAAAAATAAGGTTCATAAATGGCGCAATATCTCGTTCTTTTTTATTATTTTTTCACTAGTAATAACATTAAAGTTTTTATTTGGAAATTCCTCTAATAATATCAATGTCGACACAATATCTCCTTACATTGCTGAAATAAAAATAAATAATCCTATTTTTGAAGATGCTCATAGAAGTAAAATTTTAACAAAGATTGAAAGTCAAGATAATATCAAGGCAGTTATCTTAAATGTCAGCAGTCCAGGAGGTGGTATAGTTGGTAGCGAAATTTTATATAATGATTTAAGAAAGATTGCTAACAAGAAGCCACTTATTATTTTAATGGGATCAATTGCGGCATCTGGTGCATATATGGCATCATTGGCATCTGATTACATAATTGCTCATAATGGCACTCTTACCGGTTCAATAGGTGTTATGATGCAGGCGCCTAATATTAATGAGCTGAGTAAAAAAATAGGATTTGAAGTTAAAAATTACAAATCTTCATCAGTAAAAGGATATCCATCTTTGACAGAAGAATTTATTTTGCAAAATGATGCAATAATTCAAGATTCTATAGATGATTCTCATAAATTTTTTACTGAATTAGTAATTAAGAGGAGATCAAATAAAATTAAAGAAAAGCATCATAAAATTATATTTGACGGAAGGGTTTTTAATGGTAGGCAGGCTTTAAAATATGGTCTAATAGACAAAATAGGTTTTAGAGAAGATGCTATTAATTATTTAATATCATTGGATAAGAAATTTCAAGATTTGCCAATAAAAGAAGTAACCATTAATAAAAAAGAGCAAAAATTACTTAAAAAATTTACCAATCTTTTACCTTTTTTTGATATAAATTTTAGCAGTGCCAGTTTTTCAAATTCACAAATAATGGCAATCTCTAATTAACTTTTTATAAATTTTTAAAAAATGAGATTTACCTCTATATTCTCTATATTGTTAATATCTATTTTGTCATCTTGTATTAATAATAAAAATTTCAGCGATTTTAAATTATATAGCAATGATATTGCTACAAATAAAATGATTAATCAGAAATTTACATTTAACAAATTTGGCTGCAATGGTGACAATATTTCTCCGCAATTATCATGGGTAAATCCGCCAAAAGATACTAAAAGCTTTGCAATTACTATATATGATCCAGACGCCCCTACTGGTAGTGGTTGGTGGCATTGGATGGTTTTAAATATTCCTAAAAATTACAGTAAAATAGATCAGAATTTTATTACAAAAAACCAATTTCGTTTCAAAAATTTAATAACTCAAGTTAGAAATGATTATGGCATTTATAAATATGGAGGTCCTTGTCCACCAAAAACAGATAAACCTCATCGCTATATTTTTACAATTTATGCTCTTAAAGTAGATAAATTAATGATCGATAAATCAACAACAGCAGCACATGCTGGATTTATGATAAATGCCAATATGATTGCAAAGTCTAGCTTTGTTGCAAAATATCAAAATAATCAATAATTAAGATTCTAATATTGGTTTTGACAATAATATTCTTTATGATTGTTAGCAACTTAATATTGCCATTAAATTTTAAATAATCTTAAAATTTTTTGGATTTATTTAGATTTTTGTAAAATATATTTAATCTATGCAAATTTTTGCTCATCGTGGTTATGTTATAGATAAATCACCAGAAAATTCAATTGCAGCACTTCACAATGCTTATAAGTCAAATTTTAATGGAGTTGAGATTGATCTATGGTTTATTGATGATAAATTCTATATAGTGCATGACCAGCCAGAAGTAAAAGACTTAGCTAATTTGGCGTTATTGCAAGATTTTTTGATATATGAAGATTTTGGCTATTGGTTGGATTTTAAAAATCTTGATTTTTCTAATTATAAAAAAGCCATAAATTGCTTAAGATCAAATATCAAAAATCATAATTTGGCAAATATTTTCTTTGTTCCTTATATTGATGATTATAATTTATGTGAGATTATTTTTAAAGAAGTTAACAAGGTTTTTGAAAATAATTTAAAAATAGCTGCAATATTTGATAATATCAATAAGATAGAAGATTTGCGCAAATTAATATCAAATATTAATTTAAAATATCTTTCAATTAAAAGTGATCTAGTGACGCAGCAAAATATTAAAAAATTATCAAATATTAATCTTATGGCTTGGACTATAAAAGATCATGAAACATTTATTCGCTTAAAGCAACAAAATATCAAGATTTTTGCAAGTGATATTTTGCTTGATTGATAATTGCCTTATTATCATATTGTTGATTTCTATAATAGCTGTTGCAACTTGCTAATTAGATCGGTTTTTTCCCAAGAAAAATGTCCAAAATCATCATATTCTCTTCCAAAATGTCCATATGCTGCAGTTGGAAGATATATTGGTTTATTAAGACCCAAATGAGTTCTAATGCCTTTTGGTGTTAAATCTATTAAATTGCTGATAAATTTAGCGATAATTTCGCCTTCAATACCAGTTTGGTGATTATTAATAAAAAGTGATTGTGGTTTTGAAACGCCAATAGCATATGATAATTGTATGGTGCATTTAGTTGCTAATTTAGCTGCTACTATATTTTTAGCTAAATATCTTGCCATATAGGCTGCTGAGCGGTCAACTTTGGTAGGATCCTTGCCAGAAAACGCCCCGCCACCATGGGGAGCAGCTCCGCCATATGTGTCGACAATAATTTTGCGACCAGTAAGTCCGGCATCGCCATCAGGACCGCCAATTATAAATTTTTTAGTTGGGTTAACTAAGATATCTTTATCATCGCACATCCAGTCAGTGGGAAATGAATTAATTATATAGGGCATAATAAGATTTCTAACATCTTTTTGCTCTAAATTTTCAGGATGTTGTATTGAAACTAATATTGTTTTAGCCTTAATTGGTTTTTTATTTTTATATATTAAGGTAACTTGGCTTTTAGCATCGGGCCCGAGTGGTGGAAGTTTTTTTTGTTTAACAGCATTTTGAATATTTTGTAGAATTTTATGAGCATAATAAATTGGTGCTGGCATAAGAGACTCAGTTTCATTGCAGGCAAATCCAAACATTATACCTTGATCTCCAGCTCCTTCTTCCTTATTGCTAGATTCATCAACCCCGACTGCAATATCTTTTGATTGCTCATGTATTAAGTTGGTAATTTTAAGCTTCTCCCAATGAAAGCCATTTTGATTATAGCCAATATTCTTGACAGTTTGGCGAATTATATCCTCAATTTTAGCTTTTGATAATTCTGGAGCCCTAATTTCCCCGCCAATTATAACATTGTTAGTGGTGGCAAATGTCTCTATTGCTAATCTAGAATAAGGATCTTGTTTAAGATATTCATCTAGCAAAGCATCTGATATTTGGTCGCATATTTTATCAGGATGTCCACTTGAAACTGACTCAGAAGTAAACAAAAAATCTTTCGGCATTATTACAGCTATAGGAGAATTATAGAAGGCTTTCTAATTACAATAAACTATTCTATCATATCTTGTCAATTTATTAAAATCAATAATAAAGCGTTTATGCTGTTAATAATTTGGTAAAATCGGGTTTTGGTTCTTATAAATTTATATGTTTTGCTATTAATGGGTAAGTAAAGTGGTAGCAAAAAAATATAATTTGCATATAATAAAAAAATTTGATACAATATTATAAAATATTTTAATTATTATTAAAATTATTTGTAGATAAATATTATCAAAAAATTAGAGATTTTATTATGCCTAAGAATCCACAATTAGATACAAATCAATTAAGTAGAGCATTTATAACTGCTTTAGAAGAAGGTAATATAGAAGATGCTAAAACTTTATTACAACAAGGTGAAGATGTTCGGTTTCGTGATAAGGGGAAAAACGCCACCTTGCTTTATTTTGCAGATCAGGGTCAAACAGAATTTGTTAAAATGTTATTAAGGTGTGGTGCAGATATTAATCATGCTAATAATGAAGGAAAAACCGCTCTTATGATGGCTTTAATCAAAAAAAAAGAAGAAACTGTTAATTTTTTACTATCAATACCTGGTATAGAGGTTAATAATGCTGATAAGGAAGGAAACACCGCCCTTATAATTGCTGCAACTTATGGTTACGAAAAAATTGTTAAGTTGTTATTAACAAATGGTGCAAAAAGTAATCATGCTAAATTTGAAGGAAGCACCGCNCTTATACTTGCTGCAGTTCATGGTTACAAAGAAATTGTTAAATTATTATTAGAAGAAGGTGCAGATATTAATCATGCTAATGCTAAAGGAAAAACCGCCTTGCTTTATGCTGTAGAACAGGGTCAAACAGAAGTTGTTGAATTGTTATTAAATGGTGCAGATGTTAATCATACTAATGCTGAAGGAAACACCGCCCTTATAATTGCTGCAGCTCAAGGTTACGAAAAAATTGTTAAATTATTATTAAAAAAGGTTGCAGATGTTAATCATACTAATCTAGATGGACAAACCGCCACTGAAATTGCTATAACTATGAAAAACAACAAAATTGTTTCTTTATTACTTAAATACGAAAAAAAAAGGATGATGCAAAAAAAGCAATAGATGGCGAAATTAAAGAAATTTTCCAGCTTTTAGGTAATAAATTAAAATGCTCAGATAAAATTTCATTAGGGGATGTAGGAATTACTGCAAGAAATGATATTACAAAACTAGTTTTAAAACTTGAAAATGAAAAGCTTTTAAGTTTTATAAAAGAAATATTTAAATCAAATCAGCAAAATAAATTGGAATCTCCTTTTGTAGTTGAGGAATCAGCAATATGGTATGATACTAGTAAATTACCTATCGAAATAAATAAAGATAAGCAATATGTAGTAGCTACAGATTTAAAAAATTATTTGGATTATATCCGAAACGCTATAGAAGGAGATGGGTTTCAAAGACTCTTAGATGAAGAAAAGAAGATTAGAGAAGACCAAATAAAACAAAAAGAAGAAGAAGAAAGAGAAAAGAGGCAAGTAGTCGAAATAGAAAGTGAAATTACTCGTTTAAGGAGAAAATTAACAGAAGATGAAAATAAATTAGCAGACATGCTAAAACAAAGAGATAACATAACGCAAAAGGGTAAAACATATAGGCGTTACGAAGGCATAGCTAGTCGCAAAAATTCAATTTCTGTCACAGAAGAGGAAATAAAACAAGCAGAAGAAAAACTAATTAAAACATTAAGAACTCAAGCTGATAAAATGACACCTGATAAAAGGCAAGGTAAGCTAAAAGAAATTGAAGAAAAAGAAAAAGGCTACTTGCTTAGGGCTCAAGAAAAAGATAAACAAAAATTTAATGAATCAGAGCAGCGGTATAATGATTATGATAGGATAGTGAAGAAACTAGAAGAAGAAGGAGGTGCGGAAATAAAGGTTCAGAATTTTAAAGAATTCATGAAAATAGAAGACAAGATAATGCGAGATTTAACAGAAAGCAGTAGTGTTAATAATGATCTTTTTGCTAAGAGTTATACAAGGATGCAAAATCAACAAGCTGGAGAAAGAGAGTATGCCCGACAAAGAAAAATTGAGAGTCAAAGAGGTAAAAAAGAAGTAGATGGAGAGAAAAATAAGTACACAGAGAATGAAGAAAAAATTAAATCAGATTTAAAGTCAGAAAGTGAATCATCTTCACAAGAAAGTGATGATAATATAGTAGTACAACAAGTTAAAGAGACATTATACCAATTCCCATCTTTAATACTATATATAACTAACCCCACAAACACTCTTAATAATCTCAGAGTTTAAAGTTCTGACAAACTTGCAAACTTTATTCTCCAATTCTGGCAAAGTCTTATAAACCCTATTCTTAATTGTATGATCTTTGATATATTGCCAAAGCTTCTCTATTGGATTCAGCTCTGGTGAGTATGGAGGCTGGATAATGATTCTGATATTCTTTGGATATTTA
>JAHXBS010000037.1 GCA_020054685.1 Rickettsiales bacterium | reverse complement strand
ATGACCATTTTGTGCAGCAATATATAGAGGGGTAGCGAGATTAATATTAGCCTTATTAACTTCAATATCTTCATTTTCAAGTAAGCATTGTACTACTTCTAAACGACCTTTTAGTGCAGCAACATGTAGAGGGGTAAAGCCATTATTATCAGCCTTATTAACATCAGCACCATTTTCAACTAAGCACTTTATTACATTTAAATGACCTTCTTTTGCAACAATAAGAGGGGTAGCGCCATTATTTTCAGTCTCATTAACATCGGCACCATTTTTAATAGCTTTTTTTAATTGTTCTAAATTATTATTCCTTATAGCATCAAAGATATTTGTCATAGTGTTTTATAATATATTAACAAGAAGTTTTTTTAAATTACCCATTATCTTTTTTTAATAAGTAATATTATTATGAAACATCATATCATAAATTTTTAATAATGTCAAATTTGATTTTTATAAAATAAAGAAAGAAGAGAATTATTTGCTTTAATTTAACATCCAAGATCTTCTAATAAAGCTATATTATTTTTGTAAATTACTACTAGCAGGCATGATATTAATATTAGTTAGAGATTCTATATTATCTATAGTGGTTATATTATTACAAAAATTACTATCTTTAGGCTTTTGATTTTTAAATATAAAAGAAGCTAATGATATATTACCTTCTTTGTGACTAAATTGAAGCAATGATCTTGAAAAAGCCATGAGGTACTTTGCTATTTTTACTAGAGTTTGGTAATTGACATATTTCTTGATTAGTAATATTGTAAGTGCCTGCTAATATATAGTTTATTATATTTATTATTATTAACTAATTCTCTTTCTTTTTCTTTTCAAATATTTCCAACTAGTCCTATTTAGTGATGAATTTTGAGGAGTAATATTACTAAGGTAGTTCACCACAAAAAATCTGTCACTTTTTGAGAATGTAGCAAGTGGTGCAATGTGACCCCGATCATAATTACATATTTGATAAGCATCTTTGTAATCTTTAGAAGAAAGAGCTATATCATCATCTAATTTTGGATCTTGTTTGAAGTTTCTAGATTTAGAAGATCCATTAAATTTTTGTATTAAATTTTGTGATAGCTGATTAACTCATAAGATTTTGGATTCTTCGAGAAAAATCTTTAGTATCTTTTATTGTTTCATCTTCAATAATACATGCTAAATCAAATAATGTCTTAATGATATCATCAGTTTTAAGTTTAAGATTATTATCACTAAAATCATTATTGATATTTTGGATAATCTTATTTTTAGGATTAATTTCAAGAACCTTGGCTGATGCTGACTGAATTTGCTTTTGCTCTAAAAGAAATCTTTCTAATCTAATATCCATAGATCCAGAATCAACTGATAAACATACTGGTGAACCAGTTAGTTTTTTTAAGATCCTAACATCTTTAACTTTATCTCCTAAAATTTCTTTAATATATTTGATCAAACCTTCAAATTCAGAATTTGTTACATCTTTAGTTTCGTCTTTTTTGTTTTCTACTTCATCATCTTCTTTATTATCATTATCTGCAGGCTTTTCATCAATTTTTTCAATATCTACATCATTGCGATTAATTGACTGAAATTCTTTTTCTTGATATGGCAACATAACAGTAACCCAAAACTCATCAACAGCATCAGTCAGATATAAAACCTCAATATCTTTTTCAAGAAAAATTTCAAGTTGAGGCGATGATTTAATTTTATCAATATTTTCGCCAGTCAAGAAATAAATCTTTTTCTGATTAGATTTAACGCGATCAAGGTAAGTTGCAATTGATATTAATTTATTATCAGATTTAGAACTTTGAAAACGGCAAATTTCTAGAATTTTATCACGATAATCTGTTGATTCACACAATCCTTCTTTCAAAACAGCGCCAAAATCAGTCCAGAATTTTAAATATTGCTCTTCATCACTTTCTGATTTCTTTTTTAGCTCTGATAAGACTTTTTTAACTACAGATTTTTTAATTTTTTCTAAAATTGCATTATGCTGTAGATTTTCACGACTAATATTTAAAGGCAAATCGTCAGAATCAATAACTCCTCGCAAAAATCTCATACATGTGGGAACTAGTTCAAGCTCCTCACTAATAAATACTTTTTTAACATATAATTTTACCGAGGTTTTACGATCTGGATGAAATAAATCAAATGGCTTAGTACCAGGTATAAATAATAAATTACTATAGCTAATAACTCCTTCTGCTCTATTATGCAATGTCATAAATGGCTCTCCTGGCAAATGAGAAATATGTTTAAAGAAATTATCATATTGCTCTTTAGTGATTTTATCTTTAGGTTGTTGCCACAATGCAGATGCTGAATTTAATACCTCAATTTTAGCGCCATCCTCTTCATTTTCTGGAATAAATTCAATTTTGAAATCAATATGATCAGAATAGGTCTGAACAACATGCTTGATGTGAAATCTATCAAGAAAATCAGTAGTAGCATCATCTTTAAGATGTAATATTATTTTAGTACCTCTTTCTAATTTATCAGAATTTTCTTCAACGCTAAAATTACCACTTCCATTCGATGACCATTTCCATACCTTGGAATCATCATATTTTGACGCAATTACTTCAACCTTATTAGCAATCATAAAAGAAGAGTAAAAACCAACTCCAAATTGCCCTATAAGTTGTACATCTTTTTTCTTATCGCCAGTCAGAGATTTAAGAAAATTCTCAGTACCAGATCTAGCTATTGTTCCAAGATTTTCGATTAAATCTTCGCGGTTCATGCCAAGTCCATTATCTGAAATTATTAGTAACTTCTTTTCTTTATTACATGAAATTGAAATTTTTAGATCTTCGCCATTAATTTTATCATCTTGAATTGATAAATATCTTAATTTATCACATGCATCTGATGCATTTGAGATTAATTCTCTTAGAGCGATATCTTTATTAGTATATAGCGAGTTAATCATCAAATTAAGAACCTTGCCAACCTCAACATCAAAAGTAAAATCCGACTTATTGCTTGATGCTTTTATATTATCTTTTTTAGCGCCCTCCTCTTTATTAGAGTTTTCATTGGCTTTATTATTGTTATCTTTATTTAATGTCATTAGTAATAATATTTATTAATATGATAAAATAGTTAATAATTATTAGTGTTATTTCAAGATTTAAATTTTGATAAATTTTGATAAAAACTCTTTTTTAGTAAATCATGAATATTATGATAATTGATATTTAGTTTTTCTAGTGAAGTAATACCATATTCACTAATACCACATGGAACAATATTATTGAATTTAGCAAGATCTGGGTTGATATTAATTGCAATACCATGATATGAAACCCATTTTTTAACCTTAATGCCAATTGCGGCAATTTTTTCTTCTTTTTCATTGCTTTTAACCCAAATACCAACTCTATCTTTTCTAATCTCGCCTTTTATTTTAAAATTAAGCAGAAATTCAATAATCCATTGCTCTAGAAATTCTACAAATTTAGCAATATCTGGCTTATTTGGGTAAAATAATTTTTTAATATCCATCATAATATAAATAATTTGCATACCAGGGCCATGATATGTATGTTTACCACCTCTATTAGTTTGAATAATATTAATATTGCTATTTGTTAATTTTAGATCACTACCTTTAGCGCTAATTCCTGCCGTAATAACATGGTCATGCTCTAGCAGCCATATTAATTGCTTGGCTTGATTATTGATAATTTTTAAGGCGCGCTCTTCCATAAATTTAGCGCAATATTTGTAATCTACTAAATTTTTTGATATTTTCCATTCAATATCATCCATTGCTTTATAGAATTTTTTTATTAAAACTTATTTATATTATAATAATTTTTAATCTCAAATAATTTATATTAATGATAGCTAAATTAACAGGTTTCATAGATAATATAATAGATGATAAATGTATCATTGATGTTAATGGCGTTGGTTATTTAGTATATATTTCATCTAAATCAATCAACGTAATCAGAAATAGTTCAAAAGAACAAAAAACATCCTTAATTATTGAAACAATACATAAGCAAGATTCAATAGAATTATTTGGCTTTATCGATGAGAATGAAAAAAATTGGTTTATTGAATTAAGCAAAGTACAAGGCCTTGGCGCCAAAATTGCCCAAAAAATATTAGGGCATTACAATATTAACGAAATATGCAATGCCTTACTTAGATCAGATAGTAAGTTTTTCAGTCAAATATCAGGAATTGGACCAAAATTAGCTAATAGAATAACAATGGAATTAAAAGATTCTCCTAAAAAAATTGCCACCAGTCAGTTTATTACTGATAATGACGAATTATATCAGACTAATATTTCAAATGATCAAATTATTGATGACGCGCTTTCAGCACTAGAAAATCTTGGCTATAAAAAACATGAAAGCAGCAAAGTTATTCAACTAATATTCAAAAATGAACCAAATACCACATTGGAAAATCTTATCACTAATAGCTTAAGAAGCTTAAAAAAGTAATAATATATTTATTACTTTTGTATAAATTTAAAATTTTCAGCTAAAATGATATTAATCACCACATATGCATGTTAAAAATGACATAATATCTAAAAAGATCAATTAGGAAACTCGGTATCGAATAATTACAATACCAGATCCACCATTTTTAGATCCAGCACCCGCTCCATTTCCAGTATTATCTTCTCCATCCTGATTTACTGCAGAACCTCCAGGAGCAGCATCACCAGTTCCAAGGCAAGTACCTGAGCAACAACCACCATGAGTTCCTGGGCCACCAACACCATACCACTTTAATACTCCATCAATATCAGATTGAATTCCAATACCCCCTGCACCACCTTTCCTTGATTCACTATTACAACCATCACCAGTAGGTATAAACGCACTACCACCAACTCCACCAGCACCACCTCCACCTCCAGTGCCAGTACCGTTACCACCTCCACTCCTTCCCATTCCTCCATTATTACCTTGACCAGAGAATCCTGAACTAGGAGAACCTGAGCATCTAGGCCAGGCACCACCATTACAATGTCCATTACCCCCTCCAGAACCACCATCATTACCCTTACCTTGAGCACCGCCACCACCGCCACCATATGCTATTAAATTTGCAAATATACTATTACCGCCATTACTTGCTGATACATGACCATGATTAGTACCCTGACCTCCTAATCCTATAGTTACTTGATATTCAAAATTAGCTTGAATATCAATCTCACCATCTAAGATGCCTCCAGCACCGCCACCACCGGAATTCGAACCACCTCCACCACCCACTACAAGATATTCTACAGTCTTTGCGGACTCACAAGAAAAACTATCATTTGATTTAAATATATGCACAATATAACCATTTACTGAGCTACTTTCAATTACACCACCTTGACAATCTGCTTCAAATGACTGAGAAGACTGGCCGCTATTTGTATAAGTTAAATAATCACTATTTGTTTTTAAATCATTTGATAAATTTTCGGCCTTACCAATGATCTTTGATCCCGATAATACAGCAACTATAATTAATGAAACAGCTGCCAGAGATGATATTACACTAGCTACTGAAAAAGCTTTTTTTTTATTATTATTTTGAAAATTTTTTTTCATAAAATTTTTGGGTAATTAAACTATATTTTATATCTTATATTCGCTATTTAAAGTATAAATAAAAAATAAAATTATAATATATAGAAATATATATAATCTATTTTTTATTATAATTTTCTTCTTTCCATTTTTTAATCAATTTATGATTTCCTGATCTTAAAACTTTAGGAACTTCTCTACTCCTCCAAATTGCAGGACGGGTATATTGATCATATTCCAAAAAATTTTCATTATTTTTATAATTAATTGAAAAACTTTCATCTTTTAGCGATTGTTTATTTCCTAAAACTCCATCAATATTTCTTATAGTTGCATCCATCAATGGCAGTGCCGCGACCTCACCTCCAGATAAGATGTAATGACCCATTGATATTTCTTCAATATCATATTCTTCAATAACGCGCTGATCTATTCCTTCATAACGACCACAAATTATTGCCAATTCATCTAGATTAGCATAATTTTGAGCCATTTTTTGATTAAATAATTTGCCCCTTGGCGACATATAGATTAATTTTTTTTTAGAATTGCTATTATTAATAAAATCTAAATTAGCATCAATGGCATTTGCTATAATATCTGGCTTTAATAACATTCCACAACCTCCACCATAAATTTCATCATCAACTATTTTATGCTTATCTGTGGCATAATCTCTAATATTAATAGCTTGATAATTCCATAAATTTTTTCTTAAGGCAATTCCAGTGACAGAGCTATCCAAACATCCGGGGAAAATTTCAGGAAAAATTGTAAAAATTTTAAATAATAGTGGCATTATTTAGTAATATTTGCTAAATTTGTGCAATCATTTTTATTGCTTTAGATATATTTTCTTGATCATGAATCATTGATATTCTGATATATCCTTCTGCATTAGAGCCAAATGAACTTCCTGGGCAAAATACCACCCCAACATCTTCAATTAACTTTTTACAGAATTCAAAAGATGATAAATGAGTAAATTTTTCAGGAATTTTAGCCCATAAAAACATACTAGCAGTTGGCTTTTTAATATCCCAATTTAAATGTTTTTTTGCCTCATTGATAAAATAATTACCCCTAATATCATATTTATTTCTTAGATCTTGTAAATATTGATCACTTTCGCTAGATAAGGCCTTAATTGCTGCCATTTGTAATGGTGTAAAAGAGCTATAATCAAGATAGCATTTTATTTTATATAGAGCCGCTATCAGCTCCTTATTACCAAGAGCGAACCCAACCCTGCAACCAGCCATTGAATAGCTTTTAGATATTGAATAAAATTCTATCGCAATATCTTGCGCACCGTGAACTGCTAAAATTGAATTTGGCTTATTATTTTTATCAAAATATAATTCTGCATATGCAATATCTGAAATAATATATATTTTATGATTTTTGCAAAATTCTACTAATTCTTGATAAAATTCAATATCAACAGTTTCTGCTGTTGGGTTAGAGGGGTAATTAACAATAACTGCCTTGACTTTACCTTTATTTTTCAGAGCATGTTCTTTAAATTTAGTGAAGAAATCATGAGCATTATCCGAAGGAATTTGCACTGCATTTGATCGTGAAATTTTAAAAGCAAATGTATGAATTGGATAAGACGGCGAACATACGCAAATATGAGAATTATCATCTGAAATTGCAGTAGCAAGTGAAGATATGCCCTCTTTAGAGCCAATTGTTACTATTGATTGAGTTTTATAATCTAATTTAACATTAAAATTTTTGCTGTAATATTGACAAATTGCCTGTCTTAATTCATTAATTCCACCTACAGTTGAATATCCGTAAAGCTTGTTATTTTTAATCAAATCGCCAAGATAATTCATAACATGATCTGGAGGGGCTGAGTCTGGATTACCCATACCAAAATCAATTAATTCAATATTATTATCTATTGCAGATTGCTTAATATCATTTATTGCTGCAAATATATATGGCGGCAATTCACTGGTAAGCTTAAATTTTGACATGATTAGCTTGGTTTTTTAACAATATTAATTGATAATTCCTTAAGCTGCTCTTTACTAACTTCTTTTGGAGCATCCATCATTAAATCTTGAGCTTTTCCATTCATAGGAAAAGGTATAACTTCTCGAATATTTGGCTCATCTGCAAGTAGCATAATTATTCTGTCAATTCCTGGGGCAATTCCTCCATGAGGTGGGGCGCCATATTTAAAAGCATTAATCATAGCACCAAATTCTTGATCAACTTGTTCTTTATTATAGCCAGCAATTTCAAATGCTTTATACATTATTTCTGGCTTGTGATTTCTAATAGCGCCACTTGATAATTCAACTCCATTACATACTATATCATATTGATAGGCTTTAACATTTAATGGATCAGATTCTAATTGAGATAAATCGCCTTGCGGCATTGAAAATGGATTATGTGAAAAATCAATTTTTTTACTAATCTTATCATATTCATACATCGGAAAATCAACAATCCAGCAAAATTTATAAATATTATTATCAATTAAATTAAGATCCAAACCTAATTTATCTCTAACAATAGCAGCAATTTTTTGTGCATCTTCAAGATCACCACATGAAAAGAATACCGAGTCATTATTTTTTAACTTGGCTCGCTCTTTTAATGTTTTTAGTTTTTCTTGATCAAGAAATTTTGCAATAGGACCCTTAGCTTCGCCATTTTCATCAAAATTAATATAAGCCAAACCTTTTGCACCATTATCTATAGCACATTTGATCATTTTATCAAAAAATGATCTAGGATTACCAGAACAATTTGGCGCAGGAATTGCTCTAATTTGAGCACCATTTTCAAGAGCCTTGGTAAAGATAGAAAAACCAGAACCTTCAAAAATATCATTAGCCCGACATATTTCAATTGGATTTCTAAGATCTGGCTTGTCAGTTCCATATTTTAACATTGCTTCATGATATGGGATATGGATAAATTTTTCATCAGCAACTTTCTTTAAACCAAATTTTGTAAAAATATGCTTTAATAATGGCTCTAAAATCGTAAAAATATCATCTTGAGTTGCAAATGCCATTTCCATATCTAATTGATAAAATTCAGGTGATCGATCTGATCTTAAATCTTCATCGCGAAAACATGGAGCAATTTGAAAATATCTATCAAAGCCTGATAGCATCAATAATTGCTTAAATTGTTGCGGAGCTTGAGGCAAGGCATAGAACTTGCCAGGGTTAAGTCGAGAAGGCACAAGGTAATCTCTAGCACCTTCAGGAGAAGATGCAGTCAAAATAGGAGTTTGGATTTCTAAAAAATTTTGCTCATTGAGAATTTGCCTAATTTCATTAATAACCTTGGAGCGAGTTATGATATTTTTATGAGTTTTAGTAGTTCTAAGATCTAAAAAACGATATTTAAGACGCAAATCTTCAGGGTAATTTTCATCTTCCTTATTAATTTGAAAAGGAATTTGACTAGCAAATGACTCTATTGTTAATTTTTTGATTCTAACCTCAATTTCTCCACTCATAATATCAGGATTGATAGTTTCTTGCAAGCGAGCAACAACCTCTCCTTCAATAGTAATCACTGACTCAAATGAAATATGCGAAATTAGATCATATTTTTTGCTATTTTGAGATATATTTTCGCTTTCTTTGGCGTTATTTATTATTTTATTAATTGAATTATCGTCAATTTCAGGAATTTGAGATATATCAGCAACGCATTGAGTAATGCCAAAATGATCTCTAATGTCAAAGAAAATGAGATCTCCATGATCTCTTTTGCTATGAACCCACCCCGAAATTTTAACTTCTTGATTAATATTTGATTTAGCTAACTCACCACAATTGTGAGATCGATATTTATGCATAATTATTTAAATTAATAGGCATCATATGAATTAGTGCCCCCATGGCGAAATCTATTAGGACAAACATTGCATTTAGACATTCTAGCAACGAATAATTCAACAGCTCTTGGCTCTTTAAGACAAATTAGCCAACCTATACCATGAATAAATGGTAATAATACCAAAAGATAAAAAAACTTTTCAGTAATAATAAAAGCTAGTAATGAAAATATACCATTAAGTGCCGCAAAAGTAAAACTAACACCTGCCAGCATTGGCGGCCTAGTTAAACCGAGAAATAATGGATCTGCTTCTATTGTTCCTGACATAATATGTTGTAATTTACAATTATTAACATAACTTTTTTAAAAATAGTTTGACCAAAAGTCAATTCAATTAACCTAGAAGTTTATAAATATTATGATATTATCAAAAATCCTATCCAATGTAAAACCATCTCCAACCATTGCTATTTCAATGAAAGCCAGCGAGTTAAAGTCTCAAGGCAAAAATATTATATCTCTTGGCATGGGCGAACCAGATTTTGACACACCACAAAATATTAAAGATGCTGCAATAAAAGCTATTAATAATGGCGACACTAGATATACAGCCGTTAATGGTACAAATGAACTTAAAGAAGCAGTAATAAATAAATTTAAAAGAGATAATAATCTTAATTATGACAAATCAGAGATTATTGTTAGTGTTGGTGCAAAACATGTAATTTACAATGCTTTAATTGCTTCTATTAATCCTGGCGATGAAGTTATCATACCCGCTCCTTATTGGGTTTCATACCCTGATATGGTTCTTTTATGTCAAGGTAATCCCGTTATAATTGAAACTAAATCTGAAAATAACTTCAAATTAACCAAGGAGCAATTAGAAAGTAAAATTACTGATAAAACAAAATGGCTTATTCTTAACTCTCCTAGCAACCCTACCGGATCTTGCTACAATGAAGAAGAGCTTAAAGAATTAGCCGCAATTTTACTAAAATATCCTCACATTAATATAATGAGTGACGATATATATGAGCATTTGATATTTGATAATTTAAAATTTAAAACAATTGCTCAAATTGAGCCAGAACTAAAAAATAGAACATTAGTAGTTAATGGCGTTTCTAAAGCCTATGCCATGACGGGATGGCGAATAGGATATGGCGCAGGAGATAAAAATCTTATCAAAGCAATGTCAATGATTCAGTCTCAAAGTACTTCTTGCCCTACTTCTATTAGTCAAGCAGCATCAGTTGAAGCTCTTAACGGCACTCAAGATTATATTCAAACTAATGCCAAAATCTTTCAATCAAGAAGAGATATGGTTGTAAGGCAATTAAATAATATTAAAGGCATTAATTGCAATGTACCAAATGGTGCCTTTTATGTATTTCCTTCATGCCAGGATTTATTTGGATCTAAAACTCAAGATAATAAAATTATTAATAATGATAATGATTTTGCAACATATCTACTTGAAGAAGCTTTGGTTGCAATTGTTCCAGGCTCTGCATTTGGCAGCCCTGGTTTTTTTCGAATGTCTTATGCAGCATCGCAAGATTTTCTTGAAAATGCTCTAACAAGAATTAAAGATGCTTGCGATAAATTAACTCAAAATTAATGAAAGAGCTACTTCACAACTCAATTGAGTTATTAGTCAATATTATTGATAAATTAGGCTATTTAGGAATATTTATTGGCATGCTTCTTGAAAGCACCCCAGTTCCTATTCCAAGCGAGCTGATCATGATTCCTGCCGGAATTGCCGCATCAAAAGGTATAGTTAACTTATATCTAGCTACTTTCTTAGGAATATTAGGCAATGTTATAGGTGCTGTAATTTGCTATTATATCTCATTAAAATTTGGTCGTAAAATTATTATCAAATATGGTAAATATTTCTTTCTAAAAGAGCATATAATAAACAAAATGCAAAATTTCTTTGATAAGCATGGCCCAATATCCGTTTTTATTGGAAGATTATTACCTGGTTTTCGCCATTTTATTTCAATACCAGCAGGGCTTACTCAAATGAACATCAAATTATTTTATATTTATACCATAATTGGTTCATCAATATGGACTACAATATTATCCTTAATTGGCTTTTTAGTTGGAGAAAATCAAGCATTAATAGAGCAAAACCTAAAAGAGATCTCAGTAATATTATTTACCATAATAGCAATATTAACTATTTTATATTGCTATATGCAAAGAAGGAGTTAACTATCTAGATAAATCATTATTATCTCCTAGCGCTTTTGCAGTTTTAACTTTATCATCACCCCTTCTTCTTGAAAATTCTATTTTAGGCTCCCCTGACAAATCTCTCTCAATATTATTAATAGTATCTTGTGCTGATCTAATGGGTGATCTATCAATTAAATCATTTGGAACACGATATCGATCTCTAACATATTTAGTGCTATCAAATGGAATTCTCTCATCTGACTTTGACACAACATAAGGAGGATTTTTATCAGTTAAACCATTTTTTTTTAATGCTTTTTTAACTTCTCCAATTTTGCTTTGGCCTTGGCCTTTGTTATTGCCTATTTTGAACTCTTGATTAATGTTATCTTCTACTGACATATTATATATTTAAAAATTAACAACTATATATTATTGTACCATATTTAGACAGTTTTGTCAAGTATGAGTGTAACTCTGCAAATAACTCTGGGGTCAGACCCCGATATTCCTAATTGCAAATAACTCTGGGGTCAGACCCCGATATTCCTAATTGAAAATTTATGTTAGATACCTTGCATTTTATTTTTTGCTAAAGCCAGTAAATATTGCATGATTTTGTGGAGATGATTCGTCTATTATTATTCCCCACATTGGTTGATCTTGGTTAGGAACTTTTGAATATCTTAGATCGGCAATAATATTATTATTTTAAGTGTTAATTATGGGGTCAAATCCTAATATTAATATTTTTGTTGTAAAAATTTATAATTTTGATATAATATTTTCATTTATATTTATTATTCTAAGTTAAAGCAAAATTAATGGGAACAACTCGCACAGGACTAAAATATTTATGGGAGAAAATAATTGAATTGAAAGAAAAATATACTCCTAAACAAGATAATACTCCTAAACAAGATAATACTCCTAAACAAGATAATGATAGTGTTGAAAAAATAGATAATGATAGTGTTGAAAAAATATTTACTTGCCCATGCTGTTCTTCTGGACTTGACCTCGATGAACTCATAATTGGATTATTAAAAATGATCGCTATTTTTTCTAAAAGTGACCATTCTAATAATGATAATGAGCAAGATGAGAGGCCAATTTATATAGCAATAGCAATAATAGCATCTGCAGTTTTAATTGGGTTAATTCCAGGAATTAGAAACTATAAAGAATCACGTACAAATCTCATAATTATCAAAAAACGAATATCAGATGTAATTAAACGTAAAGAAACATTAAATTCCAAAGAAGCAATAAATAGAAATTCAGAGGATATTGATATGTCTGAAAGATATGAAAAGATGTTAGGATTAGGATATAGAAATGTTATGTTTAATATGTATGTTCCTGGATTACTAACTGCCATTACTTCTTGCTCTCTCATAGCAGCAACAGTAATTAACGAACAAAGACAAAAAAATCAAAAATTAGCAAATGCAGTAGATAATATACCAATGATTCTACTTTCTTTATATGCTACTAGTCAGGTGCTAAAAAACTTAAATGATTTTTTATTATTAAGAAAAAAAATTACAATAATAAGAAATGAATTAAAGAAATTTAACCCGGACTTTGAAGAACTTCTAAATAAAAATACAGAAATTGATGAATTAAAAATCCTAAAAAATCTATATAAAGGAGCAAGAGATTTACAAATTTTACGTCTATGTAATGGCGCTTCATTCTCTCTCTTTGCTGCTGGAGCCTCTGGGTATTCTACTGCTAATCTTTACAATTCTAATAATTATATAATTTATTACCTGTCATTAGGATTACTTGGAACGGGTATTGCTTCTTCATCTTTTTTTAACAATTTTTATAATAAAGAATTATCTTTCATACCAGCATTACCAGAACCCGATGGCATAAATAATATAGATTTAATTGATGATTACACTAGAGGGGGAATGTTTAAAGATTCTACAAGGTTAAATCAAATGGCATCAAATCAGGAAACTCTAATTACAGAATACCAAAATCCTATTGGAAAAGTTTCCAGTAATTTAACTAAATACTCCTTTTTTCTTTTATCAGCAATAATTCCATTAAAACCTATCCAAACTGCAGCAACTAATAAACAAATGCAACTTGACAAAGAGACACTTGATAAAGCAATCCTTAACAAAAAAAAAGAACTATCTTCATTATCCACTTCCACACAAAATGATAAATATCGTAATCAAATTATGAGACAAAAGGATATATTAGATCGGGATAATGGTGTTAAAACTTATGGAAATTCAAGAACAAACGATATAGATAAAATTTTATTGCAATATCTTATATATTCCGGACTTGCTGAGGATATTACTGTTGATAAAATTGATACTGAAGTTGAACAAACAAAAGAAGTTGCAACTCAGACTGATCAAAGTTATAAATTGGTCATGAGCGCTTCCAATCAAGATCTTGAGGCGGATCTTGAGGCGGGCGTTCCAGAAATAAATACTCCACCTAAAGATCGTGATGGTAGCAATGTTGCTCCTGATGATATTAAATTAGCAGGTTATAAAGGTAATAGAGGTAGTATAAAATGCACAGATCCACGCTGCAAAATAGATCATGGCCCTAAAACAAAGTTCAGCACAAGAAGGGCAACAATTTCAGACAATGGTCCTCAAAACTCTCAAAACTCTCAAGACTTTTTTGGGCCATTATCTGGATTAGACTTCTTGGGTGCGAGATATAAAGTTTGAATTGAATAAGAATAATGGGGTCAGACCCCGATATTCCTAATTGTAAGAATAATGGGGTCAGACCCCGATATTCCTAATTGAAAATTTATATTAGATATCTTGGAAGAATAATGGGGTCAGACCCCGATATTCCTAATTGAAAATTTATATTAGATATCTTGTATTTTATTTTCTGCTAAAGCCGGTAAATATTGCATGATTTTGCGGGGATGATTCATCTATTATTATTCCCCACATTGGCTTTGCTTGGTTTGGAATTTTTGAATATCTTAAATCGGCAATAATATTGCTATTTTTAGGATCAATATAGATAAAATCTTTTGCAAAATGAGCAAATCTTCTAATATCATTTCTTTGAACTGAATTTGATGGTAATTTGCTAAATATTGTTTCTTTATTAATTACCTTATCTTCTGTGCCTTTCTTAAAAATTGGATCTTTGAAAAATGAAACTCTAATCGAATCAATGTAATATTTGTCATTATCTTGATAAATTGTTCGCCATAAAACATTATTTGCAAAAGTTGGGCTAATAAATAATCGCTCAATTTTATGACCTCTTTCTTCCGCTATCTTTTCAATGTGTTCTTTGGCGCTAATCTGATTATGAAAACCATAAAGTAAATAAATTAAACATAAATATATGCCAGATCTAGCAATTTTATAAGATTTTGTTTTAAGGCTAATTAAAGAAAAGCCAATTAATGGAATAGTAAATAATGGATCAATAATAGATATTAAATTCCAAGTTGCTCGATAATCGCTAAATGGCCATAATATTTGAGTACCATATGCTGTGCAAGAATCAAGCAATCCATGAGTAAAATAACCCAATGTTGAAAATAAGTAAATTTGTAAGAAATTATCTTTTTTTCGTGAAAATATTAACCAGATTAATATGGCTGCAACCAAACCACCAATTGGAACAAAAAATAATGAATGAGTAAAATGACGATGATATTGAATAGCAAGAAGCGGATCACTTGCTGATTTAATAAAGATGTCAATATCAGGCAAAATACCTCCTATAGCACCACAGCCAAATGCCAACTTCACTTGATTTGCTTTTTTAGCAAATGTTTGAGCAAAAGCAGAGCCGATAAAAGCCTGAGATACAGGATCCATAATAAAGATAAATTTAATTTAAATTAAATATTAACTTCAAAAGAATTATAATATTTAATTATGAGATTCAAGCTTAGATAGTCTTTCTTGCCTCATTTTTACAAAATCTTCACCAGCATGATATGAAGATCTTGTTAAAGGACTTGCAGAAACCATCAAAAATCCTTTATTATAGGCCATTTTTTCGTAAAATTTAAACTCATCTGGATGGACATATCTATCAACTGGAGCATGTCTTAAGGTAGGTCGTAAATATTGACCAATAGTTATAAAATCAATATCTGCTGATCTCATATCATCCATCACTTGAAGAATTTCAGGCTTTTTTTCACCCAGACCAACCATGATACCTGATTTAGTAAATATTGTTGGATCAAGCTCCTTAACCCTCTTTAATAGTAACAATGAATGAAAATATCTTGCTCCTGGCCTAATATCACTATATAAACCTGGAACTGTTTCAAGATTATGATTAAAAACATCTGGCTTAGCTTTAACTATCATTTCTAGAGCATGATCTTTTCTAAGAAAATCTGGCGTTAGAATTTCAATTGTTGTATCAGGAGATTTTTTTCTGACATTTTCAATACATTTGACAAATTGCATGGCTCCGCCATCTTCTAGGTCATCTCTGTCAACTGATGTAATTACAATATGTTTTAAACCTGAAAATTTAGCAACATCTCCAACATTTTCAGGCTCGTGAGGATTAACCTGATCAGGCTTACCAGTTTCAATATTACAAAATGAACATGCTCTTGTACAAACCGAGCCAAGTATCATAACAGTTGCATGTTTTTGTGCCCAGCACTCTCCAATATTGGGACATGCAGCTTCTTGGCAAACTGTGTGCAGCTTTTTGTCATCCAGCATTTTTTTAGTTTCAAAATAACCTCTTGACTGAGGTGCTCTAACCCTGATCCAATCAGGCTTTCTGAGCATTTTTTCTTTGGGAGCAATATCAGCAAAACCCTTTAGATCCTTATTATCTATTTTAGCAATTTGCCCTGATTGTTTTTTTTCATCTCTTGTTTTTAGCATTATTGAACCTTGCCTGTTATAACTAAGTGAGTAATTTCAGCTATATTAGTTGAATGATCAGCCAGTCTTTCAAATGATTTTGCAATTAAAATTGTTGTAGCTATTTTTTTAACTTGATCTTTGGTAAAATTTTTATTATCTGCAAATTTAAATAAATTTTGATAAATATCATCAACCTCATCATCTCTCTTTAAAACATCATCTGCCATTCCGGCATTTTGCGTGTTAAAAGCAATAACTGAATTTCTAACCATATTTTGACATATTTCGATCATTTTTTGCAGTGAATCTTCAACATCAACTTTAAATTCCTTATCTCCAATATCGCTAATTTTTTTAATAATATTTTTAGCCTGATCACCCACCCTTTCAAGATTTGTTGAAACTTTAAGTGCAGCAATTATATAGCGTAAATCAACAGCCATAGGCTGCCTTAAAGCCAGAATTGAAGTAACTTTTTTTTCAACTTCAAGATCAAGTATATTAATTTTGTAATCATGCTTTTTAATTCCTTCTAATATTGATTTGTCAGGAGATTTAAGCATAATGGATATCATATCAATAGATTGAATCACGAGCGTCATCATTTCTTCAATGATAGCTGCCAGTGACTTAAGATCATTATCATATGATTTTACTGTGTGCTCTTTAAACGACATATTTGGTTAATTTATGATAAAAAAATAAAATATTATATTACCATATTTTCTTTTTTCTAATATTTCAAGCTTCTTTGATAATATTCCTATTTTAAGCTTCTCTTCAAAATTTTTAGTATCATTTTCTTTTATACCCATTTCCACTATAAAAATGGCATTTTTTTGAAGCCAATCCTTATTAATTATTTCATTGATAATTGCAAAATAATCAGCCCTATATGGCGGATCAAGAAATATAAGATCAAAATATTTATTATTTTGTGATAATTTCATAATATCTATCTGCATTATGTCGCAATCGGACTCTATTTTTAGCAAATTTTTACTTTGCTTTACAAGGTTAATATGTTCTTGGCTATTATCAATTAATAATGCATATTTTGCACCGCGAGACAAAGCTTCAAATGCAAAAGCACCAGTACCACAACACAGATCTAAAATACTGGAATTAGTTATATCAAAATTTGTTTTTGCAATTTTGCTATTTGATTGTAATAAATTAAAGATATTTTCTCTATTATAGTCTGTTGTTGGTCTGAGATTTACTAAATGAGAGGATTTTGCTAGTTTTTTACCTTTAAATTTACCAGAAATAATTCTAACCATTATTCAGTAATTAATCCTTATTATCTGAGCGCATCTTGTCTGCATAATATATGCCAAGCAATTTAACATTTTTAGAAAAAAAGCCCATTTCTTCTAGCGCCAAAGCAACATTTCTTTGACTAGGATGACCTTCTATTGAGATAATAAATTTTGCCTGATTTGAATAGCCACCAGGTATATAGCTTTCTAATTTGAGCATGCTAACATTATTAGTTGCCAATCCACCTAATGCCTTATATAATGATCCTGGAATATTTCTAATACCAAATAATAATGTTGTTATAACAGGGGCAATATCAGGATCAACATCTACTGGCTCTTTTGCAATTACAATAAAAATTGTTACATTATCATTTTTACTATCTTGGATTGATTCCTTAATAATTTCTAAATTATATAATTTTGCAGCCTTTTTTGAACAAATTGCCGCTTTTGTTTTATCATTGCTGTTGGCAATATATTTTGCTGCCATTGCTGTGTTAGAAAATTCATTAAATTTAAGGTTAAAATCTTGCAAACTATTTTGACATTGCATCAAAGCTTGTGGATGAGAATAAACTTCTGAAATTTCTTCAATTTTAGCACCATTAATTGAAGCCAAATTATGTTCTATTGGCAAAAAATGTTCAGCTACTATTGACAAAGAAGAACTTTGCAATAATGTGTGAATTTCTGAAACTCTACCAGCATATGAATTTTCAAGAGGTATCATACCGCAATCAACTTCACCATTTTGTACAGCATGAAATATATCATAAAAAGTAGCATATGATTTTTGGTCATAATCTTGGTAATATAAATCACATGCTATATTTGAATTAGCGCCAACACTTCCTTGATAAGCAATAATTTTTTTGGTCATTTTTAAATTTAAACTAATTAATTGACTTAAATATAATTATAAAAAATAATGTATATATGTTTATGATTAAAATCAATATATTAATTAATGACAAATAAATGGACTAAAGATTCATGGAGAAGTTTGCCAATTAAGCAACAGCCAACATATAGCAATCCTGAGTTACTAACTAAAATTGAGCAAAAAATATCAGCCTATCCCCCTTTAGTAACTTTTGACGAAATTGATGATTTAAAAAACCAATTAGCAAATGTTGCTAATGGCAAAGCATTCCTGCTTCAAGGTGGCGACTGTGCAGAGAGCTTTGCAGAATTTTCTCACAGTAATTTACAAGGATTTTTTCGCACCATCATGCAAATGACTATTGCTTTAATGCATGGCACTAAAAAACCAGTAGTTAAAGTTGGCAGAATCGCAGGGCAATATGCTAAACCTAGATCTGATGACAATGAAATTAAAAATAACATTACCTTGCCAAGTTATCGCGGCGACATAATTAACGCAATTGAATTTGAACAAGATGCAAGAATTTCTGATCCATTAAGACTTATTGATGCTTATTTTCACTCTGCAGCATCACTTAATTATCTTAGATCGCTTGCTCAAGGAGGTTATGGTAATCTCGAAAAAATCAGCCAATGGAATGAAAAATTTGCCCACAGCCTTAAAAGTAAAAAAAATACTGAAGAAGTAATATCTAAAATTAAAGATAGCCTTAATTTTATTAATGCGTGTGGCCTTGACTATAAGCTAATTCCACAACTTACAACTGCTAGCTTTTTTACCTCGCACGAAGCTTTATTATTAAATTATCAACAATGTTTTATTCAAAAACATGGCGATAATAGCAAATATTACGATCTTAGCTCTCATATGTTATGGATTGGCGACAGAACTCGCAACCCTAAAGAAGCTCATGTAGAATATATGCGTGGCATTTCAAACCCTATAGCTTTTAAAGTTGGTCCTTCAATAACGCAAGACGACTTATTATCACTAATTGACATATTAAATCCTAAAAATGAAGCTGGTCGCTTAACCTTAATATGTCGCATGGGTCATGACAAGGTTGAAAAGCTTTTGCCACCTTTAATTAAAGCAGTAAAAAATGAAGGCAAAAAAGTAGTATGGTCATGTGATCCAATGCATGGTAATACATTTAAGTCAAATAATGGCATAAAAACTCGTAAATTTGATGACATATTAAATGAAATTAAATCATTTTTTGCTATTCATAACTCAATAGGAACATATGCTGGAGGTATTCATTTCGAAATGACCGGACAAGATGTTACAGAATGCCTTGGCGGCAACCAAGAAATTAGTGAAATTGATCTAAAAAATCGCTACCATACTCATTGCGACCCTAGACTAAACAGCTCTCAAAGTGTTGAATTAGCATTTATGATTGCTCAAGATTTAGCAAAATTCAGCACTAAATGACAAAATTAAATAAAAAACATGGAGTTATTGCAATTGTTGGCGCCCCTAATGTTGGCAAATCAACATTAACTAACGCCATAATTGGACAAAAAATATCAATAACCTCACCAAAGGTTCAAACAACTAGAAGCTCTATAGGAGCAATATATAATCATGATCAAAGTCAACTTTTATTAATAGATATGCCTGGTATTTTCATACCTAAAAAGGATAAAATACTAGAAAGAGTGATCGCCAAAAATGCCTGGCAAGCTCTAAGGCAGTCAAGCCACATTTGCTTTGTTATTGATGCTCAAAATGGTCTTAATCATCAAAATCAGCAAATTCTTAATGATTTAGCAAAAGAGAATATTCCAACAACAATCTTAATTAATAAAATTGATTTAGTTAAAAAAAATAAATTACTCGATATTATAGCTAATTGCTCTAATCTCAATTTTAACGATATTATTCCAGTAAATGCTACTAAATCTCTAAAACAAGATGATAATGGTATAAAAATATTGCAAAAATTCCTTGCTAGCAAATGCCACAACCCAGATTGGTTATATAGTGAAGACCAAATTAGTGATGCCTCTATTAAGTTTTTAGCCGAAGAAATTACCAGAGAAAAACTATTTCTAAAATTAGATCAAGAACTACCCTATTCCTTATGTGTAAAAACCGACTCTTTCCAACATCTTGACAATAATGATATTAAGATACATCAAACAATATTTGTATTAAAAGAAAATCACAAAAAAATTATCATTGGCAAAAGAGGATCGCTACTTAAAGAAATTGGAATTGAAGCAAGAAATGAAATTAGCCAATTATGTCAGACTAAAATTCATTTATTTTTATTTATAAAAATCAGACCAAATTGGATGAAGGATGAAGAAATATTGCAAACATAAATAGTTGTAAGTTAATTAAAATGCCAATCTACATATAAAATAGAAATCTCAAAATCTTCTATAAATATTTATTATATCATAAATTTTATTTTAAAATTTTAAAACTCATACATTAACTTTAAAGTGACATCATTATCATAGTTATTGTTAGATCTCAATATGTATTTGTAATATATTTTGGTTTTTACTTCATAAAATTTTGCAATATCTAATCCTACAATAAACCAATATTTACTAAAAATATTATCACTAATATTATAAAAAACTTCACTACCTATAAAAGGAATTAATTTGTGATTATCTTTTAGCTTCATAATTAACTTCAATCTATTTCTTTGAGACATTTTGCGACCACTTTTATATCTGAACTCATATCTATCTCTGATTAATATATTGAAACTCTTTAATTCTATCCTTTTCTTTAAATTAAGATGAGGCCTAGTTTCTTTTTGCCATTTATTTTTTTTATCATCATATTTATATAATTTTCTGATATTTAACTGATAACTCAAATCATGATTAATAATACCCTTTAAACCAAGATCATAATGCCTATGGCTGATATCTGAATCATTCCATCTAAGATCTGTCTCAAATTTTATCGCATAACTCTCTATATTCTTACTCATAACAAATTTAGTCGAAGAGCTACCGGCATATGTTAAATTAACTTTAATGTTAGCTAATATTATTATTAGAAAAGCAAATCTTTTAATCATTTGGCCAAAATTAACTTTTCTCTTTTTACTTTATTTTTTTGAATTGTTACTTTTACAAATAAATAAATTCCAGTTATCCATAATACCAATAATATCAACGCCGAAATGAAAAATACTATTTTTTTAGAATATATACCAAAGATGCTACCATCATGTATAGATTCTATAACATCAGATCTTCTTATAGCAATATGAATAATTTTTGCATTTTCTTGATCCATTTGCACTTCAATATTACCATCTCTTAACCTGACTTTTATAATTCCTTTATTTGGTCTTATATCTAGTCTATCTATATCTCTCCAATTTGTAACCTTAATTCTAGAATCATTTTTTAATTCCTGCATAATTTTTTCAAAAGTTACAAGCGGAATTAAGCTATTCGTACTATGTGTTTGCGGCTGAATCCAAGATATGTCTTTTTTAAAAATAAGAATAATTCCAGTCACAATAACAATTAGCAATGGTAAGCTGCATATTATAGCTCCCCAATAATGTATTTTTCTATTAACATTATTCCATCTAATATTATTAGCCATATCCCAAAGAATCTCTTTTATAGACTTGTATTACTTTTCCTTTTTTGTGCCTTAAAAGAAAAATATGAAAAATTAAAATAAAAGGAAGTAAAGATCCGGTAATAATATGAGTATAAATTGCAATATCTCTAACAAAATTATCTGGTATATAATATAATAAATAAGCACTAATTATCATTAATGATGTCATAATTATTAGCGATAATCCTGATCTAATACCCCTTTTTGTTCTTGAATATAAGTTTTTTTTAACATGAGCAGATAAGAAGTAACCAAATGCTACAAGTATTAAAAATGATGAAGCCCCATGAATCTTTAAAAACAAATATTGAGCAGGATGATTCTCAATTCCAAAATCTCCCTCTATTTCAATAAAATTATCAAAAATTAGAAATATTATACCACTAAACCAAGATACAGCCAGCAAAAAGAAAAAGCACTTCTTGTAGCTTATCTTTTTACTATTATTTAAAATATAATCCTTATTCATTGCAATTCAATTTTCTTTAAAAATATTTTGATTTTTACCTGAAAAATCACTTTCATCATGTAAAGTTAAATCACTATCATATTTATTAAAAATTTTCTTATAATTATTGTAATCAAGAAATGCAACTTTTGTTAAAGAGTCTGCAATCATGCAAGAAGGAGAAAAAACAGATACAACCCTCTTATCTTTAATCATTTTTCTAGTTAATGGCGATATTATAGGGTTTTTATTATTATCAAAATAATATGATGCACTAGTTGCAATTGCTGCATTTTTCATCTCAACAGGAATTAATTCGAATCTGTTATTTATCTTAACTTTTATATTGGCAATTTTACCACTCCAATTACTCATTATGATGTCACCACCAGCATTAATAATAACATCAACACCATTTATATCACCTCTATTAAAAGCGCTAAGGGCTTTATCTAGCGCATATCCCTTTGCAACACCGCCAAGGTCAATTTGTAACATTTTACTAAACTTAATCCTATTATCTTTAACGACAATATCTTTATAGCTTGCTGACCGATCTAAATTATGCGCTCTATTAGGCAAAAAATCATTATCTATAAGACTTCCTGCTATTGATATGTCATACAGCCCATTAGTCAATTTACTTAAATCAAGGCAATGATTTATTATATATGACATTTCTTGAGATATTATGCATTCATGATAATATGCATTATTATTAATATAAGTGAGCTCACTATTATCATCATGATAACTCATTATATTTTGAATAATTGAGATTTCTTTATATATTTTATTACCAATATCAATAAGTACTTTGTCAGAATATAAACCCTTTACAAAGACTTCAACATATGTACCCAATAATGGTTTGCACCTTTCAATTACATTCATTTAATTTAAATTACAAATATTTTATTACCTGATCCCAACTATGCAGTAGTCTATTTACACCATCAGTAATATTTCTACAAGATAATGTTGCGCCTGAGATATTTTTTATATGATCGTCAAGCTTTAATATTTGAGAACTATCTTTACCAATAAACTGTGCAAGCCACTTAGGATTCATAACCTGACCTCCATATGTTTCTCTATATGCCAGAACCTCAACACCATTTATTTTACCTTTTTTTGAAATTGCGACCGCGATATCTATATTCTCATGCTTACCTATTACATTATCAATAATAAACCAATCACCATTCTCAGTTTTCCACAAATTCATTTTGCTATTTCTAACCCTTGTTTTTGAAAGTTTGGTGATTAATTTCATTTGATCCTTGGTTAGAAATAAGTTAACTTTTTCCATTTTTGAATCTTGATATAATGCAACTTGCGCTTGGCTAGGAGTTAAATAAATTTTAGCATTAACTTCAGAAATAGGAATTATTAATCCGCTAACAATAGTTGTTAGCGAAATAATAGAGCTAATTTTTTTAAAATTCATAGCCATATGATAAACCTACATGCATTTTCTCATGCTCATCATAATTTTTACTATTTTTATTATATGCATGCTGAGATCCACCGCCGTGGAACTGAAATAATATTCCAGCCGTTGCCCACCAATGTTTTTGTGCATAATGATAAGTTGGACCAGCATACCATCCATATTGATGCCTTGTACCAATACTAATATCATCCAAATCCCAGTTTGAACTTTGCAAGCCAGGATCTTTTATACCATTTTCTGATGGACTCAGATAATCTGATTGCATCCTAACTTCAAATCCAATAAAATGTTTAGGTATAAATCTATATGAAATACCAGCACTAATATCAAATGCCACCTCCTCTTCAAGAACAGAATCAGATGCTGACTTCCTTCTTTCTAATTCAGTTTTTAAATTGATAGCTAGCGTTAAGAGGTTATCAATCCAGTTTTTTTGAACAAAAATAGTTCCAACATATGATTTTTGATCAATTTTAGCTCCATCAAGCCTATATCTATCTCTATCTTCATATGATAATCCAAGCGATAGACCGATATAATCCTTATAAGGGCTCAACAAATTATACTTTAACGCAACTTCATATCCTGCATATTGTGTTTTTTTAAATTTATTATCAGCTCCTTGCGTTTCATACATTGGATTAAGATTTTCGTCATTAACAGAATAGTTATGATCAAAAATTATAGCCTCTGCGCCAATTGTTAGTTTATCAGTAATGCCATATTCAATTTCAGGCCTAATATCATGAAATATATATTTTCCAGAGCTTTTATCAATTCTTATTATATCACTTAATTTTACTTCAAAACTACCCTTTGGTCTTGTATCTGTGCCTTTAGTATAAATCCATAGATTTTCTTCTGCATTAGCAAAAAAAGATAAAGTAAAGGTTAATAAATAAGAAAAAAGTAACTTATATATGTTAAAATTTCTAAAATATATTTTCATATTGATTTTATTTTATTGATAATGATTATCATTATTGCACTATTCCATAAAAAATCAAGTACTTTTTTTAATTAATATAAAAGTTTTTTTATAATATATTATTTCTAAAGACTACCTCATAATTTTTTGATAAAACCACTTCATAATATAATAGTATTTATTCTATTCAATCATACATTATGCAAATAACTTTTATGGTTTTATTAGTTTTTATGATTTTGTGCAAATATTCATTTTTTTATATAATTTATAGTGGGTGTAAAAATCTTCTAAAACTACTAATCTTTTTAAGTTACATGAAGCAAATTCCATAAAAGCAGTGAATTGATTTTTCACTACTGGGACTGTTGCAAATCCAATCTAACTAAATCCTAATATTTTTTGATAAAATCACTTGCAACAATAAGCATTAAAGCTA
>JAHXBS010000024.1 GCA_020054685.1 Rickettsiales bacterium | reverse complement strand
AACTACTCAATTATTTTAATTAATGTGAAGCTTTATTGCAACAATTATATGGTATTAAAGATGGGAATTGGTATTATTAGGAACATCGATTAGGAACATCGGGGTCTGACCCCAAAATTCCATTAATCAGAAGGTCTAGGTTGTTATCACTAATTTGCTTCGCCCACCTATGTATAGACGTTGGACAAACATTAAAAACCTCAGATACTTTTTTGATACCATTGTCATAAGCTGATATTACTGCCTTTAGCTTATTTGCTGTTGTGCCGTAAGATTTTAATTTTAGTAAGGCCTTTTTAGCATTATTGTAAACAGTTTCGTCAATTATTGTTTTTGGCATGATGATGTTAATTGAGTGTGAATAAAAACTACTCAATTATTTTAATTAATGTGAAGCTTTATTGCAACAATTATATGGTATTAAAGATGGGAATTGGTATTATATGTGTTTTTTAAATATAAAAGCAAGATTTTAACAAGATTTAAATCTCATTATCTCAATAATCACAAATAAATGCGAATATAATATTTAATTTTTTTAAAAAACCAATCTTTTATCCTTAATAAGGTGATCAGCTATATAATNTCATTGAGGCGAGGCTTCAAATTACTTATTTCAAAAAATTTCTAATTTTAAATAGCAAAAAACCAAAAAGATCTCTGGGATATAATATTCTGATTAATNTTCTAGATAATATATATTTATTTTTCTTAATCATTTTGCCATCATGATTTTTAATTATATTTGCCAATATTGATATTAGATTATATTTATTTAGCACCATCTCTCTGGCCTGAATTACATATTTTAATCTATTATTGTAATCATCCTTATTATTAATAATATCTGTTATTATTTTAATAGCCTCATCTGGCTTATTTATATCAATTTCAATATAACTCTGCTTAGGAAAATAATCAGACATATTAGTGCAGCCCCATACAATTGGAACACAAAAGGCCAAAAAAGCATCTGTAACCCTTTCTGTCAAAATATCCTTGCCTAATTCATTGCCAATAGCAATGTGATATTTGTAATCATCAAGCATTGCTATTTTATCATTTACAAATTTGGCATTTGGAAATGATTCCTGAAAAGTTTCAGCTAAATCCTTTCTTGAATAAAGCACATCAAGCAGTTTAATTTTTAATGATAATTTTTGTATAATTTTAAATCTAAGGTAATGACAAGTATGGTGCTCAACTTTGTGAGTAGCAATTGCTGAAATAATTTTTGTTTTTTTATAGGGTAAGTGATTAATAATATCGCAGTAATTCTTAGCATAAAACCAATGAGAACCAGGTGCTTGCCTTATAGCATTTTTATGGGGTAAATTTTTAGGGCTTTGATTGCTTAATAAATAACCAAATTGCTTCGCAAAATTTTGGCCATAATATGTTATTGATGATGGCTCAGTAGCAATAAAGATAGTATTAGCTGGATTGCAATTTACTTTATCAATCATATATCCTCTATCTATCATACATAACCAATCATATTCTTGACAATTATGGTCCAAAGTAAATTCAATATCTTGCCAAAATAATTTGTTACTATCATTTTTTGGAAATTGCCTCTCAAAATATTGGGCACCACCTTTTTTATATAATTTAACTTTTATCATAAATATCTTATTTTGACTCAAATTATAAGGTTATCAATGTAATTTAAGGTTATTTGTTGAAAAAAATAAATATAATTAATTATTTAGATGTATTTTAATAATTTACTTATTTTGCCTTTTATAATCAATAAAAGGTATTAGTAAATCAAGTAAATACCGATAATTTATTTAACATGACTAAAACAAAGCAAATTCAAAATCCTGTAATTGATATTGAATTTTTAAGAGGCATTATAGAAAATGACAAAGAATTTGAGAGAGAGCTTTTTGAAATTTTTGTCGGTTATGGCAAAAAAAATATTGAAAAATTAGAAGAGGCAATCGCTGTTAATGATGGCAATGGCTGGTATATGGCGTCTCACGCCTTTAAAGGTGCTGCAACATCAGTTGGCGCGTTTGAGCTAGCAAAAGTACTAGAAGATGCTCAACAAAGCCCAGAAGAAAATAACACCACCAAGAAAGCTATATTAGGCGAAGTAAAAGAGCAATTTGAACTAGTTTTAGATTATATTAACCACAACATTATTAAAAAATAATCATAAATTAAGCCCTAAGAAGCTAGGACTTAATAAATAATGACCTAATGGCCCAAAGTCACAGCAAATCTTTAAGTGCATCACTTATCTTTTTTAGATCTTCTTTGCTGTGAAGCGGGGTTAAGGTCAACCTCAATCTTTCATCGCCAATATTTACTGTAGGATAATTAATATGTTGTATATAAATTTGATAATCTTTAAGTAGCTTTTCAGAAACTTCTTTAGCTTTAGATGCAGATCCAATTTTAATTGATATTATTTGCGAGTTATTTTCAACAATATTGATATTACTTTCTTTGAGCATTTGTTTCATCATCTTGATATTAGCAAACATTTGTTTTCTTTCTATATCTGAATTTTTTAAATATTTTACATTACTAATTGCAGCCGCAATAATTGCTGGCGGCAAAGATGTTGTAAATATAAAACCAGAAGCAACGCTTCTTATTGCATTAATATAAGAGCTATTAGAGGCCACATAGCCACCAACAGCGCCATATGCTTTTGCAAAGGTTCCTTGGATAAAATCAACATCATTCATAACTCCAAGCTCTTCGCAAACACCCCCTCCATTTTTGCCATAGAGCCCAACAGCATGCACCTCGTCAATATATGTTAAGCAATTATATTTTTTTGCTAGGTTAATAATTTCAATAATTTTACCAAAATCGCCATCCATTGAATAAACCGACTCAAAAATAATAATTTTTGGCTGCGATTTATCATATTTTTTCAATAAATCCTCCAAATTATTAATGTCATTATGTCTAAAAATATGTTTTGTTAATTTTGAATGTCTAATGCCAGAAATTATCGAGGCGTGGTTTTTTTCATCAGAGAATATAATCAAATTATCCATTATTTTAGCCAAGCTTTGAATAGTGGCGTCATTGGCGACATAACCTGAATTATAAATAATGGCCGAATCCTTATTATGCAAACTAGCAACCTCATTTTCTAAATCTTTTATCAATTTAGAGCTGCCAGAAATATTTCTAGTGCCACCAGAACCAATACCATAATTATTAAGAGCCTTAACGCCCTCTTCTATCGCGGCTCTATTTTGCCCCATTGACAAATAATCATTAGAGCAGCAAATCATTATCTTTTTATTTGTCTTATTATCAATAGCATATGGAAACTGACCACAAATACGCGAGATCTCTGTAAAGGTGCGATATCTATTTTCTTGCTTTAAATTATCGACAATATCATTAAAAAACTTATCATAAATTGTCATTNTNTNTNATTTTTTNAATTTTTTGTCTCTTTTTTTTAGGGATTGTTGCAATAACGCCAATTAATATTATAATTGAGCCAATTATTACCCAGAAATCCATAACCTCATCAAAGAAATAATAAGCAATTATCGATGTAAAAATCAATCTAGAAAAATCAAAAGGCTGCAATATCGACAAATTAGTCTTAGTATAAGCAAATGATATACTAAAATGAGCTATATTTGAAATAAATCCAAGCGCTATAAACCATAATAAGCTAATAAAATCAATAGCTTTAAAATATGGAATAGCCAGAGGTATTGAAAAAACCAACATTACTAAAGCCATATAAATAACAATCGTTTTTGGCTTTTCTGTTTTGGCAAGTATTTTGGTAGAAACATTAGATATTGTCCATAAAATTACAGCAGCAAAAACATATAAGTAATCATTTGAAAGCTCCTTAAATCCAGGCCTTAATATAATTGCAACCCCAATAAATCCAATAAATAAAGCCACCCAAATATCTTTTTGAACTCGCTCTTTAAGCAAAAACATTGCCACTAATGTAGTAATAATTGGTATGATAAAGCTTATTGAGACAGCTTCTGATAATGGTAATTTTGATATTGCGAAGAACCAGGTCATCATTGCAAACATGCCATTAACACCACGAAAAAGATGTAATTTTGGCCTATTAGTATAAAGCAATTTTCGATGATCTTTTATTAATTCGGGTATAAAAAATGCTATAGCAAAGAAATTTCTTACCATTAAGATAAATATCACATGATAATCGCTAGATAAGTGGCGCACAATTGATATCATAACTGCAATGCAAAAACAGCATATAATCATATAAAAAATACCCTGCCAATCCTCTGAAAAATTTCTTGCCAATATCATATTTTATTCTTTTTACCTCCTAAAATCAATGCAGCTCCAAATAATATAATTAATGACCCAATAATAGTAAATAAATCAATTACTTCGCCAAATGCAAAATAAGCAATTATTGAAGTAAATACAAGCCTAGTAAAGTCAAATGGCTGCAATATTGACAAATCAGCCTTGCTATATGCTAAAGAAATAAAAAAATAAGCTAAATTTGAAACAAGACCTAACAAAACAAACCAGCACAAGCTATTAAAGTCTATTTTAGCAAAAAAAGGTATTGATAAAGGAAATGATATTGCAAACATTATTATTGTTAGATATGCTACAATTGTTTTTGGAGATTCTGTGTGTGATAATTTTTTTGTCATAATATTAGTTGCAGACCATAAAATCACAGATATTAGTACAAATAAATATTGATATCCAACATCCTTAATTCCCGGCCTTAATATTATTAAAACACCCAAAAACCCTAAAAAAAGCGATAACCAAATTCTATTATCGACCTTTTCTTTAAATATAAACATAGCCGCAATTACAGTAATAATTGGAATTGTAAAGCTAATTGAAACAATATCAGCAAGTGGAAGAATTGACACTACATAAAACCACACAAAATTAGATGCAGAGCTATTTAAGCCTCTTAATAAATGCCATTTAAAATTATTTGTACTAAGCAACTTCTTATAGCTAATCAGCAAATCTGGTATGAAAAATAACAAAGAAAATAAGCATCTCATCATTAAAATAAACATAACATGATAATTATAAGATAAATGCCTAACAATCCCAATCATGAATGATACAAATAAACAAGATATTATAATATATATAATGCCTTGCGACTGCTTTGAAATGCTGGATATATAATTCATTGCAATTTTAAGTAAAATTCTTTAGCTTCTTTTGCGCAATATATCTTTTCATAGTTGATTTTTTCAATAAAAACGCCAGACAAAGTCCTAGCCCTTGATAAAGCAACATAAGCTTGACCAGGGCTAAAAATATCAGATAAATCACATGATATTTTATCAAGCGTCAATCCTTGAGACTTATGAATAGTAATTGCCCATGCTAAAATAAGCGGAATTTGAGCCACGCTGGCGTCAATTATTAACTCTTTTTTCACCTTATCATATGACTCCACAACCCATTCTTGCGGGGCTATTGTCAGCTCTAAATTATTGCTAAATTTAACAATAGGGTAGTTTTTCTTTGATGAAAAGCCCTGCACCACACCCAATGAGCCATTAATGATACCTTCTTTTTGGTAAGTATTTTTAGTCATCATTACTTGCGCGCCTTTTCTTAACTTTAAAAATGGCAAAGCTATGCAATTTTTTTTAAGAAATTCTATTTTATTTTGATTGCCCTGATATTTGGCTTCATAGCGTATTTCACTATGAGTAATATTATTTAGATGATAATTATTAATTTTTTCTACTTTATAATTGTGAGTAGTTAATATTGTTGGCTTGATAGCAATATTGCTATCTATAGCATCTACCCTGCTATCTAGAACCTCTTTATCCTCTTGATCAAGTGAGCCAAATCGCAAATTATTTAATATTTTAACAAATTTTTGATCATTTTGACGAAATATTTCATCAAGATTGCAAATTTCTAAATTTAGCTCATCCCAGCATTTAGCATTAAAACAAAATTCAATATCATTGGCAATTTTATTAATTGGCGGCAATTGTAAAAAATCGCCAAAAAATAATATTTGCAAACCCCCAAAAGGAGCCTCATCTTGCCTAACAAAGCGCAAAATCTGATCGATTAAATCTAGCGTCTGACTTGATATCATTGATATTTCATCAATTGCAAGAGATTTTGCTTGAAGGATTGATTTTCTAACTCTGCTAAATTTGGCAGTTAATAAATTTTGTGCGATTTTTTCAATTGGCAAATTTCCAACCCCAATTCCTGACCAAGAATGAATAGTAGAACCACTTATATTTACTGCAGCAATTCCGGTGCTTGCAGTAACCACAAGGCCATGCGCTAAATATTTTTGCTTTAGGTAATTTAGCAAAAAAGACTTGCCGCAACCAGCACCTCCGGTAATAAAAATATTCTTTTTATTTTCAAATAAATCTATTATTTTTAACTGACCTTTAGATAAATTAGCCACAATTTATTATTTAATGTAATATTTGAAATATTAGTCATGAAAAATTTAAAAGACACAGAGCTAAATGACTAGCTATATTATAAACTATTGACAATATTTATAAAAATTATTGATAATTAATAATTATGTTAATCACCAGAGTAAAAATATCAATCAATTAATAAAATCCGATCTTTCTAATGGCTGAATTTAAAGACCAATATCAATTTATAGTAGATGAAAATAACGCCAAAAATCGCCTGGATGTTTTTTTATTTAACAAATTTAAAGAAGAAAACATTATTATTAGTCGTCAAAAAATTCAAGATATCATAAATCTAAACCACGTTACCTCGCCTTCATGCAGTAAAATAACACCATCACAAAAAACTATAATAAATCAAATATTCAACATCACAATACCAAAAGCTAAACCCACCCATCTTGAACCGCAAAAAATTGATTTTGACATTATTTTCGAAGATCAGCATTTACTTATTATCAACAAGCCTTGCAATCTTATAGTTCATCCTGGCAATGGCAATCATGACAAAACACTGGTTAATGGCCTATTATATCGCTTTAAAAATAATTTATCCTCAATAAGTGGCAATGACAGACCTGGAATTGTGCATCGCCTAGATAAGGACACAAATGGCCTAATGATAATAGCAAAAAATGATGCAACTCATCAATTACTGTCAAAAATGATTGAGCAAAAGCAAGTCAAAAGGCATTATCTAGCATTTATTTATGGCACAATTGAGCCCAAAATAGGCATTATCAACAAAAATATTGCACGCTGCAGAAAAAATCGCCTTAAAATGAGCGTTAGCAAAATCAATGGCCGCAGCGCCATAACTCATTATAAAACTATAGAGGTTTTTCGTGATAATTTTGCCAGCCTTATAGAATGCCAATTAGAAACTGGCAGAACTCATCAAATAAGAGTGCATCTAGAGTCAATAAAACATTCCATAATTGGTGATCAGACATATAATTCATGCAAAAAACACCCAAATAACTCTTTAAATCCAAATGCTGTAGATTTTATCAAAAATTTTAATCGCCAAGCCCTTCAATCTTATAAAATAAGCTTTATTCACCCAATCACTAATAAAGATATGTCTTTTGAAATTGAGTTATCCCAAGATCTTAAAAATTTATGCCACAATTTAAAAAGTCTATAATATTATCAGGAGCAACAGCTAGCGGCAAATCTAAATTTGCCATTAAATTAGCGCAAAAATATAATGGCGAGATAATTAATGCCGATGCTTTGCAAATTTATCGCGACCTTCCTATTTTATCAGCACAGCCAGATCTTAAAGACCAGCAATTAATCAAGCATCATCTTTATAGCTTTTTGGCAATAAATGATTATTTTTCTGTGGTTAAATGGCTTGAATTAGTTGACAATAAAATGAATGAAATTTTCGCCAATAACAAAACACCCATCATTGTTGGTGGTAGTGGCATGTATATCACAAAATTAATAGATGGCATTAATGAAATTCCAAATATTAGCAATAAAACCAAGGAAATAGCTCAAAATGACTTGAAAAAATATGGCTTAGCTAGCATTATTCAAAAATCGCAATGTCTAAATATTAAAGATACTCAAAGAGCTCTTAGAGCTTCTGAAGTATTAAGCCAGACCAATAAACCAATTTCTTACTGGCAAAATCTAGAAAAAAAAATTATCCAGCCCCATGTCAAATTTACTCATTATAACTTAAATTTGAGCCGTGATATTTTATATAAATCATGCAATGATAGATTTCTAGAAATTATAAAAAATGGCGCTATTGAAGAGGTAAAGATAATTAAAAATCAAGTTAAAAATAACGACAAAATATCCAATACTATTGGCTATTTTGAAATATGTCGCTGCTTAGATAATGATATAAATTACGAAGAAATGGTAGAATTATCCTGTCAAAAAACCCGAAACTACGCCAAAAGACAATTAACATGGTTTAGAAACCAATTGCAACAAAATTCTAAGCGCCATATAAGAATAGATTGCTAAGATAAGATATATCATAATCCATTCTTAATTGAATTTTAATTTCTTTAAAAGCTATTCTTAATATTAACCAATATTTCNGCCAAATAAATGCCCAGAGCTTTTTAATTGCGCATTTTTATATAAATCGACATTTAAAATTAAGCCAAATCCAATCATCATGGCAGCCATTATTGTGCCGCNATATGAAATAAAAGGCAGAGGCACCCCAACAACAGGCATCATGCCAGCAACCATACCAATATTTATAAACATGTGAATAAAAAATATGTTCAAAATTCCCATTACTAATAATTTACCATATTGATGCTTGGTCTTTAGGGCAATATTATAGCATAATATAGTAATAATTAAGTAAATTAAAATTAGAGTAAAACCTCCTGCAAAACCCATTTCTTCTGCTAGCATTGTAAAAATAAAATCAGTCTGCTTTTCTGGTAAAAAATTTAATTGACCTTGGGTGCCATTTAAATATCCCTTACCAAACAAACCTCCAGATCCTATGGCAATTTTTGACTGAATAATATTATAGCCGCTGCCAAGGGGGTCCTTATCTGGGTTTAGAAAAGTTAAAACTCTTTGCTTTTGATAATCATAAAGCCAAAAATTCCAAGCAAAGGGTATTGCAATTAGCGCAATAACACCGACAGAAATAAATTTCCACGCCCTAATTCCGGCCATAAATAAAACAGACGCTCCAATAATAATTAAAATAGCCGAAGTTCCAAGATCTGGCTGTTTAAAAATAAGAAATGCCGGCATCATTATTAATAATAGCGGCATTGCAATAGTTTTAATTTTACCAATATCCTCAACCTCAATATTGTAAAAATAGCGAGCAAGAGCAAATACTGTACAAATTTTCATAATTTCAGAAGGCTGAATATTAATGGCCCCAACCCTAAACCATCTTGTAGCACCCATAGCATTATGACCAGAAATTGCCACAATTAGCAATAATATTAATCCAGCAACATATATAGCATAGGAATATTTAAACCATATCTTAATATCGGTTATGGCAATAAAAATCATTATTGGAAAAAATATTGCAAAATATATTAGCTGCTTGATCATCCATGGCCTATATGAGCCACCTCCAGCTGAATAAAGCATTAAAAAACCAACAAATGCCAGCATTATAATAAGAGATATCATTAGCCAATTAAGGCCCTCTAATCTTTTTATTAGATTGTTAGAATTATGATCAATAATCACCCGACAATATCTTTTAAAGCCTTATTAATATCTTCAAACTCAAATTTAAAATTACTTTCAATAAGTCTTTTTGGGGCTATTTTTTGCCCGTCAATTAATAGCTCTTGGCCCATTTGTCCAAAAAGAGCCTTCACCACAAAAGATGGAATATTAAATAAGCAAGGTCTGTTTAGGGCGCTAGCCAGGCTTTTAGAAAATTCTTTATTAGTAACTGGGTTTGGAGAAACTAAATTAATGCTATCATCGATATTATTGTCAATTATATGCTCAATTGCATTAATAACATCATTAATATGAATCCAGCTCATATATTGAGCACCAGAGCCAATTGCACCACCAAGGCCAAATTTAAAAGAAGGCATCATCTTTTTAAGCGCACCCCCATCTTTGCCCAATACTATTCCAATGCGCAATTTAGCAACCTTGCATTTATCATTGAGCTTATCAGCCTCTTCTTCAATATCGTGGCATATTTTTTGTGAGAAAAGATTTAAATTATTAACTTTAGAGCCTTCATCATAGCTTTTATTACCTCCGCCATAATAACCAATTGCTGAAGCGCAAATAAATAGCTCAGGCCTCCTTGTTGAATTTTGAAAAAAATTAACTAATTTCTTTGTGCTATCAATGCGACTATCATAAATCTCTTTCTTACTTTTATCGGTCCAATATTTTGAAATAGGAGCGCCAGCAAGGTTAATCACAACATCGTAAAAAAAGTCTCTTTCACCTATTTCATTTATATAAATTTTATTATAATCACTCTTTACCTGCCTTCTTGTCAAAATAATTACATTATGAGATTTATCAATAAACCTCTTAGCTAATTTTTGACCAATAAAGCCAGTACCTCCAACAATTAAGATGTTTTTCTTCATGAGCTAAATTTATTTACCTTTAGATTAACAAACCTCTATAAATTAAACCTCAATATCTATTAAATAGATTGATTAAATAGATTGATTAATCATAATAATTATATTTTAACTGTTAACTAAATATAAATGGAAGAGATTATTGCAAAAAAATTAGAAAAAACTCTCACACCTTCATATCTTAAAATAACCAACAACTCTTATCTGCACCAAAATCACCAAGGTCATAACAAATCAGGTCAAACTCATTTTAAGGTTGAAATAAAATCAGAAAAATTAGAACATCTTAAAAAAATCAATGCCCACAGAATGATCAATAATATTTTACAAGAAGAGTTTAATAGCGGCCTTCACGCCCTAGAAATAAAATTAATATAAAATAATATAGCTATTTTTTTAATCTGTAATTAATAATTATTATTCCAGATCCCCCATTGCTTCCCAGTCCATTAGCAGAGCCTCCAATTCCACCATTACCAAAGCCATTTTCCACTGATAATGATTTTTGATTAACCTCATAATACCAACCACCCCTGCCGCCAACAGCATAAGTTACTTTCGGTCCAGTTATATCATTTTCAACTCCTATACCGCCAGCACCAGGAAATTTCCAAGAAGATCTTATCTGACCATATTCGCCGGCTCCACCACCGCCAGCACCAGAACCAGAACCCAAAATATCACTTACATTACCACCCTGATTTCCTTGATCACCAATGGCAAATCCTGGATTACCACCCCAATTTCCAGCACCACCTCCAGAGCCGCCACTAAGTCCGCTATTTAAAAATTGATCCCTAGATGACGCGCCACCCCCTCCACCGCCAAGAGCAATAACATCTCCAAATTGGGAATTTTTGCCATTATAGCCCCTATATGACGAAGCCTCATCTCCGCGACTCCCTCCACCACCAATAGCTACTTTATATTTTATATTATTTTCAAATTCTATTTTAGTTTTATATAAAAATCCACCAGCGCCGCCGCCGCCAGCACCGCCATTTTGCACATCAGCCGCAGAGCTTCCGCCGCCTCCGCCGCCTCCAATAACTAAAATATCAGCAGCAACATCCACCCAGAAAAAAATATCATATTCTGTTTGCCCTGATTTATTAACTTTTTTACCATTATATTTAAGTATTACAGAGCAAAATTCCTCTTCTTTAAAATGCTTTTGATAGCTTTTTTTGGCCTTGGTCTTGATATTAATTGCACGACAATTTTCTAACTCACCCCTTTCGCTAGACCAACCAATAGAAACTCTTTGCGCTTCAAAAATTGCCTTTTTAGCATTAATTACAACTAAAGCTAGAAAAGTAATAACTAATATGATTATTATAAATGATAAATTTATAAATGCTCTTTTCTTAATAGGTGAATTTAGTGATTTATCCTTATTGCAATGCACAATGAAATAATTATTGTCAAAATTAAAAACTTGATTTCATCTATTAAACTAACAAAATAAATTTAATTGTGAATATTTATTATCAAATATATGTCAAAAATTACAAAATATCACATATCTTCTAAAATTATCCACTGGATAATGGCAATTATAATTATACCCCAATTAATTATTGGCCTATATATGGTAGAAATACTTGCCAATGATGCGCCTTATCGCTCAACAATATATGGCTTTCACAAATCTTTTGGTGTTTTGGTAATTGGATTAATTTTTTACAGAATTATCAATAAATTTATCAACCGCACACCCCCCTTGCCAAACAGTCTGGCAAAATGGCAAATAATATGCGCAAAACTCACTCATTACAAATTATATTTACTAATGATTTTAATGCCTTTTTCAGGATATTTAATGTCAAATTCATATGGCTATCCAGTAAAACTTTTCGGATTAGCTATGCCTTATCTTGCTCAAAAAGACTATCAAATGGCTAGCTTTTATAGTAATTGCCACAAATATATAGGATATTTATTTTTAACATTAGTAACTCTTCATATTTTGGCAGCTATGAAACATCGCTTTTTTGACATAAAAGAAAATAACGTCCTGGCCAGAATATCGCTATTTAATAAATAACATGCTTAAAAATAGAATAATCCCATGTCTTGATATCAAAAATGGCAGAGTTGTTAAAGGTGTTAATTTTGAAAATCTCATAGATGCTGGCAACCCGGTAAAACAAGCAGAATTCTACTATCAACAAAATGCTGATGAATTATGCTTACTTGATATTAGCGCCTCAATAGAAAATCGAGACATAATGCATGATGTAGTTCAAAATGTTGCTAAAAAATGCTTCTTGCCATTTACAGTTGGTGGCGGTATTAAATCTATAGCCGACTTTGATAATTTATTAAATTGTGGAGCTGACAAAATATCAATAAATAGCAGCGCAATATCTAATCCAAGCTTAATTAGTGAAGCGGCCAATAAATTTGGATCCCAATGTGTAGTTGTGGCAATAGATGCAAAAAAAATTAGCAATAATCACTATGAAATATTCAGCCATGGCGGCACCAAAACTACTAAAATTGATGCTATTAAATGGGCACAGGAAGTTCAAAAATTAGGAGCTGGTGAAATACTTCTTACCTCTATGGATCGCGATGGCACTAAAAAAGGCTATGATCTTGAATTAATCTCAAAAATCAGCCAAAATACCACAATCCCAATCATAGCATCGGGCGGTGTTGGCAATTTGCAAGATTTATGCGACGGAATAACGGCTGGTGCCAGCGCTGTTTTGGCGGCGTCAATTTTTCATTTTAAGCAATATTCTATTTTAGATGCTAAAAAATTTATGCAAAAATCAAATATCGCCGTAAGATTATGAAAATCTACTCAATTGCCATTGACGGCCCTTCAGCCTCTGGCAAGGGCACTCTAGCACAAAGGCTTGCCGATCATTTTAACATTCCTTATCTCAATAGTGGCGCGCTATATCGAGCTTTAGCTTTTCATATAAAACAAAAAAATATCTCTTTATCCACAATAAATCATGAAGATAGCACCCAATCACAAATAGATCTTTTATCATCACTTATTAAGCCAGAAGACCTTGAAAATAACGACATAATGAATGAAGATATCGGCTCAATAGCATCAATAATTGCTAAAAATAGCAAGGTAAGGAAATCTCTATTTAGTTGGCAACAAGATTTTATCACAGATTCTGAATCATCAAATAATGGCTGCGTAATAGATGGAAGAGACATTACCACAATTATATATCCTCAAGCTAATTATAAATTCTACATTAGTGCCGATGTTGAAATTAGAGCCAATAGAAGATTCAAGCAACTACAAAAGACTAATAAAAATATTCAATATCAAACAATATTAGAGCAATTAAAACAAAGAGATCACAACGACATTAATCGTAGCAACTCGCCCCTAAAAATTGCCAAAGATGCCGTAATTATTGACAATGGCAATCTCAATATAGATCAAACTTTTGATAAAATATTAAGCTTTATCATATAATTTTATAAGATGCTTTGGCTAAGAATTAGATTTATTATTATTGTTATTTTGCTTGAGAATTTCTGAATTTAAATCATCTTCACTTAAATCCTTTCTTAGCTCTTTAATATTGCTAACCTTATGCTCATTGCCATCCATATCGACTATAATAGTAACATCATCTTCAATTTTTGACTTTTCTTGACCAATTCCTTGGGTAATTTCTTGCTCTAAATCATCAATGCCAAAATCTTTAGACAAGTTATTGATAATATTTTTACTATTATAATATAGTTTTTTAATATGATAAATTACCCTGCCAATAAATCTGGCGATTTCTGGCAAGTCTTTTGGCCTGACAAAAAATAGAGCCATTATCAGGAAAATAACTATCTCAAAAAATGATATATTAAACATAAATAATATTTAGCCAAATCTTCCAGTTATGTAATCTTGGGTTTTTTGATTTTTTGGGTTGGTAAATATTTCACTTGTCTGGCCAAATTCTTCAACTTTTCCCATATTAAAAAATGCAGTCATATTTGACACTCTAGCAGCCTGCTGCATTGAATGAGTCACAATTATAATGGTGTAATTATTTTTAAGCTCATCAATCAACTCCTCTATTTTAGCTGTAGCAATTGGATCAAGAGCTGAGCATGGCTCATCCATTAATATAACATCGGGTTTTATAGCTATTGTTCTAGCAATACATAATCTTTGCTGCTGACCCCCTGATAATGCACCTGCCTGGTCATGAAGCCTGTCCTTAACCTCCTCAAAGAGACCTGCCTTAATCAGGCTTTTTTCAACAATATCATCAAGCTCAGACTTTTTAGTAAATAAGCCATGAATTCTTGGCCCATAAGCAATATTTTCATAAATTGTTTTTAAAAAGGGGTTAGGCTTTTGAAAAACCATGCCAACATTTGCCCTTAGCAATACCAGATCAAGACTGTTATCATATATATCTTGACCATCAAGTGTAATTTTACCTTCAAATTTGCAATTTTCTATGGTGTCATTCATTCTATTAATGCAGCGCAAAAAAGAAGATTTACCACATCCAGATGGCCCAATAAGAGAAGTAACGCTATTTTTCTTAAAATCTAGATTTATATCAAATAATGCTTGCTTTGAAGAGTAGAATAGATTTACATTTGAAGCAGATATCTTATTTGTCATTTTTATTATGATTTTTAAAAAATTATTCCCAAAGTCCCTTTATAAAAGATTTATAATTATAATAGCATTCCCAATTATTATAATTCAATTAGTTTCGCTTTATGTCTTTTACTATACACATCTTGACATAGTAAGTAAGCATATGAGCCAAATTAATGCTGGTGAAATTAATTTTATAGTAAAAAATTACGATAATCTTAGTAAAAATAATTTAATTAATAATATATCTCAAAATTTTAAAATTAATATCACAAGAACCAATTTTGCTGACTATAATAGCTCTAAAAATATCAGCCAAATAAAACCAAAAGCAGCGAATTCTTACAGTAAATTTACAAATCAATTATTAACCTATAAGATATACTTAATTGATATAAAGAAAATTAATGATAAGCAAATTTCATTTATTGTAAAACATGAAAACCAAATATTTAAATTTGGCATGGCAATTAAAAAAATAATACCTTCTCGTGCAGCGATTTTTATATTTTGGCTTATATTTACCTCATCTTTAGTGCTTATTATTTCAATAATATTTGTAAAAAATCAAATTAAATTCCTGAAACAACTAAAAGACTCTGCCGAAAAATATGGCAGAGGACATGATGAAGAAAATATCAGGCCAAGCGGATCAGAAGAAATAAGATCTCTTGGCCTGTCATTTATTAGAATGCGCGATCGCATTAAAAGACAAGTAACACAAAGAACCGAGATGCTTTCGGCAGTTTCTCACGACCTTAGAACTCCGCTAACCAGAATCAAGCTACAACTTGCAATGATGCCAAAAACTAAGGAAATTGATGAATTAAAAACTGATATTGAAGATATGGAAAACCTAGTAGAAGAATATTTAGAATTTGCCAAAACAGAAAATATTGAAAAACCAACCAATATAATGATTAGCGAATTTTTGCAAAATCAAATTATCAACCCTTATTTAAAGATTAATAAAAATATTAAAACAACAATAGATCTAAATAATAAAATTTATGCAGAATTTAGAGTTGTCTCGCTAAAAAGAGCATTAAATAATTTACTAGATAATGCATTTAATTTTGCCAAAATTGTTGAATTTAAGGTACGAAAATCTAACCGCAATTTAATTATAACCATTGAAGATAATGGGCCTGGGATACCGCTAAAAGAACGCAAAAACGTCTTAAAGCCTTTTTATCAAATTGACAATTCTCGAAATCTTGACAAAAAATCATCAAGCAATTATAAATCTAAAGGATCGGNTCTTGGATTGGCAATTGCTAATGACAATATTTCATCTCAGGGCGGTCGAATCAAATTATCAAAATCTCAACTTGGTGGGTTAAAAGTTACTATTTATTTACCATTNTGAAAATTACTATTATTGGTAGCGGCTATGTTGGCCTTGTATCTGGAGCATGTTTTGCTAAAATTGGTCATGAAGTTATTTGCATTGATAATGACAAATCCAAAATTAGCAAATTACAGCAAAATATCATCCCAATATATGAGCCAGGACTCGAAGAATTAATATCTGACCTTGCCTCAAAAAATAAGATCAGATTTAGCAATGATTTAGCCAGTGCAATTAATGACTCACAAGCAATTTTTATAGCTGTTGGAACCCCTCAAGATCAAGATGGTAGCGCAGATCTGTCATATGTTCTTAATGTGGTAAATAATTTAGCTAATATTATCAAAACTCCTAAAATTATAATAACCAAATCCACTGTTCCAGCCGGCACAGGAGCCAGAATTAGAAAAATAATTGATCAAATTAACCCTAATAATCAAATAAGCCTTGCCTCAAATCCTGAATTTTTGCGCGAGGGCTTTGCTATTGATGATTTCTTAAATCCTGACCGCATTATTATTGGCTGCGAAGATGAAGCAAGTAAAAAAATATTAGCCAAAATTTATCAGCCACTAGCTAATCACAAAATAATATTTAGCGACATAATTACTGCTGAGCTTATAAAATATGCTTCTAATGCCTTTTTAGCTACTAAAATATCCTTTATCAATGAAATGGCTAATTTATGCGAGATTTTAGATGGCGATATTAAAACCCTATCTCAAGGAATAGGCCTTGATTCTAGAATTGGTCAGAAATTTCTCAATCCCGGCCCTGGCTTTGGGGGATCTTGCTTTCCAAAAGATATTCAAGCTATATTAAAAATTGCCAAAGATAATAACACCGATCTTTCAATTATCAATGCCGCCTATAATTCAAATATTAATCGCATTGATCTAATGATAAAAAAAATCCAAGCAATATTGGGGCATAATTTATCAAATAAAAAAATTGCCCTACTTGGACTTGCCTTTAAAGCCAATACCGACGATATCAGATATTCACCCGCAATAAATATTGCCAAAAAATTACTAGATTTAAACATAATTATAAATGCCCACGACCCTAAAGCAATTTATAACACCCAAATAGCATTAAAAAATTATAAAAATATAAAATATTGCCCAGATCCATATCAAGCAATAAAAGATTGCGACGCCATTATTATTGCTACAGAGTGGCAAGAATATCAAAAATTAGATTTATCTAAAATTAGAAATCTTACAAAATCAAAAATAATAATCGATCTTCGTAATATTTTTAATAAGGAAGATTTAATGAAATATGGCTTTAAATATCATTCAATTGGCTAAATTGATTGAACTTAATAATTATCATCTTTATTAAGTCATTAGGCATTGATGAGCGCGTTCTAATTGACAAACCCTTATCTGCTTCTTGTGTATTTTGCGATGCCTCTTTTGTTATTGCTGGCGATATAGAGTTATTTATTCATAGGAAAATTGGGGTCTGACCCCATAACTCCTCTAGGAAAATTGGGGTCTGACCCCATAACTCCCATAACTCTTATCATCCTCTACTAGTACTAGGGCCGCCTCCTCTATCGCTTTCCCTCTGGGACGGGGACGAGCTATTGCCTCTAAAACCTCTAACGGGACTAAAATCTCCTCTAGGGCCGTGAGAGCTATCATTGTGGTCTTGGGCGCGATTTAGACTTGTTCATATCCAAAAGCTTCCTAAGCTTTTCAAATCCTCCGCCTACTTCTTTAACGGAACCCTCTTGTTTCAATTCTGTCATTTGGTCAATAAGATATCTGGCATTTTTTACTAACATTGAGGAATTTACTTCCTCGGCCACTTTCTCAATATTCATATTATTAACACCTACTTTAGATTGAATAAATTTTTCAGATTTATCACCACTTTTTATTTCACCTATCTCACAAATATCATCTAATGATAACTTCCCCTCTTTAAATATTATTTTACAGTCAAGGCTAACTTCTACATTATCAACATTATTCTCTTTTTTATGTTTATCTACAATTTTACGCATAGTAGCTCCAAGCACCCTTAAGTTAGACGCCACATACTCTACTGTATCATCTACAATAAAAGAAAGTTTTTTACTTTGATTATCCAAATATTTTTCTGGATCATTATATTCATATGTCATAATTTATAAATTAAACAGTTAAATTATTAATTAGAGTTGATAATATCATTTTAAAAAAAGCTAAAAATAAAATACCCGTATAACTAATATTTTAATTCTAACCCTTAATTAATTAAATCATATTTTAAACATAATGTCAAATTTGGGCTCAAACCAATTTTATCACAATAGAAATTTTGCCATTAATCACATTGCAAATTTTATTATTATCACCTTAAAATAAGCTGCGATTAGTCATTTATCAAATTATTATGTGGATCCTTATTTCAATTGTCACCGCCTTTATTCAAACCATTAGAAACGCCTCGCAAAAACATTTGGCAAAATTCTTGCCCGACATAACTACCGTGTGGGTTAGGTTTATTTTTGGCTTTCCTTTTGCGCTTATTGCTTTTATTTTACTTCTGCTATTTGGCTATGATATGCCTGATATTAATAATAAATTTTTATTTAATGTTACTATTGCCTGCATTGCTCAAATTATTGGTATTTATTTTTTAGTTTGTCTTTTTTCACGTAAAAATTTTGCTGTTGGAACCGCCTATATTAGAACAGACGCAATTCAAAGCGCTATAATTGGTATTATTTTTTTTAATGAGTCAATTTCTTTAATGGGAATGGTGGCAATAATCATTGCCTTTATTGGCCTTATCTTTATTTCTGTTACCCAAAATAATATTACATTTAGCCATATTATTAAATCATTATCGAGCCCTTCAGCTAAAATGGGTATTTTATCTGGATCAAGCTTTGCAGCCTCTGGGCTATTTGTCAAAAACTCAACACTAAGCCTAACAACTACCCCAATAATTATAAACGCCTCTTTTACAATTGTTTTTTTATTATTGGCTCAAGCTATTTTTGTTGGCTTTTATATTTATTTCAAAGATAAAAACCAAATAATTGCTGTCAAAAATTACTTTAAAAATGGTCTTGTAGTTGGCATAACAACATTAATGGTGTCAACTGGATGGTATAGCGCATATTCTTTAACCAATGTTGCCTATGTAAAGGCTGTTGGTCAAATTGAAATGATATTTTCATTATTATTATCTAAAAAATTCTTTAAAGAAGAGATCAGACCCCTTGAAATATTAGGAATTGCACTTATAATTGCTGGCATATTACTATTACTCTTCCTTGCTTAGCAATATATAAAATAAATCTAACAAATAGTGTCTATTAATATTATATGGTTTAAAAGAGATTTAAGAATCCATGATCATCAAGCTCTGCAACAGGCAACCTTGCAAGAACTTCCTATTTTATTATTATTCGTTTTTGAACAAGAACTATTTCAGCAAGATGATTTTAGCTATAGACATTATAAATTCCTTAAAGAATCAGTAATTGATTTGCAAAAAAATATTGCCAATATTAATGCCAAATTAATTACAAAAAATGGTGAAATAATAAATATACTAAACCAGCTTCACAAAAAATATAATATTAATCAGATATTTTCTCATCAAGAAACCGGCAATTACTGGACTTATCAAAGAGACATTAATGTTAAAAAATTCTGCATTAAAAATAGCATCAAGTGGCAAGAATATGTGCAAAATGGCGTAATTAGAAATTTAAAAAACCGTGATGGCTGGGCTTTAAGCTGGCATAAAACAATGTCAAAAAATATAATAGCGCCTCCAAATTATATAAATTTTATTAATGAAGATTGCGATCCAATATTTTCTGCCCAAAAATTTAATATTAGCTATGATCAAATTTTATCACCTCAAATTGGTGGCCGAGATAATGGGCTAAAAATATTTGACGATTTTTTACAATTTAGAGGGCAAAATTATAGCAAAGAAATGTCATCACCTGTTAGCGCTTTTACAAGCTGCTCTCGAATATCAACCTATCTTACCTTTGGCTCAATTTCAATAAAAGAAATATATCAAGCAGCCCTTGCTAGATCTCTTAAAGTTAAGTCACTCAGTAAAGAGCAAAAAGGCCAATGGCCTCAAGCCATGAGGTCTTTTTTATCAAGATTAAGGTGGCATTGTCATTTTATTCAAAAGCTAGAAGATGAGCCAGAAATTGAATATCGCAATCTGCACCCATCTTATGACCTAATAAGAAATGAATTTAATGAAGAATTTTACGAAGCCTGGAAAAATAGCAAAACTGGGTTTCCCATGATCGACGCCTCAATGCAAGCCCTTAAAGAAACTGGCTGGATCAATTTTAGAATGAGGGCAATGTTAGTTAGCTTTGCCGCTAATCATTTATGGCTTGATTGGCGCAAATTTAGCCATCATTTAGCGCGCCTTTTTACAGATTATGAGCCAGGAATTCATTATAGCCAAATCCAAATGCAATCTGGCACCACTGGCATTAACGCCATTAGAATATATAGCCCAACTAAACAATTAACAGATCATGACCCCGAAGGTATTTTTATAAAAAAATATTTGCCAATTTTAAAAGATATATCTAAAAAAAACCTAATCATGCCCTCGCAAGAAGGATTATTTGCTCCAAATTACCCAGAGCCCATAATCAATGAAAAAGAGGCTCGAAAAAACGCCATAACACAATTATACAACATTAAAAATAACCCTAGCCACAAAATAGAAGCTAAAAATATTGTTAAAAAACACGCTAGTAGAAAATAAAATTATTATGAATTTACTTTCAATTAAATTAAAAAATCAAAAGTCTTTTTTAGCTATTAGCAAATTTATATTTGGCTTTTATGCTATTTTATTAATAATAAATTTCTTAAATATTGCCATGGCCCAAAATGCTCATCAATTCTCCTTTAACTTAGCCAATAATAAGCAAATTCACTTATCTGACTTAAGAGGCAAGGTTATTTTAATAGTTAATACTGCATCTAAATGCGGTCTTACCCCGCAATATAGCGAATTAGAAAATATCTATCAAAAATATAAGGATCAGGGCCTAGTAATAATAGGGGTTCCTTCTGGCAATTTTGCCAATCAGGAATTTAGCAATATCAAGCAGGTAACTAGCTTTGCCAAACAAAATTATCACATAAGCTTTAATTTAAGCACTATAAGCGATGTTATTGGGCAAAATGCTCACCCTTTTTATCAATGGGCAAATAAGCAGGCAACAATAATTGGATCTCCCAAATGGAATTTCCATAAATATTTAATAGATAAAAATGGCAACTTTGCTGGCTGGTTTTCAAGCGTTACCAAGCCACAATCAAAAAAATTTATTGATAAAATAGAAGAATTACTTAACCAAAAAAGCGATCATCAGGCAAGCAACCTTAAAAACGTTCTTGGCACCAATCTTCAAGAATGCTGCCTTGATCCAATAACTGGCTTTTATCGCAACGGACTTTGCCAAACTGACCAAAATGATCATGGGCGCCACACTGTTTGCGCAATTGTTACAGAAGAATTTTTGCAATATAGCAAATCACAAGGCAATGACTTAATTACGCCAAATATGACATATAATTTTCCTGGCCTAAAAGCTGGCGATAAATGGTGTTTATGCGCCATGAGATTTAAAGAGGCAGTCCTTGCCAATAAAGCACCCAAAGTAATTTTAGAAGCAACCCATGAAAAAACTTTGAAATATATTGATCTTAATACTTTAAAGAAATATCAATATAAATAGTAGATAAAATTTTAATTATATTATGTAAATTTTAGCGCACACTTCTGATGCAATGGCCATAAAATATACAAAACTCAACCACCTATCGACAATCAAAGGGTCACTTTTTGTCGCAATTTAAGGATATCTTACAGTGATCTAAATTATTAAACCTAATTTTTGCAAAAATGCGATAAATAATCTTAGCTATTTGATAAATTACTGGAAATGATATAATTTTTGCCAATGTTTTGAATTGTTGCAATTTTGACCAAATAATAATAAAAGCATCTACCCCTATATGCATATCCCCCTTATCATCCTTAGCATGAAGATATAAAAGCGCTTGACTTTGAGAAAGATTATACTGATCTAAAATTGAGTGATCAATTGTTACATCGCACCACTTAAAAATACCTTTTGGGGCAATTTTTTGATAATATTTAATTTCTTTTGCACAAAGACTGCATTTGCCATCAAATAATATTGTGATCATAGATTAATATTTTTTTGCAATATTTACCGCTTTTTTTGAACCTTTATAAACTAACTCAATCCAAAGCTTAGCAAAAAAGTTATCAGATTTACAGTTGCCCTGCAAGCCATCTTGCATATGCTCAATTTCTTCAGACCTTAATTTTATGATCAAATTTTGCAAATCTTTAAAATTATAATTTTTTAACTTATCAATCTGTTCCTGATAATGATCTTTAACAAAATTTTCTACACCGTAAATAGTTAAGCAAAAAAAACGATGACCAAAAATACTACCAAAAAAACCAAGAATAATTGCAGCCATTATCCATATTGGTATTAATTTGCTGCGATATTTTTTTTCAACAAGATCTTTAATTATTTGCAAATGATTTTCTTCTGTTTTTAAATGATCTTTAGACATTTGACGACTTTTTGCACTAATGGCGCAAATTATGGCAGTTTTATATATATAAACCGCCCCAATTTCACCCGCATGATTGGACCTAAAGTCAGGAATTAAAAATTCAGGAATCTCAATTTTTTTCATTTATATGAAAGAGTTAAAAAATAGCTTTCTAAATCAACAAGATTTATCTAAATATCTTAATTTAGAATTTAATATAAATCTAGATAAAAAATGCGAAAATTTTAATCTTGACACAGACTCTTTTAAAGAGAAATTAAATCAATTTGACCCAGCTAAATATGCTAAAACTAGAAATTATGGCAATGGGCAAGTTAGTAACTTTTCGCACATAATTCGACATGGAATTATTTCAACAAAAGAAATATCTGATTTCATGATTACAAAATATGGCTTTAAAAATTGTGAAAAATTTCTACAAGAGCTATATTGGCGATATTTTTGGCAATCTTATTTTTTTAATAATAATAATTCTCTTTGGATCAATATTGAAGAATATAAAACTGGGTTTAGCCATGACCAATATAAAAATCATTTACCAAATGATATTAAAAATGCTACCACCAAAAATTCTGTAATTAATCACTTTATTAAGCAATTAACCACAACAGGCTACCTACATAATCATGCTCGAATGTATTTAGCATCTTATATAATTCACTTTCGAAAAATTAAATGGCAAGCAGGGGCAATGTGGTTTTTACAAAATCTAATTGATGCTGACCTACCATCAAACAATCTTTCTTTTCAGTGGATTGCTAGCACATTTTCTTCAAAACCTTATATTTTTAATCTAGAAAATGTAAAAAAATACTTTTCCAACACACTAAAGATCAATGACAAAGAAAATCCCGAACTGCACTTTTCTTATGAAGAGCTAAATAAAAAACTATTTCCTAATTTATGAAAAATTTACTATGGCTCAATGATTACAATTTAAATTTTGATTACCAAGATTCGGAAAAAATTTTTATATTTTCAAAAGAATATCTCGATTTAATATCGCCTCTACGACTCAAAATAATATATCAAACCCTATGTCAAAAACAAGTTAGAATCTTTAGAGGCAATTATCATGAAACAATATCAACTCTTATTAATGAGCAAAATTTCGATGAAATAATCATCCCCGACTGCCCCGATTCAAAAATATTAAAAACAGCTAGCGAGCTAAAGAAAAAATATCATGTTACAATCTCCAAAAGCAATGCCGTGGCTTTTAGAGAAGTAAAATCACAGCGCTTTTTCAAATTTTGGAATTTGATCAAAAATAATTTATAAATAATTATTACCCGTCAAGCTAAGTTACCTCACTCGAGAAATTTTAGCATCTTGTTGTACCCTTGGATGTTGCGGTGATTCTGTTGGCCCAGCATCACCTTGAAACATTTTTATTAAACATTTAACCCTTCGATAGAAAGCGCCCTCTGGCTCTGTTGGCCTTGGGGGCTTTCCTGGCTCTGGCTTTTTTGACGGCGGCTTTTTATCCAAATCATTTTGACCTAAATCATCTCGACCTTCTTCTCGACCTTCTTTAATCCATTGCAAAACCATATTAGTTACCGAAATATCTTCTTGTGTTTTACATTTTTTTAATTCATCGTGATTTGTTAATTTTTTCTCAAGATTCTCTTTAATGTTTTCAACTACTTTAAGGGGATCACCGCCTTTTTTAATGGCTCTTTTGATTAAAGATAATTGCCTTACTTCCGTCATTGCTGTTTGCTGTTTTAACTGCAATTCTAACTGCAATTCTTCTTCGGCACCCCCTTGATTTAACTGCTCTTCCTGATACAGCATATCAATTGAGTTTTTTAAGTCTATTATTCTTTGTTCTATTTTATGGATTTCTCCTATTCTGATTAATATTTCATTAGCAATATTAGCTTTATCATTAGCTACCGTTACTTCATAGAATTTTCTTCTGGTATGAGCCCAACATGCTGATTCAGTTATTTCATTTTCTTTATATAATTTATCATATCCAGAATATGCATCAGCATGGAGTATTCCTTTGAAGCTTTCTAAATGTGACTGCGGCCTGATTCCTTTGCGATCAGGAGAATAAAAATAACAAATAGCAGGAGGAATATTACTATCATGATTTATGCCATTTCTACTATAAACCCATAATCTTGCTGTTTTGGTTTTGCCAGCTCCGGGAGTTAATACTTTAAGCGTAGTATCGTCACCATGAATATGAGAAGAATTGAATATTTCTTCTTTTATTTTATCTACTATTATATCAAGCAATCTTGAACATTGACCACCCCAACTAGCCATAGTAGACCTAGAAAGCTCTATATTCTCATCTCTTTGATATATCTCACTTTGACGATAATAAGGTAAATGATTACAATATTTCTGTACCAAGATATGAGTTAATAATCCAGATTCTGCCTTTCCTTTAGCTATAGCTCTATCAGGAATATCTGCTTGAACTATATTTTCACAATTCTTACAAGCACATCTTGGGCGGGTAGTTCTTATTACTTTAAATGATGCTGGTATATAATCTAATGTTTCTGATATATCATCACTGATTTTTCCAAGATCATCACTACCACATTTTGGACAAATTGGATCAGGATTAATGTTTTTTCTTCTCTTGGTAAATGATCTGGCAAGGGCTTGCGTTTTGGTTTGTTTTTTTCTTCTTTTTTATTATCATCTTTATCTGATACCAATTCCCATCTTTAATACCATATAATTGTTGCAATAAAGCTTCACATTAATTAAAATAATTGAGTAGTTTTTATTCACACTCAATTAACATCATCATGCCAAAAACAATAATTGACGAAACTGTTTACAATAATGCTAAAAAGGCCTTACTAAAATTAAAATCTTACGGCACAACAGCAAATAAGCTAAAGGCAGTAATATCAGCTTATGACAATGGTATCAAAAAAGTATCTGAGGTTTTTAATGTTTGTCCAACGTCTATACATAGGTGGGCGAAGCAAATTAGTGATAACAACCTAGACCTTCTGATTAATGGAATTTTGGGGTCAGACCCCGATGTTCCTAATCGATGTTCCTAATAATACCAATTCCCATCTTTAATACCATATAATTGTTGCAATAAAGCTTCACATTAATTAAAATAATTGAGTAGTT
>JAHXBS010000031.1 GCA_020054685.1 Rickettsiales bacterium | reverse complement strand
TGGCCAACTCCAGAATGTGGCTTAGTTACTGATTATAATACTTATGTTAATGCTAGTGACAAAGCAACAGGAGAAAATCTTGATTTTAGTTGGGGTGCAAGAAAAACAATAGATGGCGAGACTTATATTACATATTGCAATGGTAGTGGTACAGATTGCGATACCACAATATGGGGAGGGGGTAAAATATATGTTAGAGATGGTTATAGTTGCTATGTTAAGCCTGTGCCAGTTGATGAGCCAATTTCAGAACCAATATCGTCATGGTATGATTTAAGTGGTAATAATTATAATGTAACCCAATCTTCAACATCAAATCAACCAACATATGATGCTTTGGGAGTATATTTTGACGGTGTAAATGACTATATGTGGTCTGAATCTTTAGAGAGTCTCAATGAGGCAACAATATTTGCTGTTATTGATCTAGGAAATATTGATTTTAGCGTTAATAATGCTGGTGGTGGTGCTGTTACAATTCAGCAAAAAGGGGCTGATAATTTTGATTCAATAGTTTATCACGAAAGAAGTGACGCTCATAGAAAATTTATGCATGGATCAAGTAGTTCTCAAAGGTTCTATGCTTCATCTGTAACTGAGGTTGATACTGGGCCATTTATTTATCAATATCAAGTAAAGAGCAGTGATTTTGAAATGTATAGAAATGGAGTTTTGGTTGGAAGTGCCGGACACGGTTCGTCAAATAAGCCAAATACAAGATTTATTATAGGAAATAGGCACTTTGGAGGCTCTGGAACGGGTCCAGTTTCTAACGGATATTGGTTTGGTAGGGTATATGAAACAATTATATTAAATCGCAAAGTTACCGATGAAGAAAGATATCAAATAACGCAATATCTTGCAAATAAATGGGGCTTGTCAAGTTCGGTTGATAGTGATGGAGATGGAATTGTTGATAATATAGATGATAATCCTTTATTAGCATCAGGTCCATCATGTGATACTTCGCAAGTATCACGAATTAATAATCCAGATTTTTTCTATCGATATGGTTCATATACTTCTGGTGTTAGTTATTCGTTAAATAACTGGACATTATCATCTTCGATTGGAACATGGAGCAATGAGGGTTTAAATTCAATATTAACAACACCAGAAAATTTTGGCAGATATGGTAATAATGGGGAAAATAATTGTTGTAATGTTACATATCCTAGGGCTGCGGGTTTTAGAACAAATAGTCCAACCATAACAATTGCCATGGATAAGCAATATTATATTTCAGAATTTGAGTGGTATGGTGTAAGTGGTATTCATGGATCGTGGAGAAATGCAAAAGATGTTTTAATGCAGGGTTCTAATGATAATGCTACATGGGTTGATTTATTATCCTTTCAGCTTCCCGATAAAGCAAGATGGGATACGGCATCTAGATTTACTCTTGATAATCCAGGAAGTTATCAATATGTCCGATTTGTTGTTAGTTATAGTTGGGGAGATACATCTTCAACAAAAATTGGCACCATATATTTATTTGGCCCAGATTGCTAGTAATTATAAAATAAGATATTATGCCAAAAGCTATTTTTAAAAAAACTAAAACTCAACTAAAGATGGCTTTTAGTATTATTAACAATTATCAAATTAAAAAATACTTGAAATTAGGCTTAATATAAATAGATTTTAAGAAATATTACTAATTATTATTTTAATTAATTCATGGCTAAAAGGAATAAAATATCATTAATTGGTGCTGGAAATATTGGCGGCACTCTTGCTCATCTTGCTGGTCTTAAGAATCTTGGCGATATTGTTGTAATAGATATTAATAAAGGAATGCCTCAAGGTAAGGCACTTGATATTGAGCAATCATCTGTTGTTGAAGATTTTGATGCAAATATTATAGGAAGTAATGATTATAAAGATATTGCAGATTCAGATGTTGTTATTGTTACTGCAGGAGTTGCCAGAAAGCCAGGCATGAGTCGCGATGACTTACTTGAAACTAATACAAAAATTATCAAAATTGTCGCCAGTGCAATTAAGCAATATGCTTCTAGTGCTTTTGTAATTGTAATTACAAATCCATTAGATGCTATGGTCTATGTTATGCAAAAAGTTTCTGGATTATCAACAAATAAAGTAGTTGGCATGGCTGGTGTTCTTGATTCTTCTAGAATGTCACTTTTTTTAGCAAGAGAATTTAATGTCTCAGTTGAAGATATCAATTCTTGTGTTCTTGGAGGGCATGGCGATTCTATGGTGCCTTTAATTAGATATTCAAGTGTTGCTGGTATTCCTGTGCCAGATTTGATAAAAATGGGCTGGACTTCACAAGAAAAAATTGATCAAATTATACAAAGAACCAGAGATGGCGGTGCAGAAATTGTTAAATTACTTGGTAATGGTTCGGCATATTTTGCTCCAGCATCATCAGCAATATTAATGGCTGAAAGCTATTTATTTGACAAAAGGAGAATTCTTCCGGTTGCTGCATATCTTCAAGGGCAATATAATGTTAATGACTTATATATTGGTGTTCAGTCGGTAATTGGCAGAAATGGTGTTGAAAAAATCATTGAATTTGATTTAACAAGTAAAGAAAAAGAAATGTTAAATAGTTCAATAAACAGCGTTAAGAATTTGGTTTCACAAATTAATTTATAGATATTTTGGCTGTAATAAATAATTTTAATAAAAAATATCGCTTTTATTTTATATGGATAATATTCCTTATTTTAGTTGTTACTATCATAGCAACTATGATGTTTATTACAATATCGAGTAAAGATAAAAAAATTGCAAATAATTACATAAAAAAAAGCAATAATCAAAGAGGATCAATAATTGACAGAAATGGCGTTATTTTGGCGGGAGATGTTCAAACTAAATCTCTTTATGCAAAAAATAAGCTTATTAAAAATAGCGATCACATTGCAAAGCGTCTAGCAAATTTATTTGATGACTTATCTTACGGGCAAATAAAAAAGAAATTATCAAATAAGAATAAGAGAGATTGGATTTTAATAAGGCGCAATTTATCACCAAATCAAGTTATGCAGGTTAAAAATATGCATATTGCTGGATTGGTATTTCAAGATGATTTAAGTAGAATATATCCTCACAAATCACTATTTAGCCATGTTGTTGGTTATAGCGATGTTGATCGTAACGGTCTTTCAGGTATTGAGTTGACTTATAATAAAGAGTTACATCAAGGTAAAAATATTCAAACTGCCTTAGATGTTAGGGTACAAGATGTTGTTTATAATGAATTAAAGATTGCTGCTAAAAAATATAACTCTAAATCTGCAGTTGGTATTGTAATGGATGTAAATAATGGTGAAATTATTGCACTTTCGTCATTACCTGATTTTGACCCTAATAACAAAGAAGATATTAATTCAAAGAATAGATTTAATCGTGCGGTTAGTGGGGTTTATGAATTGGGTTCGGTGTTAAAAATTTTAACATTTGCTATAGCTTTTGAAAATAATTTACTTGATAAAAAGGAGCAATTTTTTGTTAAGGATTCAATAAAATATGGCAAATATAGTATATCAGATTATCATTATGTTAAGGATAAGATGGATTATAATGAGGTATTCATTCATTCATCAAATATAGGCACTGTTAGGATTGCTCAAAAAATCGGCGCTAAAAAACAAAGAGAATTTTTTAAAAATATTGGATTTTTAGATAAAGTAGATGCTGATATTACAGGTTTAGCAAATCCAATAATTCCAAAAAGATGGAATGATATTAATCTTTTTACGATATCTTTTGGTCATGGTATAGCTATTACCCCGCTGCATCTAGTAAGCGCAGTAGGCGCAATGGTTAATGGTGGTAACCTTATATCTCCATCATTTATTAAAAGAGAAGATCCGATGATTGCAAAAAATATTATTAGCAATGATAGTTCAATAAAAATAAGACAACTCATGGAAGAGACGGTTTTATATGGCACGGGTAAAAAGGCTTGGGTAAAAGATATTAGAGTAGGGGGAAAGACTGGTACTGCAGAAAAGGCCGAAATGGGAAGTTATAATAAGAAAAAAACAATAGCATCTTTTATTGCTGCATTTCCAATAAATAAGCCTCAATATTTAATATATATATTATTTGATAATTCTAACTATATATATAATTCTGGTGGCATGTTGGCAGCGCCAGTGGTTGCTAATATTATAAATAAAACTATTATTTCACTAAGTGATATTTAGTCTTAAATCTTAATTGATTATAAATGATACAGCAATTTTATTGATCAATTTTTTCTTGATATATTTATATCATTAACAAATATATTATTACTATTAGATAATAATATCGAGTAATTTATATTTATAAATTTTTACAAAACACCAACTAACATGTTTGATAAACCTTTAATATTTTCATAAAATGAGTAGTAGCTACATTCCCCAAAACCATCCAAAAATTAAGGATAATCTCGGAGTTTTATTAATTAATCTAGGAACTCCTGATAATTATGATTTTTTTTCAGTAAGAAGATATTTAAAAGAATTTTTATCTGATCAAAGAGTAATAGAAGTTAATCCAATATTATGGAAATTTATCTTAAATTTTATTATCTTAAATATAAGACCTTTTACCTCAAAAAAGAACTATAAGAAAATCTGGTTTCACAATATAAATGAATCGCCATTAAGCTATTATACAAGATCACAATCAAGAAAGACTCAAGAAATGATTGATGAAAGTTTTGATAATATAGTAATTGATCATGCTATGAGATATGGAAATCCATCAATTGAATCAAAAATCAATAAATTACTTGATAAAGGTTGTCGTAAAATATTATTCATTCCATTATATCCACAATATTGTGCAGCTACAACTGCAACATCATGTGATGAAATATACAGGGTGATGAAAAAAATTAGATGGCAGCCAGACATAAGAATCATAAATCAATATTGTGATAATGAATATTACATTAAAGGCCTTGTTGGTATTTTAAAAAAACATTTTAGCGAAATTGACTTTAAGCCAGAAGCAGTTCTTGGGTCATATCATGGTATTCCGCAGGAATATTTTGATAAAGGCGATCCATATTCATGTTTTTGTCATAAAACGCATCGACTATTTAGTCAAGAGCTTGAAAAGCAAGAAATTGATCTGAAAACCTATTTTGGTTTTCAGTCTCGATTTGGGCCTAAGGAGTGGCTTCAACCATATACTTCAGACATACTTAAACAAATTATAGATGATGGAATAAAAAATCTGGCAGTAATAACACCAGGATTTTCTTGTGATTGTGTTGAGACTCTTGAAGAGGTTGCAATTGAATATAAGGAAGAATTTTTATCCTTAGGAGGTAAAAATTTTACAGTTATTCCATGTTTAAATGATGAAAATTACGGAATTAATCTAATTTTTAATCTTATTAAAAGTAATGCGTGGTAATTGATGATAAAGCTATAACTTGGCTCTATTATTAATAATATCAATTAGGTTTTGGGCTTAGTTTTTAAAGAAAATCCGCCATCAATTTTTATTACTTGGCCCGTAATCCAGCTATTATCAGGATTTAATAAAAATGAGCAAGCTCTAGATATGTCGCCAACTTCACCAATTTTGCCCAAAGCGTGCATTGAGTTTGAGGCTTTGAGCATCATTTCATTATTGGTTAAATCTTTACTTAGATTGGTTTTTGTTAGGCTTGGTGCAATGGCATTAAATCTAATATTTTTACTACTATATGTACAAGCGGCAGATCTTGTTAGGCCTTCAATTGCTGATTTAGCAGCAGCTATTGCTTCGTGATTTGATATTCCAATAGATGCCGCAATAGAAGATATAAAAACAACTGATCCTCCATCTGTCATATTTTTGCCGGCAGATCTTGTAATGGCAAAGCAGGTGGTTAAGTTTTTATTTATAACATCCATATATTGCTCATAGCTGGTCTGATGAGCTGCCTTAAGCATTATAGATCCAGCAAAATTTATCATTCCATCAATTTTGTCAAATTTCTCTTTTGCATATTGAGTTATTTTTTCAACCTCATCAAAATCTGACAAATCTCGACAAATTTGAAAGTCATAGCCTGTTTCTTGTTTTAAATTATTTGCAAGCTCTTCATTTCTAGAGGTGAATATTACATTGCTATTGAATATTTTGAGTTTTTTAATTAGATCCTGAGCAATTGAAGATGTTCCAGCAAATATAAGGTAGTTTTTATCATTAAATGATTTCATGTTAATTGAATTTTATTAAAAAGATTATTTATTTTTAAATGTGAGAAAGAAAAATACCACAGGAAACTGCTAAATTTATAGATCTCATATTATTTTGCATATCAATGTAAACTCTGTGATCGCATTTTTGATGAATTGATAAATCAACACCGCAACTTTCTTGGCCAAATAAAATGATATCATTTTCTTTAAATGTAAATTTTTTTAAGTTTTGATCACCTTTTGTGGTGGCAAGTATAAGTCTTTTTGACATGTCATGAACCTCATTTTGATAGAATATATTAAATGAATTATGTCTTTTTATGGTAATTTTGTCAAAATAATCTAATGCTGATTTTTTAATTTTTTTAATATCAAAGGGAAAGCCGCATGGTTCAATTATATGAAGATTTGCATTAAAACAAGCGCAACTTCTTATAATGGAGCCAACATTGCCAGCAATTTCTGGTTGAAATAATGCAATATCTATATTTTTATTGGCCATATTAAATTTTAAAATTACAATTATTGGTAATAAGTGGATAATATTTTTATTTATTTGTAATTAATAGTGCAAGTTAATAAAATAACATAGTTATTAATGTCGCAATTTTTTATTCAAGATAAGGAGCAAATGAGGCTGCTAGCCAGGCAGTTAGCCGAGCAAGCCTTGTGCAATAATATATATGCCTTAACGGGAACTTTGGGCTCTGGCAAGACATTTTTTGCTAAAGAATTTATAAATTCACTACAAAAAGAAAAAGATACTATTTTAAGTCCAACCTTTAATATAGTAAATTACTATGAAAGTCAAAAAGGTTTAATTTATCATTTTGATCTTTATAGAATTGAAGATGAAAATGAACTTGAAAATATAGATTTTTTTGATAGTATAAATAGCGGAATATGCTTGATTGAATGGCCTGAAATTGCATTAAAATTTCTACCTAGTAATTATATTGAAATTAATATTTCTCATAATATAGAGGATAAGTTGCAGACAAGAACAGTAAAAATTACTCACAATGCAAACTAATGAATGGATTAATATATTATATTTAATATTATTGCTAGCATTTATAGCTAGCTCCATATTTACTAGGGGTAATATTCCAATTTTGCGAGCTATTAAATATATTAGTATATGGGCTGCTATTGCTATATTTGTAATAATTTTATATAGTTTTCGTTTTGATTTTATTGGTCTTAAAAATAGATTTTTAGGTGAGTTAAATCCCTCAAATATTCAGGTTAATTCTGCAGATAAAATTATTATTAATATGTCATATGGTAATCATTTTTATGCTAATGTTAAAATTAATAATAAAAATATTAGATTTTTAATTGATACTGGTGCCACTGATATGGTCCTTAGTTTAAGGGATGCTAGGAGAGTTGGAATTGATCTAGAAAGGCTAATTTTTAGCAAGCCTTATCAAACTGCCAATGGTATTTCATATGGTGCTTCAGTAATATTAAGAGATATTAAATTTGGCAATTTAAATCTTAAAAATATTCCAGCATCAGTTAATAACTCTGATATGGGGGTATCACTACTTGGAATGAGTTTTTTAAGAAATTTTACAAAATATGAATTTTATCAAGATAAATTAATATTAACGCCATAAGATAAATTATCTTCTTTATTAATTAGATTACTGTAATGTCTGCACCAAGGGGGATTGATCTATTTTTCTTTGAATGACCTATATCATTTATTTTAAAAATCGGTAAATTAATTTCTTGGCTAAATTTTTTAATAATATGATCAAGGTAAAATTTATTATCACTATGAGCTTTTTCTATTATATCGCCAATAAATAAAGCATGACAATTGGAAAATATATTAGCATTTTTAAGGTGATTAAGAATTCTGTCTATTTTATATGCTTGTTCGTCAATATCTTCAATTAATAAGCTAAAAGGTTTGTTATTTATTTGCCATTTTGTTCCTATTGATGTTTGTATAATGGATAAATTTCCACCAATTAATCTTGGTAGCTTATTAGATTTTAGCTTAATATTGTTGATTGGAGTTATATTGTAATATATTTCATTAATATTGCCAAAAATTATATCTTTAAAAAGTGCAATTGACTCATCATCAATCTCATTATTGACAATTTGTTTAAGAACAGGGCCATGAAGAGATGATTTATTATAATGGTTATTAATTAGTAAATGTAGCGCAGTTAAATCACTAAAACCCGAAACAACTTTAAAGCCATGATCAAAAGAAAATTCATCAATTATTTTTGTACATCCATATCCTCCTCTTGTAGCAAGTATAAATTTAGATTTAGAATCTTTAGTGGCATTATTTAATTCAATTTTGCGATTAATATCACTATTTGCAAATAATGGTTCGTTATTATTGTCAAATTCGCTTATATTGATATTTAGACCCCAATCTTTTATTAATTGTTTAATCTTAGTAATCTCGTACTCTTTAAGGGCAAAAGAGGTGCTCACTAAACTAACATAATCACCAATTGATAATTTTGGCCAATAATTAGGAATTTCAATTTTTATTTGCATGAAGTTATAAATTCTTTTATGATCTCGTAATCAGGATTATATTTAGTAATTTGTTTAGAATTATAGCATGAAAAATCAGGATGCCACTGAATTCCAAGGGCAAATTTTTTATTTTTAACCTCTATAGCTTCAATACATCCGTCATCTGACCTGGCGCATATTTTTACCAAATCATTTATCTTAACAACTGCTTCATTGTGATTAGAATTAACTTTAATGACTTTTTTCTTAATGATTTTCTTCCGTAAATTATCCTCAGAAATTGTTATATTCTGATCTTTAACATAACCAAAATGATCTATATTGCCATTAAGATAATTGGCGATGTTGCCAGTTAATTTGCATCCTAATATAGCGCACATAACTTGCATGCCAGCACATATACCAAGAATTGGAATATTAATATCTAAAGATTTTTTTATCATTGATTCTTCAAATATAAATCTTGGCGTAGCTTGATAAGGGCTAATATCATTATTATCAATATAATAGTCATTAGGGGTTTTGTAAAAGCCTCCAGGCACAAGCAAGCCATCTATGTTATTAATATAGTCATCAATATTTTTTTGAACGCAGTAAGGAATTAACCACGGCACACCTCCAGCAAGCTTTATCATTTCAACATAATGAGTCCTTAGAGCAAAATGTTGATGTTTGGAATAGCCCCCAGATTCATGCCAATCTATTATAATACCAATTTTTGGTTTTGCCATAATATTTATTTTCTTATTGCGCAATTTGCACTTATAATATATTTATATGTTGTTAATTGCTCTACTCCAACAGGCCCTCTGGCATGTAATTTGCCAGTTGAGATTCCAACTTCGCTACCCATGCCAAATTCACCTCCATCAGCAAATTGAGTTGAGGCATTATGCATAACTATTGCTGAATCGATTTCTTTAAGAAATTTATCAGCAGCTTTTTGATCTTGAGTAATAATTGATTCAGTGTGATTTGATGAATATTTATTTATGTGATTTATTGCTTCAGATATATTTCTGACAATTTTAACTGATATTTTTTTATCAAGATATTCAGTTGCAAAGTCACTATTACTGGCTTTTTTAATTCTAGGGTCAATTTTTTGACTAGCAAGATCACCAACAATTTCACAATCATAATTCGTTAAATCATCGCATATTAAAGGTATGATTTGTTGAGATATTTTTTTGTCAATTACAAGAGATTCTGTAGCGCCACATATTCCAACTCTTCTCATTTTGGCGTTGATTATTATTTTTCTTGCTTTGTCAAAAGCGCATGATTCATTAACATAGCAATGGCAATTACCATCTAAATGTTTAAATAAAGGAATTTTACTTTTTTTACTAATTGCCTTTATTAGGGACTTTCCTCCTCTTGGAATAACGACATGAATATATTGAACCATTTTGAGTAGTGCGTCGATATATTTTCTATCTGGATTGCCGATTAAGGTAACGCGATTTGGGTCAATATTAAACTCTTGTAATGCAGTGCGATATAAATTAGCAATAATTGATGATGAATTGATTGAATCAGATCCACATCTTAAAAGAGCAACATTTCCTGATTTTATTGATAATGAAGCAATATCTGATGTAACATTTGGCCTTGATTCATATATAGCAAGAATAATACCGATCGGTGTTGAAATTCTCTTAATATTTAAGCCATTGTCTCTGGCTGCGTTGTATGTTACTTTATTAGTTGGGTCATCTAGCTTTATAACTTCTTTTATTGAGTTGATAATTGAGTTTATTCTTTCTTCATTTAGGGTTAGTCTATCAATTTTGGCTTGGTTTAAGCCATTTTTTTTGGCATTGGCTAAATCAATTTGGTTAGCATTGATTATTTTGGTGGTATTTTGCGTTATCAATTGAGATATTTTATTTAATATTTTATTTTTAATATCATTGTCTAAATTGCTAATTTGCCTTTGTGCTAATTTGCAAGACTGACATATATTTTTAATATCTTGTGTGATTGAGGTCATTATATAATGATCTTTAAAAATTAAAGATGTTGAAAATTTCAAATAACTAAACTTAATTAAGGATAATTACAATAATTTATGATTTCAAATATAAAATTGATAAATTTTCTTGCAGCTATTGGCAGATTTAGCGTAAATAAATTAACTAAATTAGGTGAAGTTAGCTTTTTTATTGCAATATCGTTGAAAAATTGCTTTACACCACCTTTTTATCCTAAATTATTGCTTCATCAATTGATTAAAATAGGTTATTATTCTTTACCAGTTGTTGGTTTAACTGCTATATTTTCAGGAGCTGTTTTGGCTCTGCAAAGCTATTCAGGTTTTTCAAGATTTAATGCTGAAAGTACAATTGCAACTGTTGTAGTATTATCTATTACTAGAGAGCAAGGTCCAGTTTTAGCCGGCTTGATGGTTGCTGGTAGAGTGGGTGCATCAATGGCTGCTGAGATTGGAACAATGAGAGTTACTGAACAAATTGATGCCCTTAAAACATTATCAACTAACCCTTTTAAATATTTAGTGGCGCCAAGATTAATCGCAGCAGTAATTTCCTTGCCTCTTTTGGTGTTAGTTGCTGATATTATTGGAGTTATGGGTGGCTATTTAGTTAGTGTTTATGCTTTAGGGTTTTCTGCTGGTCCTTATATAAATAATACATTAAAATTTCTTGAAGCCATTGATGTGATTTCTGGTTTGGTAAAAGCCTCTTTCTTTGGATTTATTATTGGGATCATGGGTTGTTATTTTGGCTATAATTCAAAAGGTGGTGCAGAAGGTGTAGGTATTGCGACAACAAATGCGGTAGTTGCATCCTCTATTTCAATTTTATTATTTAATTATATCATTACTGGATGGTTCTTCAGCTGATATTGGCTTGTTTTTTATTTATTCTAACTAGCTGTTCAGGTGGAGGGGGTGGTGGCAATGATAATGTTAGAGCCTATATTACTAATCCAATAGAGCAAAATAGTTGGTCTGATCTTGGTATTAATAGCAGTGAAATTGAGTTATATAAAACCCCAGAATATAATATTTCATCGGGTTATGATTTGGTTAATGTTGCTCATTCATATGCAATATTGGATTATTATGGTAAAGATCAAACAGGGGAGGGGGTAAGTGTTGTTGTTACTGATACTGGCTTAGATATTAATCATGGTGAATTTTTTAATCACTATAATGATGAAGCTAGTAAAAATTATATTAATATTGAAGATGATGTGCGTAGTGGAAATCATATTCATGGTACACAAGTATCTTCAATTATATCTGCAAAAAAAGATTATTATGCAATGCATGGTATAGCTTATAAAAATAAGGTTACTTCATTTAAAATTATAGATGATAATAATTTTTCTGATGAATTTTACAATGATATTCCTGATAACTCAATTATGAATGCTAGTTGGGGATTTGATGGCGTATTAAATAATGCGCAATTAAATGAAATTAGAAATCAATTTACAAATTTAAAAAATAGAGATATTCTAACTATTGCTGCAACTGGTAATGATTCTGATTCTTCGCCATCTTATCCAGCGCGCTTAGCTGGAGATAATGATTTGCAAGGTTCAATAATTGCCGTTGGCGCCATTAATAAAGATAAAAATATTGCAGATTTTAGCAATCATTGTGGTGATGCCAAGAATTATTGTCTAGTTGCCCCAGGAGTCGATATTTATACCGCATTATCATCTGATCAGGATTATACTTACTATAATCCAGAAGCTAATGGTACCTCATTTGCTGTTCCACATGTTACTGGAGCTGCTGCATTATTGAAATCAGCATGGCCAATTTTAACATCTAGTGATATTTCTGAAATATTGTTAACAACAGCAACTGATTTAGGTTTGGTTGGTGTTGATGAGGTTTATGGCAGAGGTTTATTAAATGTAGCTGAGGCAATGAGCGCACAGGGTGCTAATGCAATTACATCGGGTATAAATATTAATTCTAAAGGCTATGATTTAAGAGATTCCTTAATAGAGTCTAGTTCAATATTTGGTGATGCTTTTATTAATATAGCATTAAATTTAAATGAAGCAGTTTTTTTTGATGATTATGGTCGTGATTATAAAGCTCATCTTAATAATAAGATAATTATGAAAAATAATAGTCTAAATCAAAGAATCCATCTTATTAATAATTATATATCTAGCAATGTAATGCCATATTATGTAGCAAATATTAATGCAAAATTAAATTTTAATGTCAGCCACATTAAAGATAATAATATAATAGACTATCAAAATGGTCATAAATTTAGTGTAATTGATAATTCTAAAAATAACGATTTAAATCATAGAAATGGATTTTCATTTACTCAAAATTTTAACAATTTTAGTAAGGATTTATCCCTGGGATTTGCTTATAATTTTAATGAAATTGAATATAATAATTCTCAAAAACTATCAAATGGTGGGAGATTTGCTGATTTTTTCTTTGCAAATCCATTTAGCTATTTTACCAAGCCATATCATTATGATAGTGTAAATAGCAGAAATTTTAATCAATTATTTTTAAGCAAGAGTTTTCTAAATAATAATCTGAACTTTACATCATCATTTCAAATAACAAACGACAATAAAGGCGTTTTACAAATAGATAGCAAGCAAAATGAAATATCTGATATGTCTATTTCATATAAATTTAATAATGATATAATGCTGGCATCATTTGGTTCAATGAATGAATTTGATAATAATATATTAGATTCTAAAAATAGTGGAGCTTTTTCAAGTGCAAATAATGTTAAGACAAATTATCTTAAATTAGTCTATCAAAAAAATATTGCCAAAAATTTTGACATAATTTCAACAATAGCGCACTCAACTTCTAAAATTTCGGGTAATGATATTGGAATTTTTAGAAGCTTTGAAAATGTTGCTGCAAAATCATTAGGATTTAGCTTTATTCATAATAATTTTTTGGGAGGAAGGGTTGGTCTAAATTATGTTGAGCCAATGACAATATATAAGGGTAGGGTAAAATATGATATTGCAATTGCTAGAGATATTGAAAGAGGTGTCATTCGTAAAGCAGGATATACAACATTAAAGCCAAGAGGTAAAGAAAGAAATATTGAGTTATTTTTCAATAAAAATATTAATAATAATATAAATATTAATTTTGAAGCCCTTTACCAGATAAATCCTAATAATAATTATTATCAAAGTGATAATAAGTTAATATATTTATCGCTAAATAGAGTCTTTTAGTGATAATTATTTTATAAGACCAGTTTCTTTGAAATATCTTAATGCTCCTGGATGTATAGGAGCAGAGTTTCCAGCCTTGATCATATTTTCTTTTTTCATTGAAGAAAATACAGGATGTAAGGTTTTAAAATTCTCTAAATTATCAAAAGTCGCTTTAATGATATTATAAACAATTGCTTCATCAGTATTTTCTGAAGTTACAAGACTTGCTTTAACTCCAAAAGTACTGATATCTTTTGTGTTATTAACATACATTCCTCCTGGGATAAATGCTTTAACATAATATGGGTTAATTGTTATTAATTTATCTATTGTTTCACTATTTATAGATATTAATTTCACTTTGCAACTTTGTGTTGCTTCTTGTAAAACTCCATTCGGATTACCTGCTGCATATATCATAACATCTATGTCACCGGAGCATAATGCTCTAGGTTGTTCAGAGGGTTGAAGATATGATATTGACTCAAAATCATTATCTTTCCATTCTTTAACATTCATTAGCACTCTCATAGTAGCGTACATTCCAGAACCTTTAGGTCCAAAATTTATTTTTTTCCCTAATAAATCATCAAGTTTTTTAATTTTAGAGCCTTTTTTAACAGCAATGGTAAAGGTTTCAGTGTATAATGAAAATACTGATCTAAGTTCTTTAAAAGGTCTTTGATCAGCGAAAAATTTATCGCCATTATAAGCTTGATATTGCCAATCAGATTGAACAATTCCAAAATCTNTTGCACCATTTCTAATGCCATTTAGATTAGATACTGATCCACCTGTTGATTCTACTGAGCATCTAATACCATGCTCTCTTCTTCCTCTATTAAGGAGGCGGCAAATTGCACCACCAGAAGGGTAATNTACCCCAGTAATAGCGCCAGTTCCTATTGATATATATTTTGTTGCACCTATTGCATTGGAAGATATCAATAATGAGCTAGTAATAAGAAGATAAAAGAATTTTTTCATTTTTTAAAAGATGATTAAAAACAGTTTTTGATATGAATTCATAGCAATTATTAAGAATTCATTTTAAAAGTCAAATTTTTAACTAAAAATAAAGAATAGGTTAATTTTCTTAAATTATTATTAAGAAATTTAATATTTACAAAAGGGCTTTGCATTCAATTATATCAAAATATAGCTACATAAAATTTTCTGAATATAGTAAATAAGTTAAATTTTTTTTTGACATTAACAAATTTAAATCTACACTATCTAAAAAAATAAATAATATATTTATATTAGTATATATATCAATTTATATATCACAAATATTAATTAAATAATTTCTTATATGAAAATATTGAGTTCATTACTAGGTATGAAACTTTGGAAGCAGGTTTTGATAGGTTTATTTCTTGGTGTATCTGCGGGTATATATCTTGGTCAAGAGGCAGAAAGTCTTAAAGTTTTTGGTACCATTTTTATAAATCTTATCAAAATGGTTATAGTTCCTCTGATATTTTTTGCAATATTATCTGGCATTACTTCAATGGATGATGATGGTAACTTTACTAGAGTTGGTGTTAAGGGTTTTGGTGCTTATATATTTACTGCAATGTTTGCGGTATTAATTGGTTTATCTGCTGGATTAATATTTGAGCCTGGAGCTGGGGTTGATCTTAGCATGATTCCTAATGAAAATAGCGAGAAAGTAGCAGCTGCTTCGCAATCTGCACCACCTTCTATTGTTGAATTTCTTGTGGCTTTAATACCTACAAATCCAATTTACTCAATGGCAAATGATGGGTTCTTGCAAATTATTATTTTCACAATTTTTACTGGTATTACAATTAATATAGTTGGTGAAAGAGCTAAGCCAGTTAAAGAGGTCATTCATTCTGCTGCTCAAGTTTCATTTAAAATGATTGAAATTATTATCAGATTGGCACCAATTGGTGTATTTGGTTTTATTGCTTGGGTTATTGGTACGCAAGGAACAGACATTCTAATTGCTTTAGGAAAATTGATTATTACTGTGTTAATTGCCTGTGCGTTTCAATATGTAATATTTGGTGTCATGTTGATGATATTTGCTAGAGTATCTCCTATGCCATTTTATAAAAAAATATTACTAACACAATCAATTGCGTTTGCTACAAGTAGTAGTAAAGCCACTCTTTCTACAGCAATGGAGCAATTACAAAAAAGAATGGGTGTATCTAAAGCAAATTCAAACTTTCTAATGCCTCTAGGAGTATGTATAAATATGGATGGAACAGCAATATATCTTGGTATATGTGCGCTATTCTTTTCGCAAGCATATGGAATTGATCTTACACTACAAAATTACTTAATGCTAATTTTAACTTGCACATTAGGATCAATTGGTGCAGCTGGAATACCTAGTGGATCTATTATTTTTATGGGCATGGTATTGTCTTCAGTAGGATTACCAGTTGAGGGTATTGGTATTATTCTTGGTGTTGATAGATTGCTAGATATGGTAAGAACAACAATAAACATTACTGGTGATAGCGCCATAACATTAATGGTTGATAGCTCTGAAGATGGGTTAGATAAAGATATATATTACTCTAAGGATACTTAAATTGAGCTTTAAATTTATTAATTACTGCCATATAATATTATTATTTATCATATTATCTTTGGCAGTAACTACCGATTCCTACTCTAAAAATCTTAATAAGTCTGAAATAGATAAAAAAGATTATTTATCCAACTACAGTAGCGATATAGTTGCTATAGAGCAGTATCTCAATAATATTAAAAATATATCCGCTAATTTTAATCAAATTACATCATCCGGCGCTATATCAAGTGGAAAATTTTATCTATCTAGGCCTGGAAAAATGAGGGTAGAATATGATGATCAGCCACCAATAATTATTATAGTAAATAAGTCGGTTCTAACATATTATGATAAGGAGCTTGATGAGATATCAAATCTAAGAACAAATACTACCCCAGCATCATTCTTAACAAGAAAAAATATTTCTTTTAGTGCAAAAGATATAGAGATAATTAATGTTTTTAAAGAAGATGAATATTTTAAAATAACAATAGCTAAAAAAAATAGTAAAAGATTTGGAGAGTTTTCTTTACTATTTTCATTAAATCCTATAAATTTTATACAAATGCAAGTAGCAAATGATTTGGATGAGCTGGTAAATGTTAATCTAATTGACATAGATTATAAAAAACCAATTGCTAATGATTTGTTTATTTTGAAAAAAAATTAATATAGCAATTAATGATCATTAATTCTGGTAATAATAATTCAAGATATAGAAATAGAACTATCAGTGATATTAATATAACACCTTTTGTTGATGTATTATTAGTTTTGCTAATTATTTTTATGGTTACATCACCAATTATAACAGGTGGATTAAATGTCAATTTGCCTAATGGTGTTAACCAAAAAGATAAAATTACGCAAGATGATATTATAGTATCAATTCAAAAAGATTCAAAAATTTATCTTAATGACAAGCAGATTAATATATCATCTTTAGCAAGAGATTTAAAAAAAAGTTCTAAAAATGATCTTTCATATAAAATTCATATTAAGGCTGATAAAGAAAATGATTATGGAAAAGTGATGGAGATTGTCAAAATCATAAATCTTGCTGGCTTTTCTCACGTTATATTAGTTACAAAAAAATAAATAGTATAAGTGATCTAGTTACAAATTAATAACTAACTAATATTATCCAATATGAGTGTAAGAAATATTATATATTCTATAATATTGCATAGTTTGGTAATTTACTTTATATTGGCCAATGTCACTTCTAAGAATCATGAAGATGATAATGAGCTTCATATTAAAGTTGAAATCACTCAACAAGATAAGGGGCAAGTAACGGATAATTTTAATGATAGCAAGATAGCTCAAAAAAAATCTTCAAATATTAGAAAAGAAAAGATTGATAGTAAAAAAAAACCTCTAAAGAAAAATATTAAAAAAAATAATAAACCTAATATAGTCAAATCTAAAAGTCAGATACAAAATCAGTTGAAAAAAAATACTAGAAAAGATATAAAAAATGATAAAAAACCTTTAAAAGAGCCTCTTAAAAAGGAGTCTAAAAAGGAGTCTAAAAAGGAGTCTAAAAAAAAGCCCGAAAAACAACTAGTTAAAAAAACTATCGAGCAGAATCAAGAAGATATATGGTTTGAAAAATTTCTTAATCTTGAGCAAAAAAATAAGGAAAAAGAATATTTGCTAGCAATTAAATCAATAAAAGCAATAGGTCTTTCAAATAGGGAGAAATTTAACCTATATAGTCAGGTAAAATCCTGCTTTAAGAGGGCAATTGAAGAAAGTGGTAAAGATAGTTTTAAAAGAATTTTAGTTAAAATTAAAATATCAGAAAATGGGTTTATAACTTCTGATATTGCAGATTTAGAAGAGATGATTCAATTTAAAGAGTTTGAAAAGGAAAAATTTGCAATCTCAGTCTATAATACTAAGAGGGCAATAGAAATTTGCAATCCTCTGAGAGGTTTGCCAAAGGATAAATATGAAATATGGAAAGAGGTTATATTAGATTTTTCGGAAGTCTTAGATGGTTAATTATTTTAAATTATAGTGATATTATCACTTGATTTTTTTAAGAATTTAACATTTAATGTGTAGCTATCTATATGTTGTTATATTTGATAATCAAATTATACTAACAAAATATAAATAATTTTTAATTATTTATGTTATTCATCGATATTAAATTAAATAATTTTTAGTGATACATACCAACTCTTCAAATGCCAAAAATACCAGTAATCCGTATCGCATTAATAATGAAATAGACGCCAAAGAAATAAGGGTAATTGATCAGAATGGTAATTTGGTTGGACTAATGTCTGTTGAAGATGGCATTAGAAAGGCGCAATCTGAATCTCTAGATCTTGTCGAGGTTTCTCCTAACTCTAACCCTCCTGTATGTAAGATTGCAAATTTTGGTAAAATGAAATATGAATTGCAAAAAAAATTATCCGATGCAAAGAAAAAGCAAAAAGTAGTTGAGCTAAAAGAAATTAAAATGACAATCAATATCGGTAAGGGTGATTATGATGTTAAAATAAAACATGCAAAAGAATTTATATTAAAAGGTTGTAAAGTTAAAGCCTCTATAAGAATGAAAGGCAGAGAAATTACACATAGAGAAATTGCTGAGACTATGATGAGTCAAATAATTGAAGATTTATCAGATGTTGCTAAAACCGAATATGATCCAAAATTAGAAGGTATGCAATTTACTGCTATTTTTGTTAAATGCTAATTTAGCATTAATTTAATAATGATTACTATTTAATTATCTTTTATTATGTTTGAATTAGGAAAAAAATTACTCACAATTATCAAGGATAGAAAGCTTCCAAAAAATATAAATAAAAATAATTTTAAAGAATTCGCCAGTAATTTCTTTTTAGAATCTAATATAGCTGATTTTTTGCAATATAGTGATGATGATCTATATAATCATGTTTTAAGTGCGTATAATTTTATTTCATTAAAAGGCCATGAAAGATCCAAAATCAGAATTTTTAATCCAAATCAAAGTGATCATGGGTTTGAGTCATATTACACCATTATAGAAATTGCTAATATTGACGCCCCTTTTCTTGTTGATTCTACGGTAGGTTATCTTGATAAGTATTCTATTGAAATTATAAATATTATTCATCCCACCTACTTAATTAATCGTGACATCTCTGGCAATATAACCAAGATCTCATGCGATAAGAAGGATCGCAACGAATCAATTATTCAATTTCACATAGATAAAATAAATAATGATATAGAAATTGAAAATTTTACCAAGGGTTTAGAGCATGTAATTGAAACTGTTAATCTCGTAGTTGCTCAGTGGAAAAATATGCTAGAGGTAGTTAAAAGTTGCAAGTCGCAAATTGATAATGCAGTTAAAATTGTTGATGATGTATATCAGTTACAAGAAATTAAAGATTTTATTGATTGGATGGTTTCGGGTAATTTTGTATTACTGGGCGTTAAGGAATTTGATATTAAAAAAAATGACAAATCTCAACATATTTTAGAAGAGGTAAAAGATCGAGAATTTGGTGTATTTTGTTCTCAATATGATGAAATGAGGCCAAGCGTTATAAATTCTACAATACCTGAAATTGAGGAGTCTGTTAAAAATCCATATATAATTGAAATATTAAAATCAAGATATCGATCTAAAATTCATAGAATTGCTAATGCTGAAAGAGTTAGAATTCAAAAAATATCTCCTTCTGGCAAGGTAATTGGTGAATATAGAATTATCGGATTATTCACATCTTCTGCCTATAATCAGTCAATGAATCTTATTCCAATTGTTAGAAAAAAGGCTCTTAAAGTTATTATGGATTCAGGATTTATTAGGGGTAGTCATAATTACAAAGATCTTGTTACTGTTTTGGAATTTTATCCAAGAGATGAGTTATTTCAAATATGCCATAAGGATTTATTGAAAAATGCTGTTGGAATAGTTTCAATTTGTGGAAGATCAAAAGTTAAATTTTTTGCCAGAAAAGACAAATTTGAAAGATTTGTTAGCTGCTTAATATTTACACCTAAAGATAGAAGTAATTCAGAGCTAAGGTCAAAAATTAGAAATTATTTAGCTCAGATATATAAGGGAGAAGTTGCTGATTTTTTTGTTCAAATCAATGATACTAATTTAGTAAGAATTCATATCATAATTAGAAATAATAGTCAAATACCAAATGTTGACGAAATTGAAGTTGAAAAAGAAATTACTAAAATGACAAGAATTTGGATTGATGATTTGTTGCAAACTATTAGAGCTAAATATAGCGAAGAAATGGCTTTGGATATATATTCAAAATATAAGAACTCTTTTTCTGTTAGTTATAAAAATAGATTTAACGCCAGAAGGGCTGCAATTGATATATCTTATATTGAAGAATGTATTAACGAAGATAAGGCAATATTTAAATTTTATAAATCCTCTAAAGATTTAGATAGGGATATAATAGAGCTTAAAATTTACAACCCTCATCAAGAGTTGCCATTGTCAAAAATAATGCCTATTTTAAATAGTTTTAATCTAGATGTTATTAAAGAACATACTTATCCAATAGATATAAATAAAGAGGGTCGTATTAGAGAAAAGAAGGTTGTTTGGATAAATTATTTTAATTTAAAATTAGGAGAAAAATCTGTTAAATATAGCTATAAATTAAGGCTAAATTTTGAAAAAGCTATTAGTCTTATATGGTCAAAGATAATTGAATGCGGCGATTTAAACAAATTGCTAATATCAGCAGATTTAAATTGGAAGCAAATATATATGCTAAGAGCATATACTAGATATATTTATCAAACTGACTTAAAATATAAAACTAATTATATTGCAGATACTTTGAATAAGCATCATAATATAACTAGAAATTTGGTAGAGTTATTTGAAGTTAGATTTAATCCTTATTTAGCGATTAATATAAAAAATAGAGATGATCAAGTTAATATTATTTCAGCCAGAATAAAATCTCAATTATCAAAAGTTAGCGATGCAATTGAAGATAGTGTTATTAGGAGCTACTTTTTGGCCATAATGGCAACTTTGAGAACTAATTATTATCAATCTAAAATATCAGGAGGGTTTAAGGGTTATATTTCTTTTAAATTTAACTCAAAAGAAATGCCAAATCTTCCTTTACCTAGGCCATTTGCTGAGATCTTTGTATATTCTAATGAGGTTGAAGCAATACATTTAAGAGGTGGTAAAGTTGCTAGGGGTGGATTAAGATGGTCTGACAGAGTTCAAGATTACAGAACTGAAATATTGGGGCTAATGAAAGCTCAAATGACTAAAAATGCGGTAATTGTTCCTGAAGGGTCAAAAGGTGGTTTTGTAGTCAAAAAAGATTTATCAAATTTATCTCGTAGCAAATCTGAAGAGGTTGTGATTGAGTGTTATAAAACATTTTTAAGAGGTGTGCTTGATATTACAGATAATGTTATAAATAATAAGATATCTCATCCTAAATCTTGCATTATTTACGATGATAGTGATCCATATTTAGTTGTTGCTGCTGATAAGGGTACGGCAACATTCTCAGACACTGCAAATTCAATATCCAATGAATATAATTTCTGGCTTGGAGATGCTTTTGCATCTGGGGGTTCTTATGGATATGATCATAAAAAAATGGGCATTACTGCAAAGGGGGCATGGGTTTCGGTAATGAGGCATTTTAGGGAGATAGGATTTGATACTCAAAGTCAAGATTTTACATGTGTAGGTATTGGCGATATGATGGGAGATGTATTTGGTAATGGCATGCTTTTATCAAAGCATATTAGATTAGTTGCAGCATTTAATCATATGCACATATTTATTGACCCAAATCCCGATAGTGCAAAATCATATAAGGAGAGACAGCGTCTATTCAAATTAGATAGATCAAGCTGGATGGATTACGATAAATCATTAATTTCTAAAGGTGGCGCTATATTTGAAAGAAAGGCTAAATCAATTAAAATAACACCTGAAATAGCTAATATTTTAGATATTAAAGATAAGGAATTATCACCAAGTAAATTAATTAACGCCATTTTAAAAGCTCCAGTTGATTTATTATGGAATGGAGGAATTGGCACCTATGTTAAATCAACAGCTGAATCAGATCTTGATGCTGGAGATAAGGCTAATGATGATCTTAGGGTAAATGGCAATGAGCTTAGATGTAAAGTTATTGGTGAGGGTGGAAATTTAGGACTAACTCAAAAAGGAAGAATAGAATATGCTCTTAATGGCGGTCTTGCAAATACAGATGCTATGGATAATTCTGCTGGAGTTGATTGCTCTGATCATGAAGTAAATATTAAAATTGCTTTATTTGATGCGCTTGCTAAAGAAAAAATTTCATTCCTAAAAAGAAATAAAATTCTTGAATCAATGACGCAAAATGTCTCTGATTTAGTATTGAAAGACAATAATATGCAAACTCAGGCAATTTCAATTGCAAATTCAATGGGTTATCTTGCTTTGGGTGAGCAGGGTAAGTTTCTAGATCGTCTTGAAAAAAATGGCGAGCTCAATAGAGATATTGAATTTTTACCATCAAATAAAGAAATAGATCGACGCCAGAATGACAAAATAGGCATGACGAGACCAGAATTATGCGTTATGCTTTCTTATGCAAAAATGGGAATATATAAAAACATACTCCAGTCAAATTTGGTTAAGGATAAATATTTTAATAAATATTTATTTAATTATTTCCCTGAAATAATGCAGAGTGATTTTATTGATGAAATTACTAATCATCAATTATCTAAAGAGATTATCTCAACTCAATTAACTAATCTTATTGTTGATAGGGCGGGAATTACTTTTGTTGATCAATTGGTTCAAGAGACTGGTTATGATGTTGATAAGATAGCTAAAAGCTTTATTATTGCTATTGAGTCATTTGAGCTTAATAAAATATGGTCAAGTATCGAGTTACTGAGCGGTAAGGTTAGTCACGAGATTATAGTTGAGATGTTCCAATCTTCGATAAAGTTACTAGAAAGATCAGTAAAATGGCTACTTAAAAAACAATTTAGTGCCAAGATTGAAAATGATATCAAAAAATACAAAAAATCTGCCAATGATCTTTGGTTATTTTTATCACAAGTTCTTGCTAAGGCATCAAGGCAGGATTATGCAGAAAAAGCCAAGAGATTACATGCAAATAAAGTTCCAAATGAGTTATCATATAAGATTGCAGCAATGGACCCAATTGCGTCAGCATTTGATATTTGGGAAATTTCACAATCCTCAAAAATTGAGCTTAAAGTAATTGCCAAAATATATTTTGAAGTAGGTACAAGATTTTATCTAAAAAAACTTCGCAGTAGAATTGCTAAGTTAAATTTAGAAAATCATTGGCATAAAATATCAAGTAAAGCTATTTTAGACGATTTATACAATTACCAAATGAAAATATCTAAAAGCGTAGTTGATTTTATGCGCGATAATGACAAATCTAATATTGACTCAATTGAATCTTGGATCAAAAATTGTCAATTTATAGTAGATCGCTATGATAATTTTATAAATGAAATAGAAGTTCAGCCAAATGCTGATTTATCGCTCTATGTTGTTGCTTTAAATAGGCTAAAACCTCTAATTAATTAAATCTTAATGAAATTATTAATATTAAAAGAAAATAATTTAATTGAAAATAGGGTTGCCTTAACCCCTGATCTGGTATCTAAATTTAGTGATATTGGATTTGAAGTTTTAATTGAAAAAGGTGCAGGAGCTAATTGTGGATTTAGTGATGATCTATATAAAGCTCAAAATGCCAAAATTATTGATAATCTTAATAAAATATTGCCTGATATTGATATTATTATTTCAGTTCAAAGGCATGATATAGATTTTAGCATATGTAAAGAAAATTTAATCTTTATTAGTATTTTAAATCCACTGATTAATAAAGAAGCTGTTAATAAGCTAAATAAAATCAAGATAAATATTTTCTCTCTAGATTTATTACCAAGAATTACTAGGGCTCAGTCGATGGATGTTTTATCATCGCAAAGTAATTTAGCAGGTTATAGAGCTGTTATTGATGGCGTTTATGAATATCAAAGGGCGGTACCAATGATGATGACTGCTGCTGGAACTGTTTCTGCGGCTAAATTTATGATCATTGGAGCTGGAGTTGCAGGATTGCAAGCAATTGCAACTGCAAAAAGATTAGGAGGTATTGTTTGTGCTTTTGATGTTAGGTCTTCTGCAAAAGAGCAAGTTAAAAGCTTGGGTGCCAAATTTATTGAAGTTAATAGTGAAGAAAAAATTGACTCAGTATATGCTAAGGAAATGAGTGCAGATTATCAAAAAAAACAAAAAGAATTGCTGATTAAAAATATTGCCAATCAAGATATTGTAATTTCAACAGCGTTAATTCCAGGTAAAAAGGCTCCAATAATTATTACTAAAGATATGGTAAAATTAATGAAGCCAGGATCGGTAATTGTTGATTTGGCGGCAATTAATGGTGGTAATTGCGAAATGTCAAAATTGGATCAAATTACAGAATTTAATAATGTTAAAATCATTGCTCACAGTAATTATCCTTCAAGAATAGCTAGTGATTGTAGCAAATTATATGCCAAGAATATTTATAATTTTATTGAATTTTTATTTGATAAAAAGCTAAATAAAGTTAATATAGATCATGATGACGAAATTATTCAAAAAACACTGATCAAAAATATCAAATCATCTTAAATAATAAAATATGCAAAATATATCTAATAATCATCTAGCAAGAAGTAAAAATGAATATAAGCCAAAGATTATTATTTTTGGTGTTGGCGGTGCTGGTGGTAATGCAATAAATAATATGATATCATCTGATTTAAAAGGGGTGGAGTTTGTTGCTGCTAATACTGATGCTCAGTCTCTTGAAAATTCATTAGCACAAAATAAAATTCAATTAGGGATAAATTTGACCAAAGGTTTGGGTGCCGGATCTTTTCCTGAATGCGGAAGAGATGCTGCTGAAGAAAATATTGAGGAAATTAATAATTTACTTGAAGGTGTAAATATGGTATTTATATCTGCTGGCATGGGCGGCGGTACTGGTACTGGAGCTGCTCCAGTAATTGCAAAATTAGCGAGAGAAAAAAACATATTAACAGTTGGTGTGGTAACAAAGCCATTTTATTTTGAAGGAAGTCACAGAATGGATGTTGCTGAAGATGGTGTTGAGGATTTAAAAAAGCATGTTGATACTTTAATTGTTATACCTAATCAAAATTTATTTAGAATTGCTAATGAGCAAACAACATTTGAGTCAGCATTTAAAATGGCTGATGCAGTTTTACATGCTGGCGTTAGAGGTGTAACAGATTTAATTACTATGCCTGGTATAGTTAATCTTGATTTTGCTGATATTAGAACAGTAATGACAAAGATGGGAAGGGCTATGATGGGTACTGGTGAAGCTAGTGGAGAAAATAGAGCTGTTATAGCATGTGAAGAAGCTATATCTAATCCCTTATTAGATGATGTATCCATTAAAGGTGCAAAGGGTGTATTGGTCAATATGACTGGTGGAACTGATATGACTTTATTTGAGGCTGATGCTGCTGTAACAACTATTAAGAAAGAAGTTGATCCCAAGGCTAATATTATTTTTGGTACAGCTTTTGATGAAAATATGAAGGGTTCAATTAGGGTTTCCGTTGTTGCAACCGGTATTGATGGTGAACTTGCAGCCAGGAATAAAAATATTGAGCAAGGTGTAAATAAAATTCATTATAATGATGAGCGCATTACTCAAGATTGGGATATTGATGAAAAAAGAGATCGTATTCCAGATTATCAGTCAAATTTAATCTGTGATGATGATAATAATCCGCAAGATGATAAAAGTTATTATGAAGATATCGAAGGAAGTGACGATGATATAGGGTCTAGTTATGAGGATCAAGATGTTGAGTTGTTAAATAATGAATCTGATGATCATTCAGCAGATGATGATAGCAATGTTTTATCTAAAGATAGTTTTTTTATGGGTCAAAGTGACAATGATAATATTGATGAAAATGACCATGATAATATTCAGAGTCAAGATTATGAGCAAGATATTATTCAAGAAAAAGAAAATTCTGGTTTTAGCCTATTTGGATTTATGAATAATAAAAAAAATAAATCTAATAAAAATAATAAGATAATATCTCAAGATAATAAAGGTAAAGAGTATCAACCTATAAGTGAACAAAATAATAAAATCATAAATGATTCAGATGATTTTTTTAATTCCAATGCAATGAGTGATGATAGCAACTCAACTTCAGATTTAAATGATAATATTGTAAATGTTCCGGCATTTTTTAGAAAAAAAAATAAATAATAGATAAGTGGATAAATTTTTAATAATAGGAAATGGTGCCAGAGAGGCGATTTTTGCAAAAAAATTAGCTATAGATTCTAAAATATATGCTGTGATGGGTCATGAAAATCCCACAATTATAAATGCTGTAAAAGCTAATGAGGGTGACTATATGGTGGGCGATATTAATGATAATTCCTTAATAATTGATTTTGCTAAGAAAAATTCTATAGATTATGTATTTGTTAATTCAGATGCGCCATTGGCAAATGGATTGGTTGATGATTTAATGGTGGCAAATGTCAAAGTAATTGGACCAACTAGACAGGGAGCTAGAATTGAATGGGATAAAAGCTATTCAATTGAGTTGGTCAATAATGTTGCACCTAACTTTACTCCAAAATATATTATTGTAAAAAATATATCACAAATTGATAATGCGCTTAGTTACTTTAATTACAAAGATATAGTTGTTAAGCCTCAGGGTTTAACAGCAGGAAAAGGTGTTAAAGTAATGGGTGAGCATCTAGAAAATATTGATGAGGTTATTAAATATATTCAATATTTAATTGATAAGGGTGGCGAAGTGCTACTTTGTGAAAAATTACAAGGTTTTGAGTTTACAATTATGGGTATAACAGATGGCTCAAATTTTATCTTCTCTCCTGCTACATATGATTACCCATATCGTAATGTGGGTGATAGTGGTCCTGGAACTGGTGGCATGGGTTGCTTTACCGATAATAAAAATATATTACCATTTTTGTCACAAAGTGATTATGATGATTGCTGCAAAATTATGAAAAATGTTGTGCAATATATGTCTAGCAATAATATTCATTTTAATGGCGTTATAAATGGTGGTTTTTTTCTAACAAAAAAAGGCATTAAATTTATGGAGTTTAATTCTAGATTTGGAGATCCAGAGGCGTTAAATATATTATCAGTAATGCAATGTTCCTTTTCGAAATTATTATTGGCAATTTATAATAAAAATCTTGATAAATTTGACTGTAACTTTTTAAGTAAGGCAAGTGTAGTAAAATATCTTGTATCTAATGAATATCCTGAAAAAGGACCTAAAATTTCTTTTAATCTTGATGTATTGGAGATAAATAAAAATAACATTGATGTGTATTTCTCTGCGGCACGCGCAATTAACGAAGAAGGCAATTTATATCAAACAGTATCATCATCACGAGTAGTAGCGCTTTGTTGTGTAGCTGATAATATAGTTGAAGCAAGTAATAAATTAAATAATGTCATAAACTCATTTATTGATAAAATTAATCTTGATTATAGACCTGATATTGGGTCTGAATCGGAGGTTAAAAAATTAACCATATAAATCAAGTCATAAAATAGCACGCACACAATGTCTAATATATATCTTATTTCTCCTCCTGAAATTGATTATCAGAGTTTATCAAAGGATTTAAAGGATATACTATCAACAAACCTAGTTAAAATATTTCAATTAAGGCTTAAAGATTATTCCAAGGCAGAAATTACAAAAATTTCAAAAAATATACAAAAAATTTGCTTTGATTATGATTGTACTTTTATTGTTAATGATCACCTTGATATAGTTTGTGATAATAATATTGATGGAGTGCATTTGGGGCAAGAAGATATTAATAATCATAGCAATATTAAAGATATTTCAAAAGAATTTATAGTTGGAGTCAGCTGTTATGACAATATAGATTATGCAATTAATGCAAGTGAATTAGGTGCGAATTATGTTTCATTTGGTGCATTTTATCCTACTTTAACCAAGATATCTCCTGGGTCACCAAAAATTGATATAATATCACAATTTGCACAAAAATCACCATTACCTATAGTGGCAATAGGGGGTATTAATGATAAAAATTGTCATAATATTGCTAGAGCTGGCGCAGATTTTATAGCTATTATATCATATATTTGGAATAGTGATGATAAGGTTGCTAGTTTAAAATTATTTCATAGTAAAATTCATGAAAAATAATAATTACATTTTACCAACAGGCTTAGTTGTGCATTTATTGGCAATAATATTTGTCATTATTCAGCTATCTTCATTTTCTATAGATAATTTTGCCAGAATTATCCCGTCATTGGATATTATGATTATTTTTTATTTTTGGTTTAATAGAAAAATATATGGTCTTTTTTTTATTTTTTTTCTTGGATTGTGGCATGATGCAATTTTAGGTAATATTCTTGGAGTAACTTCTTTAAGCTACATATTGGCCATTAAATTTTTTGAAATTATCAATAATAGACTTTTTTCTAAAGAAGGTTTTATTAATATATGGTATCAATTTATAGCATTTTGTGCAATAATATTTATTCTAAAATGGCTATTACTTGGTATCTTAAATAATAATCTGGGCGATCTAAAAATTTTATTAATTAATTTGGTATTAACTATTTTACTATATATTGTCATGCATGGATTTTTTGATTTTTTAAGCAATAAAATGCCAGAAGATGCTGCGAGATATTAGAAAAAATAAATTCTTTAATAGGAGGGCTTTAATTATTGGATCAATACAAGCTTTTATGGCTGGTGCCTTGATTTCAAGATTGGCATATTTGCAATTATTTAAAAATAAGGAATATACTATTCAGTCAGATAGTAATCGCATTAAAACAATGATGATGCCTGCTCCAAGGGGTAATATTTATGATAGAAATAATATGCTTTTAACTCAAAATAATGACAGCTATAGATTATTATTTTACAATGATAAGAAAAGAAATGTAGAGCAAATTAGTAAGGATTTATTTGATATCTTGGATTTGCAGGATCAGCAAAAGGCAAGAATCCTTAGAAAATTTAGTCAGATTGGCAATAAAAGCGTTATATCATTAATTGATAATTTAGGTTGGTATGAAATGGCAAGAATAGAATCTAATTCTCATAAATTACCATCAATATCAATTGAGAGCGGCACTATTAGGCAGTATAAATATCCATTTTCATTGGCTCATATTTTAGGATATGTATCGCTACCATCGCAAAAAGAAGTTGAGCAAAGTAAGCAGGCATTATATATGCACCCTGATTTTCGCCTTGGTAAATTAGGAATAGAAAAATTACATGATGAATATTTAAGAGGAAAATATGGGTTAAAATATGTCGAGGTTAACTCAAAAGATATCCCCATAAAAACAATCAAGCAAGATTTACCACAACAAGGTCAAGNTGTTAATTTNANANTTGATATTAATTTACAAAATTACGTACATGATTTAATAAAAGATTTAGTTGCTTCTGTAATAGTTCTAGATGTTACAAATGGTGAGATTTTATCTTGTAATTCAACTCCTACTTTTAACACAAATNATTTTGTTGAAGGTGTTTCATATGATTATTGGCAAGCTATTAGTAATAATAATTTAAATCCTTTAAATAATAGGCCAATTTCTGCAATTTATCCGCCGGGATCAACATTTAAAATTATAGTTGCCCTAGCTGCTCTTGAAAGTGGTTATAATTTTAAAAAAAAGCACATATGTCGAGGACATAATAAATATGGAAATAGAATTTTCAATTGCTGGAAAGAGGAGGGGCACGGCGCTTTAAATTTATCTGATGCAATTAAGAATTCTTGTAATATTTATTTCTATGAAATAGCTAATGAAATTGGCTATGATGCAATATATAATATGGCAAAAAAATTTGGCTATGGTGTTAAAACTGGAGTTGATTTAATAGGAGAGATATCTCCAATATTGCCCAATGAAGAGTGGAAGAGGGCAAAATTTAAGTCTAAATGGGTTGGTGGCGATACTTTGAATGCATCTATAGGTCAAGGATATATTTTGGCAACACCAATGCAAATTGCTATAGCAAATTCAGCAATTGCAAATGGAGGAAGGTTATTTAGGCCATATTTTGTGAAAAAAAGATTATCAGCATTTTACGGAAGGTTTGTTGATATTAAGGAGCAACACATTGATTTTGTTAAAAAGGCAATGTATAAGGTTGTTAATGAAAAGGGTGGGACGGCATATTATCAGAGATTAAAAGATAAAGATTTTAAAGTATCGGGTAAAACTGGTACTTCGCAAGTTATTTCAAAAAGGGGTAATGATAAATTAGAGGATAAATTTCAAAATCATGCAATTTTTACTGGCTTTGCCCCGTCTCATAATCCTAAATATTCAATATCAGTAATTGTTGAAAATGGCGGAGGCGGTTCTTCAGTTGCTGCACCAATTGCTATGAAGGTTATGAATTTTATAAATCTTTATATTTATAATAAAAGCTAAAACTGCTCCAGCTAGTTCTTCACTTGTCAAATTTGCTAAATAGCAAAGAAATTAATAAGGGCTATTAATAAAAAAATAATTATTTAACAAAGGAGTTGATTTTATAAGTAATTATTAATAAATATTTAGTATTAAATATTAAATATAATCAATTAAATTAATGAGTAACAAAGGAAAAATTTCTCAGATTATATCTGCAGTTGTCGATGTTGAATTTGAAAGTGGCGAATTACCTGCTATATATAATGCGTTAGAATGTCAAAATAATGGTAAAAAACTAGTATTAGAAGTTTCTTTGCACATTGGAGAAAGAACAGTTAGAGCAATTGCTATGGACTCCACTGATGGTTTGGTCAGGGGTGCTGAGGTTATTGATACTGGGGTACCAATCTCTGTTCCTGTTGGTGATAAGACTTTGGGTAGAATCATGAATGTAATTGGTGAGCCAATAGATGAAAAGGGCGAGATAAAATCTCAAGATATTTTACCAATTCATAATAATCCACCAATATTGACTGACCAGGCAACAGAAACTGAAATTTTAGTTACTGGAATTAAGGTTATTGATCTTTTGGCGCCTTACTCAAAAGGTGGTAAAATTGGCTTATTTGGTGGTGCTGGTGTTGGAAAGACAGTTCTGATAATGGAGCTTATTAATAATGTTGCCAAGGCTCATAGTGGTTACTCTGTTTTTGCCGGCGTTGGAGAAAGAACCAGGGAGGGCAATGACTTTTATCATGAAATGATAGATTCTGGAGTAATTGATGAAAAAAATATTGAAAATTCAAAAGTATCGCTAGTTTATGGACAAATGAATGAACCACCAGGGGCTCGTGCTAGAGTTGCTCTTACTGGATTAACTCAAGCCGAGTATTTTAGAGATAAAGAAGGTAGAGATGTATTATTTTTTGTTGATAATATATTTCGTTTTACTCAAGCCGGATCAGAAGTTTCTGCCTTGCTTGGAAGAATTCCATCAGCGGTTGGTTATCAACCAACTCTTGCTACTGAAATGGGTAATATGCAAGAGAGAATTACTTCTACAAAAAATGGATCAATTACTTCTGTTCAAGCGATCTACGTTCCTGCTGATGATTTAACTGATCCAGCTCCGGCAACTTCATTTTCTCATTTAGATGCTACTACGGTATTATCTAGACAAATTGCTGAAATTGGAATATATCCTGCTGTTGACCCACTTGACTCTACTTCAAGAATTCTTGATCCAAGGGTTGTTGGTCAAGAACATTATGATGTTGCAAGAGAGGTGCAAAAAACTCTTCAAACATATAAATCATTGCAAGATATTATTGCTATACTTGGTATGGATGAATTATCAGAGCAAGATAAATTAACTGTTGCAAGGGCAAGAAAAATTCAGAGATTTTTATCGCAACCATTTCATGTTGCTGAGGTATTTACTGGATCTCCAGGGGTCTTGGTTGATTTAAAAGATACCATAAAAGGCTTTAAAGAGATTTGCGACGGAATATATGATGATCTACCAGAGGCGGCTTTTTATATGGTGGGTAGCATTGATGAAGCAATTGCAAAATCTAAAAAGCTTGAAAAAGAATCTAATTAATTATGAGTGATTTACAAGTTGAAATAATATCGCCAACAGGTATAGTTTTTCAAGGTAATTGTAATATTGCATCTATTCCAACAATTGATGGCGACCTTGGTGTAATGTATAATCACGAATCATTTATTGCTAAGTTAAAATCTGGAGAAATTAAAATCTTCAAAGATTCTGTTCAAACTCCATATAAAGAATTTAGCATCGAAGGTGGCTTTGCTGAAATTGAAAATCAGGGAAAGTTGCTAATTTTAATTGATTAATGTGTCGGTTCTTATTTTTTTAATCCCTATTGCCTTGATTCTTAGTTTGTTGGGTTTGATTGCTTTTATATGGTCTTTAAAATCAAAGCAATATGATGATCTTGATGGTGCATCAAATAGAATTTTATTTGATGATGATGATAATGATTAGACAAAAATTAATTATTTGATATAATATATTTAGGGTTAGAATATAACCTTGTTAACATTATCAATAATTATTTACAAAGCCATTCCATTCAAAATACTCCTCCCCCACACAGAAACAAAATTTACAGAATCGGGTCTCCATACATATCATTTAACTGAAGGTGATTTGTTATTATCAGATAAAAAATACACTCAATTCTTTGAAATTCAAGATGGTGATAAGAAAATAACTGTGTCATATAAATGTTGCATGATATATGATGCTCTGTTAAATGGTGTTGATCTCAAAAATAAAGAGTCATATATTCTAGATTACAAGCCAAAAAATATATTTTGCAACGAAGATATATTCGGAATTTTATATTCTGATATCAAATTATTTTACAGCAGAGATTTATTTAATGAATTTGTTGAAAAATCTCTTAATTACCCTAACTCAGAAAATTATGATAAGATTCGAGAATCTTTAAAAGTTATATATATCAAAAAATCAATAACATTATTAAAGAATTTTCTTAATATTATAGAAGATATAATTAATAAAAAGCATGAGAAATATGATTGTAAATATTTTGCTCTATCAAAAGAAATGCAGCAATCATTAAGTGAAGCAATTTTAAAAAAATGCAATGAATTAAAAGATGATGAAAAAGCGTTACAATATCTTAGCTATTTCAAGCAATATATCAATTCCACCCTCAATGGATAAAAAAATATCTGGAAGAAGAATTGTCAGAAAGAGATATAAAGCCTCCTTATCCTAGTTCTATTTTTTTGAAAAATAAAAATATTGAATTGTTGGGAGAATTTGGGAGAGCTAATTTTATCGATATGACAAATTTTGTGAATAATATTAAAAATAATTCTTATATTGAAGAGGGTAAGGATTATTTTGATATATTTATTGACCATTCTCAACAAATTTTAGCATATAAAAAAGCTATTGATGATATTGATAGCAAAAAATTAAAATTCATAGAAGAATCGCTTAATAAATTTTGTAAGCTTATTGAAATGCCAAGATTTTTATTTGATATAGTATGTAGTGAAGAGTTTACGAAAATGATTGGTCATGAAGAAGTTGAAAGAAAAGCGACAAGGATTATAGATGATATAAGTCAACGTACTGAAAATGATATTACAGATTCTGAATTTGAATCAAGTGAATTTGAATCAAGCGAATTATATGGAATAAGTGAACATACAGAAAATGATACTAAAAATTCTAAATCGGAGGTTAGTAATGATAATTTTGAATCTCTTTCACATAGTAGCCCTGTAGGTAGTAAAAAGGATAGTTCGCCATCTAAAAATGAAAAAAGATGTAGTATTGTGCAGGATCATGGGAGTTCGGACGATAAAAGTAAAGAAAATATTGTAGATCCAGTTAAGCCAGATGATTGGATGCCTTGCACGCAATATATAAGAAATCTTAAAGCTCAAAATTTTTCTTGTAAGAGCTGCTGTGTAATTCTTTAATTTAAATAGAGTAATTAAGATAATATAACATATTAGCTATTGTTTAAATAGCTAATATGGTTAATTATTAATCTTTTTTATCTTTATCCTCATCGGTAACATCTTCAAATTCACCGTCAACAACTTTTTTATCTTTATTGTCGGGCTGTTCTTCATTTTTAGATTCTTGATTAGATTCAGTGTTTTGAGATTGTTCTTGACTTGCTTTATATACTGCTTCGCCAAGTTTCATAGATTTTTGCATTAGATCTTCAGATGCTTGCTTTAGATCTGCAGCTTTAGCATCTTCTTTGGAATTAATATCCTTAAGATTTTGAAGAGCAGATTCAATATCAGATTTAGTTGCCTCATCTACTTTATCAGAATGCTCTTTAAGAGATTTCTCTGTTTCATAAATCATTGACTCAGCTTGGTTTTTTGCTTCAATAAGCTCTTTTCTTTCTTTATCGGCCGATGCATTTGCTTTGGCATCTTTTACCATTTTTTCAATTTCATCTTCAGAAAGACCGCCTGAGGATTGAATTTTAATTTGTTGCTCTTTGCCAGTATTTTTATCTTTGGCAGAAACATTAACAACTCCATTGGCGTCAATATCGAATGTTACTTCAATTTGGGGCATGCCTCTTGGGGCAGGTGCAATCCCTTCAAGGTTAAATTCGCCAAGAAGTTTGTTGTGAACAGCAATATCTCTTTCACCTTGAAATACTTTAATAGTAACAGCAGTCTGGTTATCTGCAGCAGTAGAGAAGGTTTGACTCTTATTTGTTGGTATTGTGGTATTTCGATCAATTAATCTAGTAAATACACCGCCAGCTGTTTCAATTCCAAGTGATAATGGGGTAACATCAAGAAGAAGTACATCCTTGACATCGCCTTGTAATACACCTGCTTGAATTGCAGCTCCAAGTGCCACAACTTCATCTGGATTAACACCTTTATTTGGCTCTTTATTAAAGAATTTTTTTACAGTTTCAATAACTTTAGGCATTCTAGTCATGCCGCCAACTAGAATAACTTCATTGATCTCAGAAGCTTTAAGGCCTGCATCTTTAAGAGCGTTTTCACAAGGCTTGATTGTTCTTTGGATTAAATTATCTACTAATTGCTCTAATTTTGATCTAGATAATTTAACATTTAAATGCTTAGGTCCAGATGCATCTGCAGTTATGTAAGGTAAATTTATTTCAGTTTCAAGGGCAGAAGAAAGCTCAATTTTAGCCTTTTCTGCAGCTTCTTTAAGTCTTTGAAGGGCTAGAGGGTCTTTTGATAAATCCATGCCAGAATCTTTTTTGAACTCATCTTTTAAAAATTCTAATATTTTCATATCAAAATCTTCACCACCTAGGAATGTGTCGCCATTAGTTGCTTTTACTTCAAAAACACCATCACCAATTTCTAGAATAGATACATCAAACGTACCCCCACCAAGATCATAAACAGCAATTATTTGCCCTTCTTTTTTTTCAAGACCATATGCTAATGCTGCAGCTGTCGGTTCATTAATTATTCTAAGAACCTCAAGGCCAGCAATTTTACCAGCATCTTTAGTTGCTTGTCTTTGAGAATCGTTAAAATATGCCGGCACTGTAATTACTGCCTTTTCAACTTTTTGTCCCAAGTAACTTTCAGCAGTTTCTTTCATTTTGGTTAAGGTAAAGGCTGAAATTTGGCTAGGTGAGTATTTTTCTTTTTTAACATCAACCCAAGCATCACCATTAGATGATTTAACAATTTTATAAGGAACTAGTTTTTTATCTTTTTCAGTTAATGGGTCGTCATATCTGCGTCCAATTAAACGCTTAATTCCAAAGATTGTATTTTCTGGATTGGTAACAGCTTGTCTCTTGGCAGCGGCGCCAACAATTTTTTCTTCCTGCGTGAATGCTACTATTGAGGGTGTTGTTCTAGCACCTTCTGAATTTTCTATAACTTTGGCATTTTTACCATCCATGATAGCAACGCATGAATTAGTAGTTCCAAGGTCAATTCCAATAACTTTTGACATTTTTAAAAAAATTAAATTAAAATATAGTTAGATATATATTAATAATTTTTCCTTTTTCAAGGGTTAAATTTTATTTAATTTTTTATTATTATTGTAAGTTAAGAGTAGTAAAATTAACAAGGCGCATATATATGATATTAGCTGAGATCCGTAAGGTTTGTCTATATATCCTATTGTAACATGAAGAAATTGTCCTGTAAAGCTAGCTTTGGGTAAAATTGCTGATAAATCAATTATAGGGCTTCCTAGTGCTGGAATAATTCCAGCTTTTACAAAATAGCCAATAGATTTCATTAAAATGGCGCTTGATAATAAAATTAAAAAATAGCTTGTAATTTTAAAGAAATATTTGCCAAAAGCGCGCATCATACCGCAATAAAAGGCAATACCCACTCCGCAACCTATAAATAGCCCAACAGTAATTCCAGAAATTAATGCATTTATATTTGAGTAGCTTATGTAATGACTATAGCTAAATAGTACAATTTCAGCACCTTCACGAATAATAGTAAAAAAGGTTATGAAAGATAAGATAAATAAAGATTTTTCTTTATTTTCAATAGCTTTGCCAACTTCTTTTAGTTTTGTGTTAATTTCTCGAGCATGAGTTTGCATCCAGATCACGGTAAAGCCGATCATGAGTGAGGCAAATAATAAAATAGTTGCGTTGAATAATTCTTTACCATGGCCAGAAAAGCTTTGCGATATTGATTTCATGAAAAAGGCTAGGGCGACTGAGCCAAGTATTCCCATTGTAGCTCCACTAAAAATCCAGTAGCTTCTATTTTTTAATTCTTTAGTGACAGCGCATAAGACGCCAATAACAATGGCTATTTCTAGAATTTCTCTAAATACCATTAATGAAATTTGAAACATTTATTTATGTAAATAACAATTAATAATGATAATCATTTTCAATTTTATTATTTATCAAAATAAATTGCAATTGATAATATGGGTATTTGACTCTAATTTTTATTACCTTGCTTGCCCTACTTCTCTATCTCGGTGCTCAGTTTTTATTTTATGCTCCTCTTGTGTGAAAATATCTATTAATTTATTCATAAAATAACTAAAAGTAGTTCTGTTAAAAGATTCTGCTATATCTTCTTCTTGCTCTTCATTATTTAAAGATATTTCAATGATTCTTTTAAGGTCTTTAAAGTCTTTTTTTATATCTTCCCTTAGGAAAGATTCCACATCATTATCTGCTATCATAATTAACAATTGTCCATTTTCCTTGTTACTTTCAACATGATTTAACAATAATTTATTACCCGTGATAAATTCTTCTATTTCTTTTTTTATTGTACTTGCAAATCCAGCATCTTGAGCTTTTATTTCTGGATTAATTATTATTTCTTTAGCCAAATCGATAACATATTCTTGCGGATTTTTTGGAATGTCATATATAATTCTTTTTATTTGAGGCTGTTCTGGATTAATATCTTTTTTTAGAAGGTGATGACTTTGTAAAAATTCTATTAGATCATTATAGTTGGCAGCTTGAAATATTCTTGTTTCTATGTCACTTTTACTTGCAATAAAATGCTGTAGTAAATCTTGAAGACTTTTTAAATTTTCTATTGTATTGCCACTAGCATGTCCTAACCCTGTATAGGATCCGGTTTGTTTACCTTCATTCTCTATTTTAATATAAGCCTCTTTCACACTTTCTTCATCTCCAGTACAATGGCATAAGAAAGCATAAATTAAACTTTTAATCGTTTTATATTCTGCTTGTTGAGGTAGTTGTTGTGAATTGTATTGTACGTTTTGAATAGCTTGTTCCAATAAAGCATGGAAATTTTCTTTTTCTTGATTTAGCTTTTCGTTATCTTGCGTTGCTGCAGCTTTTTGTTTTGATTCTTCAAAAACACTTGATGTAGTTTTAGCAATTTCTTTTGCTTCTTCTGAAGTTAATGGATTTGCGCTATTAGGCTTTTCTTGAGCTGATTCAATCATGATAAAAGTTCCTTGACTTATTCCATATAATAAATCTCTAAATTTGTTTAAATCACTTAGGGTAAGTTTTTGTTCAATTGTTCTAGCTGATGGAAATGATATTGGTAGAGTCGGAGTATGTATCGATTGTATCTCCTCTGTAGGCTTAGTTTGATCTACTACCTCTTGACTTGTTGACGCTGCAGACTCACTTTGATCTTCTACCCCTTGACTTGTTGACGCTGCAGACTCACTTTGATCTTCTACCTCTTGACTTGTTGACGCTGCAGGAACGGCTTGACCCGCTACCTCTCCAGAATTATCTTGACCTACTGCCGCTACTTGACTTACTTTGTAATCATTTAATTTTTTTTCTAAATCAGCTATTTGAGCGTTATTGTTTTTATCATTGTCATTTGTATCTAGTGTTTTTAGTGTTTCATGATATTTTATTGCACCTTCTACCAATGCGCATAATGATTCCTTAATTTTACTAGCTCCTTCAGGATTTTTATGCTCTATAAATGTTTGTAATCTATGTTCTTTTTTAGCAATATTATCTAATGTATTTTGTAGTAGATGCTTAGCTTCTGAAATTTGCTCTTTTAATTCTTTACCTTTTTTATCTGCAAGTTCTCTTGCTTCTATTGATTTTTTAATGGAATCAAGTGCTGCTGTAAAATCTTTTTTTATTCGATATATATCTATATCTCTTTCATATGGACAATTATCGGGTTCATTTAAAGAAATTTTAATTGTTTTACTTACAATAAAAAATCTATTTTTATTATTAGAGTTGATGATTTTAGTAATTAAGTATTTTTGTTTTTCATCATCGGGAGTTAATTTAAGAGATAATATATTGTCTTTTTCATTAAGTTCAAACATAAAGCTAGTAGATATTTTATTTAATAATCTTATAATATCAGTCATTACTTTTTCTTTACTTTTTTTGAGATTATTTTCAGCTTCTTCTTTTGAAATATTAGCTATCTCCCTTATATTGTGTCTTGTTGAAATTTTGCGATATGCCTCACTTATAATTCGTGATGCTGGGTGTAAGAGTGGCAATATTATTGCTAAAGCGATGGTTGAAAAGATATGGGATCGCAATATCATTATTAAAGCGATGCCTGGAAATATATAGGATCCTGAGTTTTTTCCTTCTTCTTGATTATTAGATTTTTCAATATAATTTTGTAGTAATGTAGCAATTACTTCATTATCATTTTTTTTAGCAATTGCAAGAGATTTATCAACATTTGATTGATCAAGATTTGCACCTTTTTCTAATAATAATTCAACAATTTTTTTATAACCTTTATCTGCAGCAAGCATAAGAGGGGTATCGCCAATATTATCAGCCTGATTAACATCAGCACCTTTTTTAACTAAGCACTCTATTATATCTAAACGACCATTTTGTGCAGCAATATAAAGAGGGGTAAAGCCTTTATTATTAGCCTTATTAACATTAGCACCTTTTTTAACTAAGTATTTTACTACATCTAAACGACCAGTATATGCAGCAATATGAAGAGGGGTAACGCCATTATTATCAGCCTTATTAACATCAGCACCTTTTTTAACTAAGCACTCTATTACATTTAAAAGACCATTTTGTGCAGCAAAATAAAGAGCGGTAAAGCCATTATTATCAGCTTTATTTGGATCTGCATCTTTATTTAATGATAGTTGAGTAATTTTTTCATAGCCATAATTTGCAGCAACCATAAGAACAGTTCTTCCTTCTTTATCAGCCTTATTAGGATCTGCACCGTTTTTTAATAATAACTCAACAGTTTTTGCATCACCACTTTTGATTGCGTCAAGAAGAGTATTTGTATTACTAACACCAACAGAAACACTTTTTTTTAATTGTAATGGAGCTTTATAAGGAGTGATTTGTGTAAATCCAGCATCATCTTTTACTGATGGTGAAATGGTATTACTCCCCCTTGTATTAACTCCGGTGCTTTGCGATGGTTGAAAAAGAGAAGTAGTAATAGTTATAATTTTTAATAATGTCGATCTTTCAGGTTTTGTTTTCATATATTAAAATTTATTATTTTATAGCTTCTTATGTGTTAACTTTTATTTTATTGTAATGGCAATATACCATTATCATATATAATAAAAATATTTATCTTATATCATAACATATTTTGCTATCTTGTCAATAAACTAATTGTTTTGGGTCTAGATTTTTTACTATATAGATGTAATTTTATCTAATATATTGCTTTTTTGCTTTATGAATGAAGGATCTTAATTTTATTATTGTTAATTTAAATTGGCTTAAAAGTGGTTAGAAATTTATCTATTTATATTCATTACCCTTTTTGCTTGTCAAAATGTCCATATTGTGACTTTAATTCCCATATTGCTGATAAAATAGATTATAAAGACTATATTAATGCTTATTATTTAGAGCTTGAGTCGTTTTTTACTAAAACTAGTAAGAGAAAAATAGTTTCAATTTTTTTTGGCGGAGGAACTCCTTCTTTAATGCCAATTTCAATGGTAGAAAAAATATTAAATAAAATAAATAAATTATGGCATGTTGATGATAAATGTGAAATTACAATGGAAGTTAATCCAACTTCATTTGAAGTAGAGAAGTTTAAAGAGTTAAAAAAAATTGGAATTAATAGATTATCTGTTGGAATTCAGTCGCTAAATGATCGGGATTTAAAATTTTTGGGTCGAAATCATAATGCAAAAGATTCAATAAAGGCTTTAAATGAGGTGGCTAATATTTATGATAATTTTTCATTTGATTTAATCTATGCTAGACCTGGTCAAGATATTGATCAATGGATTAATGAATTGCGACTTGCTTTATCATTTGCAAGTACTCATTTGTCACTATATCAATTAACAATAGAAAAGGGCACTTCTTTTTATAAAGATTTTAAGGATCAAAAATTTACAATGCCTAGAGATGAATTATCAGCTTTAATGTTTGAAAAAACTAATATTATTATGACAGAGAGTGGATTTATAAATTATGAAATTTCTAATTATGCCAAAAATAGTAAATCATGCCTTCATAATTTATGCTATTGGTTGAAAGGAATATCGGAGTCTGACCCCAGAATTCCTAATTGGTTGAAAGGAATATCGAGTTCTGACCACAGAATTCCTCCAGAATTCCTATAGAAAGGAATATCGGGGTCTGACCCCAGAATTCTGACCCAGAATTCTTTTAGACAAATATGATTTTAAAGAATATTTGGGTCTGCCCCCAGAATTCTACAGAATTCCTCTGTACCCCATATTTCCTGCCTTTTTTACCATTTTTAAATTTGACATCACTTATAAAATATGATATGATGTTTCATAATGATAATATCTACCTATAACCAAATGGAACATACTTATGAATAAAGAAGAATTTATTCAAATAATAAACAGCAATAAGCATCTAGAAAACATAGTCACGAATGATATCACCATGGATGTTATTAATAAAATATTAAATGAATGCGATTCTGATCAGTTAATAGAATGTAGTCAAGATTATGAGAACAAGAAAATATCTATTTTAGGAGCTATTTTGATTTATATGATTAATAATCAAGATCAAAAATTACTAAGCCAAGAATTGGTTAATCTATTCAGAAATATAGAATTATTAAATAGCACAGCTATAACACTTTGTGATGGAAGAACTTTAACAGTATGAGGCATAGCTATAGAAAATGACAGAACCGATATAGTGGAGATGATGTTGGAAAATTGTAAAGATCCAGATTTGCTCAATAATGCATTTAAAACATCTAATAATGAATCTGAGACGCCATTTGGCTTAGCTATAGCACTTAATAATACCAAGATAGTGGAGATGATGTTGAAAAAGTATCAAAGTCAAGATTTACTCAATAAAAAAGCTAGAATACTTTCTGATGGAGGATCTATAACACCATTAGGCTTAGCTATAGTAAGAGGCGGAACCGAGATAGTGAAGATGATATTGAAAGATTATCCAGAGCAAGATTTGCTCAATAAGAAAGCTTATATATATGATAATAAAAAAACTATCACACCATTTGGCTTAGCTTTAACATGTGGCAGAGCCGACATAGTGAATATGTTATTGAAAGATTATCCAGAGCAAGATTTACCCAATAAAGCAGCTCATACATATGATGAAAGAGAATCTCTTACACCATTGGATTATTTATTATTAGAAGTACCAGATGCTGAATTTAATCATGAAATATTAGATTTAGTAGTTAAATTCACAGCTCATCAAGAAGAATTAAATGATCCATACTCAAGACTCAAGCAAGAGCACAAAAATAATATAAAGAAAAATAATCACACCCTTAACTTTTTTTATAATACTAATGATAGTAGGGATTTAGATATTAATAATTTAAATAAAGAATACTTAAAAATTTTATTTAAGAAACATGGAGTTCCACCACATTTTCCACGAGATAATCAAGAGGATGAAGATTTTTATAAATCTATCATTACCGATCCAAATGAAAAATTATATAATAAAATTGGTGTACATATAGGACCTATTTTGGAACAATCAGGTAATGCTACTTCACCTGCTCCTTACCACCTTTTATCTCATTACCTTGGTGTACATATAGAAGCTATTTTGGAACAATCAGGTAATTCTACTTCACCTGCTACTTACCACCCTTTATCTCGTTACCACTTTTTAACTCAATCAACTACAGATATTAAAATTACAGATACTGATACTAATAATGCACTAGAATTTTATCACAAAAATCCGCAATATATACCTCAAAATCTTTTTAATCCAGATAAACAATCAGAAAAAGTTCGTCAAGATTATTTAGATATTATCTCGTCTATAAGAGAAGAAATAGCTCAAATAGATTATTTAGATATTATCTCGTCTATAAGAGAAGAAATAGCTCAAATAATTACATTATCTCAAAAATTAATACTTCCCAAGTGTCAGCATGAGATAAGAAATAAGATGATAGTTAATTATCAAGAAATAATATCACAAGATCATGAATTACCTGCAATTCATACAGATGTACCAGCCAACGATCCAGGCGACACCTCCAGTGAAGAAAGACTCGAAGGTCCATCTTCTACAGAAGGTGAAAGACATGAAGTAGTTATTGAAATTAGTAATGTGAATAACGGGCAAGTCACAACTCATAATGACCCATTACGTAATCCAGAAATAAACTCACCAACACAACCACAAATAAACTCACCACCAGAACCAGAAATAAACTCACCACCAGAACCAGAAAGTAGCGGACAAAGAGAAGGATATGGCAGATTACTTGATACACTAATACGCTACCTAGGGGGCCCTTTATTGACGACTTTATCAAGATATATTTTCCTTTACATTACTATTCAATCTTTAGAGACAGTAGAAAAATACTGTTCATTGCTCTCTAATCATAAAGAATTATTAGATCTCGATTTAGAAGCGAATTGCCCTCCTAGAAATTGTGATGATTATAAAGAAATTTGTGGTCGAGATATAGATATAGATTCAATTGTTCCAGGATTAGACGAAGCTTTAAGAGAATTTTGTGATTTAGAAAAAGTCAAAGGGTTAGGTAATTATTTAACCCCTATTTATTATTGCATTGGTTTAACAGCTTTAGCTGATTTCATTAGCCAATGTTTTTTTAATATGCATGAATATTTAACAGAGCAAAACTTTCCACACTCACGAGCACGCTCATGCGCAGATCTTCTTGTTATTCCTCTTATTAATATATTAATTACGCTTGCTTTAACTTTTAATAAAGATAAAAATATCCATATTAATTATTTAAATGAACAGCAAAATATTAAAGATGATAATATTTCTGAAGAAATTAGATGTAAAATAAATAGCATTGCAGAAAATAATGAAAATGATTTAGAAATACTTCATAACAGCTTCAGCGCGAGCGGGATCGAGTTTGGTGCTATTTTGTTTCTTTCTGTAGCTATAATGCTAATGCAATTATGTTTAAATAGAGAAATTGACACTACTGAACCAGGACTAGAATCAGATGATGCGGGATCAAATCAAGATTTCCCTAGAACTGCATTTAGTGCTAGAACTTCAGCTACTAATTTATCGACCCGGGGACCGTTGCAAATCCAATCTAACTAAATCCTAATATTTTTTGATAAAATCACTTGCAACAATAAGCATTCTAAAGACTTTTTAGAATTTTGAATTAGTTGCTATTCTTCTATAATTTCTTCAAGCGCAATTATTGCAACATTTTTTTGAGCTTGCTTTTTTGAATTGCCATTTGCACTAAATTTTTTGTTAAGAAATTTAACTTCAAGAGTTGCACAAAATTCTGGCTTATGATCACTACCTCCTACTTTTTCTATGATATATATTGGCAAATCTTTAGATTTAAGTTGAATCATTTCTTGCAATTTNGATACTGGATCTTTGGGTGGAATAATATATTGATCAAGAAAAAATTTCCAGTGAGTTAAGATAAAATTTTCTGCCTCATCATATCCTGAATCAAGATATATTGCTGCTATTAGTGCTTCAACAGCATTTTCTATATTCTTATCATTTTCTTTGCCTCCAAGATTAATTTCTCCATCACTCATTTTAAGAAATTCTTGAATATTTATAGCTTTGCCAACTTTTGATATGATTTCTCCCGATACTAATACTGCATGTCTTCTAGATAATTCGCCCTCTTTTTCATGAGGATATTTTTTAAATAAGTAATTTGTAATAATTAGAGATAATATTTTATCACCTAAAAATTCAAGTCTTTGATAGTTAAAATTATTGCTTTTTTCTTTTGAAAAGCTTGGATGAGTGAGCGCTTCTTCAAGGTATTTTTGATTTATAAAATTATATGAAATTTTTTTAGTAAAATTTTTTAAATTAGACATAAATTATTCTATTTTATCAAATATACGAGAAAATCTTATAGAGTCAAACCAGCTAAAAATATACCATATAGGTTTAGAAGTAGAGAAAAATATAATTTTGGCCTTGCCAATAAAATTTTGGTGAGGTATAAAACCAACATCAATATATCTGCTATCACGAGAATTATCACGATTATCTCCCATTACAAAATAGTGATTTTTTGGAACATTATATATGCCGCTATTATCTTGCGGCGTATTTTTAGCTTGGTCAAGAATAAGAATATTTTTATCGCTGGTGATTGATTCACTATATTGGTCAATAATTAATTCTTGTTTAGTTGATCTGTCAATATCTCTAAATTTAGAGCTTTGTTTTTGAATTATTTTTTTATTATTAATAAATATTTGTCCATTTTTAATTTGAACCTTATCTCCAGGAACTCCAATAATGCGCTTAATATAGTTAATATTTTCATTGCCAGGCATTCTAAAAACTGCTACATCGCCCCTTTGTGGATTTTTACTAAATATTCTATCATTAAAATAGTTAAATTTATAGCCAAATGGCAGTGAATATTTAGTATAGCCATAAGACATTTTAGATACAAATATATAGTCTCCTATCAAAAGGTTTGGCTTCATTGACCCAGATGGAATATGAAATGGCTCATAAAAAAAAGATCTAAATATAATTGCAAAAAAGGCTGCCAACATAAATGTTGAAAACCAGCCCATTTCCTCTTTTTTAGCAATTTCTTTATTAGAGGTTTTTTTAAAAAAATTTTTAATCATTTATTTTTTATTAATGATTTTCCAGTCATTTCCTTTGGCTTTTCAATATTCATTAATTGCAATATTGTTGGCGCTATATCAGCTAGACTACCATTATTTAGAGGAATATTACTATCACTAGCTATTAATATTAAAGGTACTGGATTTATAGTATGAGATGTATGTGGCTGATTATTATTATCAATCATATTTTCTATATTGCCATGATCAGCAGTGATTAGCATTTTACCATTATTATTATTAATTGCCAACTCTAATTGCGCAAGGCACTGATCAATAACTTCACAAGCTTTAATTGAAGGCTCTAACTTGCCACTATGACCAACCATATCTGCATTTGCGTAATTAACAACTATAAAATCATATTGGTTTTCATTAATTTGCTTAATTAATTTATCTGTTATTTCATAAGCTGACATTGCGGGTTTTAAATCATATGTTTTAACATTTGGAGATTTAATTAATATTCTTTTTTCATTAATACATTCTTGCTCTTTGCCACAAGAAAAGAAAAAAGTAACATGAGCATATTTTTCAGTTTCAGCAATTCTTAATTGCGACATTTTATTATTTTGCAATATCTCTCCAAGTGAATTTGAAATATTTATTGGTGGAAATAATATTTTATATTTTTTAGCCAATGAATCACTATATTTAGTCATGGCAATATATTGACTAAATTTATTGCTATTATATAGCTCCTCACATATTTGTCTAGCCCTGTCTGCTCTAAAATTGCAAAAGATCAAACCGTCACCATTTTTAACTCCTTTATAATTAATATTGACAGATGGCTTTATGAATTCGTCAGTAATATCTTGATCATAGCATTTTTGAATAAAATCATTTTCATTGTCAAATTTATCTCCAATTGCGTTTATTATAGCGTTGCTAGCTAGATTTGTTCTATCTATATTATTATCCCTATCCATTGCGTAATATCTGCCGCTAATAGTGGCAATCTTAACCAATTTATTATCGATAAGAGTTGATAATGACTGAATAAATAATTTAGCACTTTTTTGAGCAACATCTCTGCCATCTAAAAATATATGAAGATATGTTGCTATTCCTTCTTTTTTAAGAATTGATGCAATATAATTAATATGATAAATATGGCTGTGAACCCCACCATTTGAAAATAAACCAGCTAAATGGCATGATTTATTGTTTTTTTTAAGGTCTAAAATAAGAGATAAAAGATCACTATTAGTTGCTAAATCATTATCTGCTATTGCATTATTTATTCTTGGTAAATCTTGAAAAATAATTCGACCAGAACCAATTGTCATGTGACCAACTTCTGAATTACCTATTTGACCATCAGGCAGACCAACATCTAATCCAGAAGTAGAAATGTAAGAATTGCTATATTCTTTAAGAAATCTATCATAATTAGGAGTTTTAGCTTTACTAATTGCATTAGCCGGATTTGAGTCATCTCCAATTCCCCACCCATCAAGAATACATAATAATAAAGGATTTTTTGCCTTTGTCATTTCATTCTTTGTCATTTTACTAGATTAATTAATTTTATTATTAAATTATTACTTATAAAATAGTAATTATTAATTTTTAAAAGTGAATATAAAGTAAAATGATTGAAATGATTGGCTACATAGCAGGTATATTAACAACAATAAGCTTTATCCCTCAAGCCATACTAACTATTAAAACTCAAAATACTAAATCAATATCGCTAATGATGTATATTATTTTTTCAACCGGTATTTTATTATGGCTTATATATGGAATTGTCATAAATAGCATGCCAATAATAGCTGCTAATATAATAACACTCCCCCTAACCCTGATAATTCTTTTTATTAAAATAAAAAATATAAAATCAGATCAATGAAGACTTAGGAGTTTAGAACTTGACTCCACTTCTTTTTCTCCTAATTCATACTTAGTCGGTTTTTCTACCGTTGCACTTGGATCTTTTTGTTGAAATATATTGTAAAGAAAACAACATAATTGTTTTAATTTATAATCATTTTGTGTTTGTGATGTTTTGCCTTCTTTTAATTCATTGGTTGAAAATATTTTTTTTAATTCTTTGGGTAATAAATTATATATAATCTTTACTTTCAATTCAGGGGATAATGATAAATATTCGTTTTGTGAATCTGTTTTAGCAGGGTTTTCTCCACCTAGCGTAAAAACACCCTGCATTTCTTTTGAACAATTAACAAATTGACAAAGACTACGAATTGCTTTTAGTTCGTCTTGGCCTTGAGCAATTTCTATTACTAACTCTCTTATCTTTTTTTTATCAATTTCATCAATATCATATACATCTTTATAAATTAATTCATTAATAGCTTGTATTATTTTATTTCTAACTAAACTTATCCTTATACTTTCTTTACTTTCCTCTATACTTATTTCTTCTTCTTTTTTTATTTCTATACCCTCTAAATTAAGATCCATTAATGTTGTGTTATCCTCAAGAGCCTGAGATAATGCTTTAAATGCACCAACTCCCATATCAACACAATTTAAATTGAGCTTTTGCAATGTTGTGTTATTTTTAAGGGCATCAGCTAATTTCTTAACACCTTCATCTCCTATTTGTTTATTAAAAAACAAATCAATGTGAATTAAGGATGTGTTTTTTTTAAGCATATTAGCAATATTTTCAGCTCCTTTATCTCCTATTAAATTGCCATTTATTATAAGCTCTTTTAAATTTTCATTGCCATCAAGACCTTTAACAACCTGATCAACTCCTTCATCTGTTATTTTATTTTGACTCAAATTAAGAGTCTCTAAATCCTTATTACTCGAAAGAACATCAGCAAAATTTGAAGTGACAGATATATCATCCATTACCTGTCTTAAATTCAGATGCTTTAATTTGCGTAACTGTAAAATAGTAACTGCACCTTCACATCCTAGATCATTACTATTTAAACTAAGCGTTCTTAATGAAATATCATTATTTTTACTTAGATGGTCTAATAAAGCTTTGGCACCTTTTAATCCTATTTTATTATAACATAGGTCTAACTTTTCTAAAATACATTTTTTATCATTAAGTGCTTTAACTAATTCTATAAAAGCATCATCTCCTATTTTATTAAACCCTAAATTAATTTTCTTTAAACCTGCTTCTAAAATTAATTTAGCCACTAATGCACTCTCTTCTAATCCTATTAGATTTTTATCTAATCCAATATGCTGTAAAGATAACTTTTGTAAAGATGCCTTATTTTCTATTAAATTTTTAAGAAATTTAGATACATTACCTCTAGCTCCAAAACAAGACCCTAAATTTATTGATTTTAGAGTTGGATTAATTAACTTGATTACTTCTTCCACATCTTTTGCATAATTATCTCTTAAATCAAGCGATAATATATTCTTATTTTTAGCCATTAATTCTAAAAATTTTGCACCTTTTTCAACTACAATTCCACTTTCTTTTAAACGTAAGTCATTTAACGTTGTATTTACTACAAGTGATTCAAGTAATATACAAAATCCTTCATTACCCAAATCATAACCACTTAATTCAAATTTACTTAATGCAGTATTATTTGATAGTGCCTGACATAGATCCCTTAATTCATCCTTTTTAAATTCTACTGCACCACTTCCTCTTATAGAGCAGTTTAAAGAATCAGGTTTGTCCTCTTCAATCATTACCAAATGATCATTGAAAAATAATTCTTCGGAAGGATTCCCTTCCCATTCCTCATCAGAATCATAATGCAACATTTTGAATAGTTTTTATATTAATATTTTTAATTATTATAAATAATAACAAATTTTTCGAGTTATTGCAAGAAATGTTTGTAGATTTTAAGGAGATATAAAAAGCCAATTAATTGTAAAAACCACTACTTTATCTGACAGACAGTGCTTTAAAAATAATATTTTATTAATTTAATATAGCACGTAATTACGAATAACATAGAAAGAAAAATAATCAAACCAAAACTTGGTTTATTGGAATTAGCCAAGCAACTTGGCAATGTGTCAGAAGCCTGTAAAACCTTTGTATATTCTACAGACACCTTTTATCGCTACCAAGACCTTTATAAAACAGTTGGTGAAGAAGCTTTAAAAGGAATCAGCAGAAAAGGTCGATCTAAACTAGAAATAGAGTTCCTGAAAATGTTGAGAAGGTAGCAATTGAAATAGCTATTAAATTTCCAGCATATGGTCAACTTAGAGCTTCTAATGAACTTAGAAAAGACTGAATATTGCGGTAAAGTGGAGCATCACCCATATGAGCTTTACCTTGGAACTGAAAATGTTGACCATACAAGAACCAAAGCTAATTCCCCTCAAACAAATGTTATTTGTGAAAGATTTCACAGGACTATGAAAGATGAATGCTATAATATTCTTTTTAGAAAGAAAATCTACAGCACAATAGCAGAACTGCAAAATGATGTAGATAATTGACTTAAAACTAACAATAAGACACGACCACATTCTGGAAAATATTGCTATGGTAAAACGCCATATCAAACCTTTCTGGATAGTAAAAAAATTGCCAAAGAGAAAAATTTATCAAATCTTTTTGACAATAAGGACAGTAATTTGGATAATGAAGTTTCGATTGAAGTTAATTAGAAAAATTACTTCTTGAAATTACACTGTCTGTCAGATCAAGTAGTGGTTTTTACACTATAACTAAATACGATTATGATCAATAATCTTTTTATCTTTTGATTTACGATCTTTAAACTCAATTTTATTATCCTTAGCTAATCTTGGGCCAATAATTATTTGCTTTGATATGCCTATTAAATCAGCATTGGAAAATTTTTGCCCCATACTGTTATTAGTATCGTCAATTAATATTTCATAGCCCTTTTTTTCTAATTTTTCCTTTAAATTTATTGTTAATTCACTACATTTCTTATCTTCAGGCTTAAGATTAATAATTATATAATCAAAAGGAGAGATTTCTTCGGGCCAGATAATGCCATTATCATCGTGATTAGCTTCTATTGCAGCAGCAATCACTCTTGACACCCCTATGCCATAAGAGCCCATATTAGGGTAAAATTCCTTACCATCTTGACCTAGCAATTTAGCATTCATGGCTTTAGAATATTTGGTATTAAAATTAAATATATGACCAACCTCAATACCTCTTTTAACAATTAAATCTTTCTTATCAATATTGCATTTATCAGGATCATGCATATCATCAGCCATAGCATATATATCTTTTATCTGATTAAGATCGTAATTTTGAGATTCTAATATTTGATCTAATTTTTTATCATAATAAATGGCACTTTCTCCAGTTTTTGCTAAAATATGAAATTCGTGAGATAGATCGCCGCCAATAGCTCCTGTATCTGCTTTAAGAGCAATTGCATTAAGACCTAATTTTTTAAAAATATTAAAATATGTTTGATAGATTTTATAATATGTTTTCTTGGCGGATTCTTCATCAATATCAAATGAATATGAATCTTTCATAAGAAACTCCCTACCCCTCATTAAACCAAATCTTGGCCTAATTTCATCTCTAAATTTCCAATGAATTTGGAATAGATTCATTGGTAGATCCTTATATGATTTAATATTTTTACGGAATATATCAGTTACCACCTCTTCATGAGTTGGGCCATATAGCAAATCTCTATCATGTCGATCTTTGATTCTAAGCATTTCTTTGCCATAAGCATCATAGCGGCTAGATTCTTGCCATAATTCAGCTGGCTGAATTGTTGGCATTAATATTTCATTGGCGCCAGATTTAATCATTTCTCTTCTAATGATTGATTCAACTTTTTGTAGTACTTTAACACCTAATGGCAACCAACTATATATACCAGATGCTGTTTGCCTAATCATACCAGCCCTAATCATAAGCTGATGCGAAATTATATTAGCCTCAAGAGGATTTTCTTTTAATGTTGGTAAAAAATATTGTGATAAAAACATTTTAGTTATTTAAATTTTTTAAGAAATTAACAGCAAATTTAACTCCTTTAATATCTATTGAATGATCTAAATTATCAATAGCAAGATATTGGCAAGGAATATTATTTTGCTTTAATATTTCTATCCCTTCTTCAAAATTACTAAAATCAACAACCGAATCTTCCTTACCATGAATAAGACATATATTTGGCCTTGAATTTGTTGCTTGATTTGTCATTTCAGGCATAATAACTCTACCAGAATATGCAATAACAGCTCTTACTTGCTCCTTTAATATTAGTGCTTGATATATTGCCATCATCGCCCCTTGCGAAAATCCTACTAACACTAGGTTGCTATATGACAAATTGAATCTTTTTAATTGCTCATCAATAAAGGATGTTAATTTGATATTTGCTTCTTTAATATCACTATAAATTTGAGTAATGGGTCTTCTGTCAATATCATTATATAAAGAAAACCATTGATAACAATTTGGAAAGCCGCCTTCCCAATCTTGAATAGCATTGGGAGATATAAAATTTGCTTTTGGCAAAGCAATTTTATATTCATTTGCTAAATTAATTAAATTTTGACCATTAGCACCATAACCATGTAAAAAAATTACTAGATTTTTTGGATTATCTATTGTGCAATTTTCATAAGTTTTTAAAATCATCACTTAAATTTATTTTTTGATAATGCTTACATTAAATAATCTAACATATTATATAGATAACAAGCAAATTTTTAAAAATATCGGCCTATCTGTAAGTTTATCCTCCGCTCTGATTATTAAAGGCGATAATGGCTCAGGTAAAACATCTTTGCTTAAAATAATATGTGGCATCAAAAAACCTTATAATGGCACTATATTATGGGGCAATGACAATATTGAAGATATAAGATCTGATTTTAATAGTGATATACAATATATTGGTCATCAAAATTTTCTAAAAGATCATCTTACTGTAAAAGAAAATTTAGAATTTTTCTCAAAATTATATGATTGTCAATTAGCTCTTAATAGTGCGTTATCTTTCTTTGAAATTTCAAATATAAGTAATATATTTGTAAAAAATCTTTCTGCTGGAATTAAAAAACGTATCATGCTTGCAAAATTACTTGCATGCCCAGCAACAATTTGGATCTTAGATGAACCATTAGTTAATTTAGATAAACACTTTCAAGAAAAATTCATTGGCTTAATCAAAACAAGAATAAAAGAAGGAGGTCTAGTTATTTTAACAACCCATGATAATGTTTTTGATAATTTAGGTCCAGTAATTAATATTAATGATTTTAAAAATGACTAGTAATTCAAGAGTTGTTGCACTTATCACCGCATGTGGCAGAGGAACGCGCCTTAATATTGACTCAGAAATTCCAAAGCAATATTTACCACTTGGTAATATGACAATGCTTAGATATACTATAAGCTCATTTCTAGATAATAAAAATATTGATGATGTAATATGTGTTATTAATAAAAATGATATTGAATTATACAATGAAGCGGTGAGTGGTCTTGATTTGATGAATCCAATTATTGGAGGAAAAACTCGTCAAGAATCAATCTTAAATGGATTAAAGTCGCTAGCTAATGAAGAATCAATACCTGAATATATTCTAATTCATGATGCTGTTAGACCTTTTGTTTCTAAAAAATTAATAAATGGAATTATTGAAAAACTTAAAACTCATCCCGCTGTAATTCCTGCAATTGCTGTTGATGATACTGTTAAAAAAATATCAGATAATGTTATACAATGGACATTAGAAAGAGATAATTTATGGAGAGCTCAAACACCTCAGGGATTTGTTTTTGATGATATCTTAAATTCTCATATTGCATTTAAAGATCTTACTTTTACTGATGATGCTTCAATTCATGAATATGCAGGAATACCAGTATCTATAATACCAGGTTCTCAAAATAATTTTAAAATCACAACAAAAGATGATTATGAAAGAGCTCAAAAAATTGCAATATATTCAAGAAATAATATCCAGACCAGCTACCGATGTGGCAATGGATTTGATACTCATAAATTAGAAGATGCAACAGAAAGAGATAATAAAATTAGACTTGGAGGAGTAGATATTGAATTTAACAAAAAATTAATAGCACATTCTGATGGAGATGTAGTAATACATTCTTTAATGGATGCTATATACGGCGCATTGTGCCTTGGAGATATTGGTGATCACTTTCCAGATAATGAAAAAAAGTGGCACAATGCTAATTCACTAGATATGCTTAAAATAACCAAAAAAGCAATCATTAAAAATTATGCAGAGATTGAAAATATTGATATAACAATTTTATGTGAAGAGCCAAAAATTTCACCCTTTAAGAGTGAAATAATCAAAATAATTGCTAAAACTCTTGAGATTTCACAAAATAAAGTTAATGTCAAAGCAACAACAACTGAAAAACTTGGATTTTTGGGTCGCAAAGAGGCTCTAGCATGTATAACAACATGCATGATCAAAATTATTAAAGAACAATAACTGCAATGAAAATAAATGCTAACTCACTTAGAATTGGAAATATTATTGAGCATCAGGGCCAATTATTTAAAATTTCAAAAAGAGATCATGTAAAACCAGGCAAAGGAGGTGCTTATATTCAACTTGAAATGAAAAATATAAAAATTGGCAATAAAACTAATATCAGATTATCATCTAGCGAAGATGTTGAAATGGCATATGTTGAAACTAAAAATTTTCAATTTCAATATTTTGAACAAGATGAAATCGTAGCAATGGATATGAATACTTTTGAGACAATCAATGTTAAGAGTGAATTACTTGGAAATGCACTGCCATATTTACAAGAAACAATGGAAATTAAAATTGAATTTTGTAATGAAGAACCAGTGGCAATTTTTCTACCTGATCAAATAAATGTTAGAATTGATCAAGCAGATGCTGTTGTCAAAGGTCAAACTGCAACATCATCATATAAGCCAGCAATACTTGAAAATGGACAAAGAATTATGGTGCCACAATTTATTGAGTCTGGTGAGGAAATAATTATAAAAACTGATGATTTTACCTATGTAAGCAGAATTAAAAGTTAGCCATGACATTAACGACGATTGACAATTCAAAAGAAATAGAATTTATTAAAATGAATGGTGCTGGCAATGATTTTGTTATAATTGATCAAAGAAAAAAAAATTTTAATCTCACCAATCAGGATCTAATTGATATGTGCGATAGAAATTATGGCATTGGGTGTGATCAATTAGTAATAATTAGCAATAGCGAAATTTGCAACTGTCATATGACAATCTATAATAATGACGGCTCAACATCAGAGGCATGTGGAAACGCCACTAGATGTGTTGCTGCTATTATTTTTAATGAAAATCATCAATTAACTAATATTAAAATTCAAACCATTGCAGGAATATTAGATTGCAAAAGAGAATCAAGCAACATGATATCAGTTTCAATGGGTATTCCTAAATTTCATTGGCACGAAATACCACTTAAAGAAATGCAAGAGACTCAATGCTTTAATCTATATGGATATAAAGCATATTGTGCAAATATAGGTAATCCCCATACTGTAATTTTCCTAGATCATAAAATTCCAGATAGTGAGTTTTTTGCTATTGGTCCTAAAATTGAAAATAGCCCTATTTTTATAAATAAAACAAATGTTGAATTTGCATATATAACATCTAATTACCACATAAAGGCTCGTGTATGGGAAAGAGGAGCTGGTGAAACAAAAGCATGTGGCAGTGGAGCTTGTGCTATAGCTGCAATTGCAATTAAAAATAAATTAATTGATAATCACAAAACACTAATTAGCTATCCTGGGGGCGATCTATATATAGAATGGAATGATCCAAATAACTCTATTATAATGACCGGAGATTATGAAATTGAATATGAGGGCGAATATATTATATAGCAAAATTATTGCTGCATTATTTATTATATTAATTTCATTACCAAATATTGCCCTTTCTTTATCTCCCGAAGAAAAGCTTGCTGATCCAATATTAGAAGAAAGAGCCACAAATTTATTTACCAAAGTAAGATGCCTAATATGTAAAGGGCAAGTAATTTTATCATCTGATAATAACTTTTCATTTGAAATGAGAAATTTAATCAGAAAAAAAATTAATGAAGGATTATCTGATCAAGAAATAATTGAATTTTTAACCAATAAATATGGCAATGATATACTAAATTCACCAAAATTTAGTAATTACAATGAGATAATAATATGGCTACTGCCAATTGTTTTTGTAATAGTTTTTACATTAATTTATATAATTAGAAATAAAAAACTATATTCTAACTAAAAAGGCAGTAATTAACTATTAAATTTAGCTCGTTTTAGCCATAATTTCTTCAGCAACATTAGCCGGGACCGAATCATAACATTCAAATTCCATCGAGTAACTTGCCCTTCCTTGAGATAATGATCTAAGGTTATTTACATATCCAAACATTGAAGATAAAGGAACCTTTGCAGTAATTACCTGAGATATGTCTCTAGCCTCAAGGTTTTGCACCTGCCCTCTTCTAGAATTAATATCGCCAATCACATCACCCATATATTCTTCAGGAGTTATAACTTCAACCTTCATAACTGGCTCTAATATAACTGGAGATGCTTTAGCTATTGCTTCTTTAAAAGCAGTTCTTGAAGCGATCTCAAAGGCTAAAACACTGGAATCTACATCATGGAATGCACCATCAATTAATCTAGCCTTGAGTCTTACAACTGGATAACCAGCTAAAACACCAGTTTCTTTAGCAGATGAAATACCCTTTTCAACACCTGGAATATATTCTTTAGGAACTCTACCACCAACTATCCCACTCTCAAAAATAAAGTTTTCTTCAGAATCTACGTCAAGTGGTTCAAAAATAATTTTAACCCTTGCAAATTGTCCAGCACCACCAGATTGCTTTTTATGAGTATAGTCAATTTCGCTAGATTTGGTAATTGCTTCTCTGTAAGCTACTTTTGGTTGACCAATATTAGCATCAACTTTAAATTCACGCTTCATACGATCAACAATTATTTCAAGATGCAATTCACCCATACCTTTTAATATTGTTTGACCAGATTCTTCGTCAGATTCAATTCTAAGTGACGGATCCTCAGATGCTAATCTAGATAGTGCAATACCCATTTTTTCTTGATCTGCAGTAGATTTTGGCTCAACTGATACCTCAATAACTGGATCAGGGAATGTCATTCTTTCAAGAATAATATCATGTCCTTGCTCAACAAGAGTATCACCTGTAGTAGTTTGCTTTAAACCAGCAAGAGCTACAATATCACCTGCATATGCCTCTTTAAGATCTTCTCTATTATTTGCATGCATTAGCAATATTCTTCCTATTCTTTCCTTAGAATTTTTAGTAGTATTATTAACTCCAGTACCACTAGTTAGTGTACCTGAATAAATTCTAACAAAAGTAAGAGATCCAACAAATGGATCTGTCATAATTTTAAATGCTAATCCTGCAAGTTGCTTTGTACCACAATTAATAATTATTGGCTCATCAGTTTTAGCATTAATTGCCGGAGTCTCCTTAATATCAACAGGACTTGGTAAATAATCAATAATAGCATCAAGAAGAGTTTGAACGCCCTTATTTTTAAAAGCAGTACCATTTAAAACTGGAACAAAAGAACCGCTAATTGTTGCCTTTCTAATGCAATTTTTAAGATCTAATTCAGATATTTCTTCGCCATTAAGATATTTTTCCATTAAATCATCATCCTGCTCAACTGCAGCCTCGAGCAATTCTTCACGATATTTACTAGACTTTTCTACTAAATCTGCAGGTATATCCTTATATGAATAGCTAGCACCCATTTGATCACCATCCCAAATAACAGCCTTCATTTTAACTAGATCAATTAACCCTCCATAATCTTCAGCCTCTGATATAGGAAGTTGAATTGGAACAGCCCTTGCACCAAGTCTAGTTTTCATCATATCAACACAACGATAAAAATTAGCACCAACTCTATCCATTTTGTTAACAAAGCACATTCTTGGTACATTATATTTATTTGCTTGACGCCATACCGTTTCAGATTGTGGCTCTACACCTGCAACAGCATCAAAAACAGCAACAGCACCATCAAGCACTCTAAGAGATCTCTCAACTTCAATAGTAAAATCAACGTGACCTGGTGTGTCGATAATATTAATTCGGTTATCATTCCAAAAACATGTTGTTGCAGCAGAAGTAATAGTAATTCCTCTTTCTTGCTCTTGCTCCATCCAATCCATTGTAGCCTCACCTTCATGAACCTCTCCTATTTTATGAGATTTACCTGTATAAAATAGAATTCTTTCAGTTGTTGTAGTTTTTCCAGCATCAATATGAGCCATAATACCAATATTACGGTATTTTTCAATAGGAATTTGTCGTGCCATTATAATATTATAATTATTAATTTAAATGATTATTATAAATATGTTATTATAAAAAATTATATTTAACAAGTATAATATTAATTTAATGTTATTTTATTGACAATTCTACTTATTATACTGTCATTTGCAAGGTGAGAATGATAAGAGCAATAATCATATTTAAACCTCATCATATCAATATGTGGTTTAAAAACTGAAGTAGAATTATATTTTAGCATTCTAATCTTATAGCTTTGTGGATAATATGTTATTAAAAAATAAAAATATAAATTATATTCACTTACAAAATTTAAATTTAGGAATTTTCGTAAAAATATTTTATAAAATTCATCATTTGATCTATCGTTTCTTTTAACAACTTCAAATAAATGCTCTATTATATTTCGCTGAAAAATCATATGATTACATACACCAGACTTTAAATATTTTGCTCTATTTTTATGGCTATAAGATAAATAATTAAGCTTTTTTAGAAATCTATCACATAATAAATCATAATCCTTAGAGCTATTGAAGAAAATCTCTGGGTATTTTTTTTCAATTTGTGGTATTAATTTTTTAATATGCTCTGTTGTTTGACAATAAAACTCTGATTTAAATAAGTTAAGATCTTTACCAAGATTATAAAGTGGAATAGATTTTTCAAAAAAATTAACTTTTTTAAAAAAAATAGTATCGCAATCTAAAATTAAAATATTTGGTAATATATTTGGAATAATTAGAGGTGCATATAACTTTAGCAATTGCTGATAGACCCATATAGAAGCTTTGCCATATGTTAAGGCCTTTATTTCTTTAAATTTAAAGGGAAATAGCTGCTGATTACACCAAATGGCATTTTGACTATATTCATAATCTGAAATATAATATACATTTCTAAGGTTTATTGCATTGCACTTAATACCTTTTATGCAATGTTCTAATGTTCTAATATCGTTTTTATGAACTGGAATAACGGCATCAAATAGCATCTAAATGTAAATTTATTATATGGTATATAATAGAATTTACAAAAAAACTATTACTTAATTACCATCTATAGTGTGAAAAAGCCTTATTAGCTTCTGCCATTTTAAATACCTCTTCTCTTTTTTTCACTGCCCAACCTCTATTTTCAAGAGACTCTATAATAACTGTGTATATTTTGGATGAAAGGTTTCTACCATTAACTTTAGTTATAGATGTTTTAAGCCATTTAAGTGCTAATGCAGACCCTCTTCTAGAAGGAACTTCAACAGGAATTTGGTATGTAGCACCACCAATTCTTCTGGATCTTACCTCAATTCTTGGTGTAACATTATCCAAAGCATCTTTAAATACATCGATAGGGTTTCTACCTAATTTTTTTTCTATATCATTAAATGCAACATATAATGATTTTTCAACAACAGATTTTTTTCCGTCATTCATTAATCTATTAATGAAACGCGATATAATAACTTCATTATATTTAGCATCGGGAAAAATTTTTCTAATTTTAGCGGCTTTTCTTCTCATTTTAAAAGTGAATTATGATTATTTTGGTTTTTGTGCGCCATATTTTGACCTTCTTTGCTTGCGGTTCTTAACGCCTTGAGTATCAAGACTACCTCTAACAATGTGATATCTAACACCTGGAAGATCTTTAACACGACCACCTCTAATAGCAACAACAGAGTGTTCTTGCAAATTGTGCCCTTCTCCTGGAATATAAGCAATAACTTCAAAACCGTTAGTTAATTTAACACGTGCAACTTTTCTAAGTGCAGAATTTGGCTTTTTAGGGGTAGTTGTATAAACTCTGGTACATACACCTCTTTTTTGTGGACAAGCTTTCATAGCTGGTACTTTATTTTTTGCAACTTGTTTGCGTCTAGGCTTTCTAATTAACTGACTAATAGTAGGCATTTAAATTATTTATAAATTAACAATATCACATAATTTAATGATTATTATATAATTAGTCAACTTAAATTTTAGTTAAAAAAATGATGATTTTTAAATTAAGAATAGTTATAATTTAATTAATTTTTTATAAATTATCTTAATATGACTAGATATATTTTTATTACTGGCGGAGTTACATCATCTCTTGGAAAGGGTCTTGCCTCAGCCTCTCTTGGTGCCTTACTTCAATCACGCGGATATAAAGTCAGATTAAGAAAACTTGACCCTTATCTCAATGTTGATCCTGGTACAATGAGTCCGGTTCAACATGGCGAGGTTTTTGTTACAGAGGATGGAGCTGAAACAGATCTTGATCTAGGTCATTATGAAAGATTTACCGATGTCGATGCTAAAAGATCTGACAATATAACAGCAGGTCAAATTTATTCAAACCTATTAAATAAAGAAAGAAGTGGCGATTATCTTGGAAAAACAGTTCAGGTTATTCCTCATATTACAGATCTTATTAAAAAATTTATAAAAAATGATGCTAAAAATGTTGATTTCATGCTCTGTGAAATTGGTGGAACTGTTGGAGATATAGAAGGTCTACCTTTTTTCGAGGCAATAAGACAAATTCATTATGAAATAGGATCAAATTATTGCGCATTCTTACATTTAACTTTACTACCATATTTAGAATGCGCTGATGAGTTAAAAACAAAGCCAACACAACATTCTGTGAAAGAATTAAGATCCATTGGCATACAACCTAATATTCTACTTTGTAGAGCTGAAAGAAATATCTCAGATGATCATCTAGATAAAATCTCGTTAATGACATCAGTTCCTAGATCCTGTGTAATAGCGGCACCCAATGCTAAATCTATTTACGAAGTTCCAATAATTTATCATCAAAATCTTCTCGATCAAGAAATATTAAAATTCTTCAATCTTGATTATCAAAGTAAGGTAAACCTTAGCCATTGGAGTAAAATTAAAGATTCAATTGACAACCCTTATGAAGAAATAAATATTGCAATTGTTGGTAAATATACAGGTTATCCTGATTCTTACAAATCTCTGATCGAGGCTATTATTCATGCTGCCCTATATTTTAAGTTAAAAGCAAATATTATCTGGATAAATGCAAGAAAAAATCAGCAAAATTTACCTAATGATATTCATGCTGTTATTGTTCCTGGAGGATTTGGAGTAGATGGCGCTGAGGGTAAAATTAATACTATTAAAATTGCAAGAATAAATAAAATTCCATATCTTGGAATATGCTATGGTATGCAAATGACTGTTATAGAATATGCTAGAAATGTTCTTAATATAAATAATGCAACATCTAGTGAAATTTCTCAGGAAGGAGAGATGCTAATCGCCAAAATGTCAGAATGGAAAAATGACAAAGGAGAAATAATCATAAAGCAAGATTCTCAAATTGGAGGCACTATGAGACTTGGCTCATATCCTTGTAAAATTGATAAAAATAGCCTAGCATATAATATCTACAAAACTAGTAAAATAAGCGAGAGACATAGACACCGATATGAAGTTAACATATATTACAAAAAAATACTTGAGCAAAATGGTCTTAAATTTTCTGGAATGTCTCCAGATAACAAGCTAACTGAAATAGTTGAATATAGTGATCATCCTTTTTTTATAGCTACTCAGTTTCACCCAGAATTAAAATCAAGACCATTTTCAGCTCATCCAATTTTTATAGAGTTAATAAATGCTGCCAAAAAATATAAAAATAATAAATAATACCGCAATTATTTACATTATACTGCTACTCCTTTCTGCATCATGTGGATTTAAACCATTATATAAATTAAATAGTAATATATATGATAATGATATTTCATCAATAAAGGTTCAGGCTAGTAATAAAAAATATAACCAAATCCTTAAAAATAACTTATATGATGTAATGAATCCTAAAAATATTGAAAGTGATTTTAAATATCTTTTAAAATTTGATATTAGCAAAAATATTAATTCAACTTACATTACCCAAACAGGTTCATCTGGAAGAAATAGAGTTACGATTAATGTTAATTATGTAATGACAGATATAATAACAAAAAAAATTATTGTGAATAATAATATATCTTTATCAGAAAATTATGACATCACTTCTAATAGATATGCATCTCACAAAATGGAAGAATATAAAGTAAATAATTTATTAAAAATTATTGCCAAAGATATTAGAAATGACATTATTCAACAATTTTACAATTAATTATTGAAGATAAATCTGATTAGGCAAATTACTTCTATATCCTTGTATTAAATTTCTTGTTTTAACAAAATTTTTATAGTCTTTTCCTTTTAATCTTATTCCTGAGGATGCCTTAACTTTAGAAGGATTTATATGTATACCATTTTTAAGAACTTCAAAATGTAAATGTGGCCCAGTTGACCTTCCGGTACTTCCAACATATGCAATTACATCTCCTTGCTTAACTCTTGAACCGCGCTTAAATTTTCTATTAAATCTACTAATATGTGCATATGCAGTTGAATATTGTGAATTATGCTTTATTCTCAGGTAATTACCATAAGCTCCCCTCCTACCTCTGTGAGTTATTTTACCAGAGCCGGCAGCAAAAATCGGTGTTCCGGTTGGTGCAGCAAAGTCAATACCTTTATGCATTTTAGAATATCCAAGCACAGGATGTCTTCTCATTCCATATCGAGAAGAAATTCTAGCACCATTAACAGGGGTCCTTAATAGTGATTTTTTAATACTATTACCCTCCTTATTAAAATATTCAAAACTATTTTTATACTCATGTAGATACATAGTAATAGTTTTACCCCTAGTTGTAATAGAAGATAGCAATATATTACCATCTCTAATTCTAATTCCTTCAGGGTCGTAGAAAACTTCAACTATGACCTCAAACTTATCACCAATCCTAATATCTCTTTGAAAATCTATATCATAACTATATAAATTGATCATATTCATCACGCTATTAGATGACAAACCAGTTGAAATTCCGTCAAGATATAGACCGCTTTTTATCTCACCATAATATCTTTCAATAGCTTTTACTAATTTCACTTTATGCTTCTTGGCACTATAGCTTGAGCCATCATTTGTAATAATAATTTTTTCATCATCTGTTAGATTAATTGTAAGGGACTTAATATTAAGTGATCTATCAATTTTCACAGAATTACTAGGATCATAATTAACCCTAAGACCATATTTAATAATGACTTCATTGCCAACCCTGATAGATCTTGGATCAAATATTTTTTTAACTGATTCAAGCATATTAAAAGCTTGATTTTCACTAGCTCCAATATCTAGTAATATTTTTAATATTGTATCACCCATTTTTACTATATGAGAGTGAATTTGGTCCTGGCTAAAATCAAATTTTATATTTTGCTCATTAAATATAACATTATAATTATCTATATTAGAGTGATTGCTATTAGTATTTTTTTTAGTATTTATATTAAAAAAATATGGAGATAAATTAACAGCTACAAAGAAGATAATAATAATTATTGATATTGGCCGAAAAAAACGTTGTTCAATAATGTTACTTATAATTTTTATAATGCGATTATTCATTTTTAATTTATATAAATTATGTGCATTATTTTTAACAAATTAGATAATTATTAATCAATATATATATTTCTTATATATATTATAAAATATTTATCAATATATCTATAAATTTTAATAATTTTTATAGATATAGATATATATAAAAATACTCATTTTTTAATAAATTTAAAAAAATCTAAATTTTTTTAAAAAAAACTATTGCACTGATTTTTATATAGGCTATTATTGATATATAGGAATATTTTCCTATTTGTGAAAAATTACTATCTATATAATAATTTTTCAAATAAATGAGTTAAACTTATGAAAAATAAAAATACAGCTTCTAAAGCTAAAACAACAAAAACTAAAGATACCAAATCATCAAAAAATGATTTGGCTCAAAAAATTCTTGCTGTTAAAAGCGATAAGAAGTCATCCAATAATAATGCAGAAATTAAACTAGAATCTATAACTATTAAAAATATAGTTGGAAAAAATAAAAATAATAAATCTACATTCAAGGTTGGTAATTATGTTGTTTATCCTTCTCATGGAGTTGGCAAAATAACAAAAATTGAAAAAACAACTATCGCTAATAAAGAGTTGAATTTTTATTTAATTCATTTTGCAAAAGAAAGGCTTGATATCAAAGTCCCTCTTAAAACTGCAAATAACATAGGGCTTAGAAATCTTGTCACAAAAAAGCAAATGGATGAAGTCTTTTTAACATTAAGAAGTGGTGTTAAAAAGCTCAAAGGTATGTGGTCAAGAAGAGCTCAAGAATATGAAACCAAAATCAATTCTGGAGATATAATGCTTCTTGCAGAAGTTATAAGAGATCTTACTAGAGATATTGACGATAGTGAAAGATCATATAGTGAAAGAATAATATATGAAACGGCAATTTACCGCCTAAGTAGTGAATATAGCGCTATATATAGCACAAGCATAGAAGATGCTACAGACCATGTATTAACAATAGCAAAGGATAAGCTTAACTCTGAAGAAAACTCATCAGATAAAGAGGATTTTGATTTTGCCTTTAGCGATAAAGACAATGACGAAGACGATGATGATGAGTATGAAGAGGAAGATGATGAGGATGGCGATTATGATACTGATTACGATGAAGACGAATCAGCAACTGGCTAAACCTTATTATTAACCTTATTTATTATAGGCATGGCACATTGTGTCATGCCTAAATATTTTACCAAATGACTTCAATTATAAAATTAAAAAATATCTCTAAAAGTTTTTATAATAGTAATAAAGAGGACCTTATAATTGATGATATCTCTCTAGATATAAATCAAAATGAATTAATATCTCTTGTTGGACCTTCGGGATCAGGTAAAACCACGCTGCTACAAATTATTGGATTATTAGATAAATTCACAAAAGGCACTATTTTATATAATAAAACAAAAATTATCCAAAATAGTAAAGAAAATCTAGATAGAATTAGAAGAGATAATATTGGATTTATATTTCAAAATCATCATTTCGTATCAGAATTTAATGTCATTGAAAATACCGCCCTACCACTATTAATTAAGGGATATTCTAAAAAAGATGCATATAAAGAGGCTGAAAATATACTAACAGAAGTTGAGCTAGATGATAAAATTTATTTTCTACCAGGGCAATTATCAGGAGGTCAAAAACAAAGAGTTGCAATAGCTCGGGCAATTATTCACAAACCATCTGTAATTCTTGCAGATGAACCTACAGGAAATCTTGATAATAATTTATCAATTAAAATTTACAGCCTTCTAAAAAATATGGTAAAAAAACATAAAATATCATGTATATTTGTCACGCATAATATTAATTTAGCAAAAAAAGCTGATAAAATATATAAATTGGAAAATAAAAAATTATCTAAATTCTAGATTAACCAAGATTATCTCTTTATAATAGCAAGAAACATCTTTCATTAAATTTTAAGCAAATATTTTTGAAATAAATTACTTGATGTAAAAGCTATATATCAACTAAGCTTACTAATATAGCAATTTTAAAAACAATAATATGAGCTTAAAATTTAAGTTTTAATTATTTTATGAATGTCTTTTAGTATAGATAGATAAAATTAAGTCAATAAATAACCAGGCAACTATATATCAAATAAATTATAAAATAACATATAGTACCTGGTTAATAAAATTTTACAGACTTAAGTCATCATTTTTTTAGAAGCCCATTCCTCCCATGCCACCCATTCCTCCAGGCATTCCACCTGGAGCAGGTATACCAGAATCTGAATCATCCTTATTTTCAACAATTCCAACTTCTGTAGTTATTAACAAACCTGCAATTGAAACAGCATCTTGAAGTGCAGTTCTTACGACTTTGGCAGGATCAACGATGCCAACTTTAAACATGTCTGCATATTCATTATTTTGAGCATTAAATCCATATTTAGGATCATTCTTTGATGCAACCTCATTAGATATAACAGCACCATCAAAGCCAGCATTTTCAGCAATTTGTCTAATTGGTGATTTAACTGCTCTTGATATAATTTCAATACCAGCTTTTTGATCAACATTATCGGTTTTAATTTTACTAAGAATATTACTAGCATATAATAGAGCTGAACCACCGCCAGCAACAATACCTTCTTGCATTGCAGCTCTAGTTGCAGCTAAAGCATCATCAACGCGATCCTTTTTCTCCTTAACTTCAACTTCGGTTGTTCCTCCAACTCTAATTACAGCAACACCACCAGAAAGTTTTGCCAATCTTTCTTGAAGTTTTTCTTTATCGTAATCTGATGTAGTTTCTTCAATTTGAGATTTTATTGAAGTGCATCTTGATTTAACATCATCAGATGCACCATTTCCATCAATGATAGTAGTATTTTCTTTGTCAATTATAACTCTTTTAGCTTGGCCTAGTTGACTAACATCAACAGATTCCAGCTTCATTCCTAAATCCTCTGAAATTAATTGACCACCAGTTAATACAGCTATATCTTCCATAATAGATTTTCTTCTATCACCAAATCCTGGCGCTTTAACTGCAGCAATCTTAAGACCACCTCTTAATTTATTAACAACTAGTGCAGCTAATGCCTCGCCTTCAATGTCTTCAGCAATAATAAGAAGAGGCTTTCCAGATTGAACAACAGCTTCAAGCAATGGAACCATAGGTTGTAAGTTAGTAATCTTTTTTTCAAAAAGTAATATATAAGGATTTTCAAACTCAGCAGTCATTTTCTCAGAATTTGTTATAAAATATGGAGATAAATATCCTCTATCAAAATTCATACCTTCAACAACATCTACCTCAAACTCTAATCCTTTTGCTTCTTCAACAGTTATTGGACTTTCAGGACCAACTTTTTGAACTGCATCAGCAATTTTATTACCAATTTCTGAATCGCCATTAGCAGAAATTGTAGCAACTTGTGCTATTTCTTCCTTGCCATTGATTTTTTGACTCATATTTTCAATTTCCTTAACAAGTGCTTGACAAGCAAGATCAATTCCTCTTTTAAGATCCATTGGATTCATGCCAGCTGCAACATTTTTGATACCTTCTTTTACAATTGCTTGAGCAAGAACAGTTGACGTTGTTGTACCATCACCAGCGGCATCATTGGTTTTTGAAGCTACTTCTTTGATCATCTGAGCACCCATATTTTCGAATTTACATTTTAATTCAATTTCTTTAGCAACAGATACACCATCTTTAGTAACCCTTGGAGCTCCAAAGGATTTTTCTATAATGACATTTCTTCCTTTTGGCCCTAATGTTACTTTAACAGCATCCGCTATTATATCAACACCTTTAACAACCTTGACTCTAGAGTCATTTCCAAATAATATTTCTTTAGACATAATTTATTTTATTTTTAATTTATAGATTATTCAATAATAGCAAGAATATCACTTGCTTTCATAATTACAAGCTCTTTACCATCAATCTTTACTTCATTACCACCCCATTTAGCGAATAATACTTTGTTTCCAACTTCAACATCAAGGGGTATTCTATCTCCCTTATCATTATATGCACCCAAACCTACTGCCTTGATAATACCTTCAGCTGGCTTTTCCTGAGCACTATCAGGAATAATTATACCTCCGGCTGTTTTACTTTCTGCCTCGACTCTTTCAACAAGAACTCTATCCTCTAATGGTCTTACTTTCATATTTAATAATTTAATAAATTAATAATGAGATTTAAAATGTATAAACAATTTAAATCAGCCTATATTTAATAGTTAATTAATATATAATAATGTTTTACTTTTTGACAAGTATAAAATTTATTTTTTTAGCAATTTATCAAGCTCATTACTTTGATCTAATTCATATAAATCATCAAAACCACCAACATGAAAATCATTAATAAATATTTGAGGCACTGTCATTCTACCACCGGACTCTTTTATCATTTTATCCTTATTATTACTTTTAGTAATATCAATCTCTTCAATTTCAATTATATTTTTTCTTTTTAGTAAATTTTTTGCCTGAACGCAATATGGGCATATTTCTTTACTATATATTTTAACTTTTGTCATAAATTATCAATTTAATTCATATTTTGGAATTTGTTGTGTGTTTATTGGTAGCGAATTATAATATTGCTGTTCAATATTTTGATAGCTATATGGAGCAACATAATAATAATCAATATCATTTAATTGTTGACCCATATTATTGATATTATTATATGGATTAGCATAATATCTAGAATTAGGATAAGGGTTTAAATTTTGACTATAATAATTATTTTGATTTTTCTTTGATCTTAAATTATTATTTGGCGATTGATTTCGAATAATATTATTATTTTTTTTGTAAAATTCTTCAAATTTAACACTGTTATAATCGCTATAATCCTGATTCTTAGTAATAGGCCTAGTGCCAGGATCAAAGCCTGTCATATTGTAAATATTTTCAGAATTAATTCCTCCTACACATGAAGATATCACTATAGCAAATATAATTAAAATGATAATATTAATATTATTGATCATATTAATATTTCATGCTACCAACTTGATTACTAACAGGTTCAACATTCCTGTAATATGATGGGGCAACGTAATATCTTTCATTATCATAATATGGATAATATCCTTGAGAAGGAAAATCATATGGGTTTGAATATGCCCTTGAATTTGGCGGATATTGATTATGTGGATTATATTGAGGCATTTGCGAAGGAATTTGAGGTTGTGCTTGGTAATATGTTGGAGCCATATTAGTTTGCCTATTATATGATGGTTGTCTTGAGGGTATAAATTCCGTTCTATCGTATAAATAGACCTCGTCATTTGATGAGCATGAATTAAGTAAAATTATTAAGGATAAAATTCGAAATATTCTTAATAATATTGCCCGCATCAGAAATATATATATTACCTTAGTTTGACGAAACATTTTTCTAGAAATCAAAACGCATTAATTAGCCAATTTTATAAAATCAATTATAGTTTAATTATATTTTGACTTATTAACTAAATGCACCTACTATTTCATTGCACTTATAATATTAAAAATCAAGTAATAATTGTATGAATAATCTAAATGATTACAAATTTATGAATTTAGCTATTAATTTAGCAAAAAAAAATATTGGCATAACCGGTAAAAATCCTTCTGTTGGTTGTGTTATAACATTAAATAATAATATTATAGCCACTGGAATTACACAAGAAAATGGACAGCCTCATGCTGAAGTAAATGCCATAAATAAAATTAAGGATAAATCAATACTTAGTAATGCTACTTTATATGTAACTCTTGAGCCATGCATTAAAACAAAGGAAAATAATTGCTGTGATTACATAATTAAAAATAAAATTAAAAGAGTTGTAGTTGCAATGAGCGATCCCAACCCAGACATTACTAATAAATCGATAAAAAAACTAGCTGATAATAATATAGAGGTTTTAACAAACATATTATATGAAGAAGCCTGTAAATTAAATCATATTTTTACACATATTCAAAAAAATAACAAGCCATATATAACCCTTAAATTAGCAACATCAATTGATGGAAAAATTGCAACTAAAAATTTCAATAGTAAATGGATTAGCAATCAGCAATCACTTAAATATGCACATTATCTACGATCAATTAATGACGCAATTTTAATTGGCGGCAAAACCTTTCACATAGATCAGCCAAAATTAACATGTAGAATTAACGGATTATCAAATTATTCACCAAAAATTATCCTAATGAGTAATAATATTAATATTAATAAGATAAAAAATTATTCAGATAAGCAGCTTTTTCTAATATCAAAAAATATTGTAAATTTAAACAATATTATCTCTATTAAAAATAATAGTAATTTCTTAAATGAGCTATATAATAATGGAGTCAAAACAATCTTAGTAGAGGGCGGTAGTAATGTTGCAACATTTTTTCTAGCCAATAATTACATTGATAAATTAGTTATTATTAGAGGTAGTAAAATAATTGGCAATGATGGCATTTCTTCATTCGGTGCACTAAATTACAAAGAAATAAATGAAATTAATGATATTTTTAAATTACAAAATATTATAAGATATGATAATAATATAGTTTCTACCTATATTAAATTATGCTAAGCAAGTTGAGCAGTAGGTGCAGATATTTTACCTTGTGACAATTGCTTAGATTGTGCCCCTGTAATAGAAGTATCAGGGATATGTGGTTTAAGACCCTTTGCTTGACAGGCTTTCTTTACGATATATTGTGCTATTTTATCCTTATATTCATCACTAGTTAATTCTTTGTTACTTTTTGTGTTTTCACCAGGATCTACTTTTTGAATTAACTCGTAAGTACTTTTTAATTTATCCGGGTCTAATTCTGAAGTTATCTTTTTAATAAGTTCAATAAATTTATCTCTTTCTTTATCATATGAACTTTCTCTTTCTTTATCATATGAACTTATTGTAAGGTTATCAATATTACCAATAATTTGTTTTAGTACTACTTCAGCCTCATCTTTGTCCTTGTCTTTTTTATCTAAATTTTTAGCGTCATTACCTAACTCAGTAAATATTGCTAAAAGNGNTNANATTAAACCTAATTTATCTCCAATCACTTCAACTGGAACTGCAAGAAGTTCAAATGCACCACTTTCAATAATAGTTTGGACAACATTAGTAGCTTCTTTTAAAATAGGAATATTATCTATTGCAGCTTGCGCAATATGCGAAACGCCAGGAACTGGCACAGCATCAGCCACTCCCTCACCAAATGTTGCTGCATCAGATGGCAATATAACTCCAATAAGATTATTTAAAATATCAAAAAAATTTATAAAATCAACAAGACCAAAAATAGCTTGAACTGGACCAAGAGGAGTTGCTAAGGCCAGAAAAATCATGAAAAGCCTTAGATAAAATAGATTTGACTCCATATCACCATTTGACTGTACCTTATTTGAATAATTTTCAAGAAGCTCTTTTGATTGTTTTTCAAGCTTCCTCAACTGTAACTGATCTACTTCATTTGACATTTTTATATATGCCTTATCAACGTCATCAAAAAATTTAGATAAATTTTGTTTATCGGCACCATCTGAACCATCTTGTTGTAATAAAGCTAATTCTGACTTAATACCTTGGATAAAATCTGGAGAATTATTTTGAGATTGTATAGATAATGCAATTAATTTTTCTAATTTATCACTTAACTCACCATGCATTTTATTAAAAAACTCATCATCACTAGGTTTACTTCCATATCGACCTAAATATTCATTAAATAACTCAGAATTTTTTTGATAAAAATATTTCATCCTATCAGGTATTGTAGAATCGGGTTGCGTAATAATTTTTTCATATACTTCTTTAAAATTATCACTACCTTGAGCATACAATGCTTTAGCAAGACATATATCAAAATTATCTAATCTTTTTTCTTTAGAATCATAATTCCCAGGTATCTCAATTCCATAAGAAATATTTTCAATATCTAATAATAAATTTTTAGAAACATCTTTATAAGGGTCAGAAAGATTTTCTTCTAGCTTCTTAATTTCATCAATTTTTAAATTTATTTCTTCTTTTTGAGATAAACTTTTTCTTAAATCAAGCCACGCACCTTTATCTTGATCCTTTATGTAATTACGAATCTTATCAGTTAATATCCTTGATGATTTTAGGAATTCAGCAAATTTCTTATCTTCATTACTTACTGTAGGACTTTTATCTGCGATAATATTATCTACACCTTCTAGAAAAGATTCAAATTTAGTATCAAAATAAAATTTGTCTTCCATTGAACTAATAAATTAATTATTAAAATCTAAAAATATTTAATATTTTGATTATAACATATATTTACAAATAAAACAAATAAAATATTCATCAATTTAATAACATAAATTTTCTTACAAGAAAAGTTAATATCTATTACTTGACATATATTAAATATAAATAATTATTATAAATTATTATTTAATTAATAGATTACATTATGCTAAAAAATTTACTTATCTTAGTTACATTATTTGTTATATCTTCATGTCAGCATAATAATAAGACTGCGAATATAAAAAAAGATGATCAATATCAAGCGATTAACAATGAAAAACAAGCAGAAAAAATTAATGAAGAAACTCAAGCAAAAATAGATGAACAAATTGAGGAAGTAGAAGTTAAAGATAGAATATTCTTTGCATATGACTCTGCCAAATTAACTAATGACGCTAAGGCAATTTTAGATGTGCAATCCCAATGGCTTTTAAGCGATGAATCAATTAATATTATCATTGAAGGCCATTGCGATGAAAGAGGAACAAGAGAATATAATATTGCACTTGGTGAAAAAAGAGCTTCAGTAGTACAAGATTTTCTTATATCTAAAGGAGTTAGTAAAAACCGAATAAAAACAATTTCTTATGGTAAAGAGAAGCCAGCTTTCTTTGGAACTTCAGCTGAGATAATGTCTAAAAATAGAAGATCAGTAACAGTAATTAATTAGTTTGTTTAACTATAATATCATTCATAATTGGTGGTATTGCTAATTTATTGATTTTTTTACTAGCACAAGAACATAAATTCAATATTAAAAAAATTATAAATATTTTTTTAGTCATTTTTACTTTTATTCATTAATAATTCCTTAAATATTATCAGCATTACACCTATAAAAATTGAGCTATCAGCAACATTAAATGCTGGCCAGTGATAGTCATGATAATATAAATCTATAAAATCAACAACGCCACCATTAACTATTCTATCTATTACATTACCAAGCGCACCTCCAATTATTATAGCATATGCAAAATTATTATAATTATCTTTAGATTTATATAAAATATAAATAATTACCATTGTTATTGAGCCCTGTAATAGAGATAATATTAATTGTGCATTATCAATATTGCTAAACATACCAAAGCTAATTCCTCTATTTAAGACATATATTATATTTAAAAAAGGTAATAACTCAATTTTAGGATTTGATATGTTATTGGTAAGAGCTATATCTTCGAGATATGATAATATTAGCTCCTTGCTAATCAGATCAAAAATCGTGATAATAGAAGCAATGATAATAAATTTTATAAAATTTCTATGATGGCTATTAATATGCATAATTTAATGATTAATTACTTAATTAATAAAAATATCAAATTACCTTTATAATATATGTTAAAATTAATTTCAAACTATAAAATTATGAGAATCATCTTTATGTCAACCTCAGAATTTGGCTGTAAAATTCTAAATAATCTTATTAATAGCAATCATGAAATTATAGCAATATATACCAAAAAGCCTACAAAATCAGGCAGAGGACTTAGATTAAATAAATCACCCATTTATAAAATTGGCCATGATAATAATATCAAGGTTATTACACCAGAAAATTTTAAGAATAGAAATGATATAGATTATATTAAGTCATTAAATGCTGATATAATAATTGTAGTATCTTATGGCTTGATTCTTCCTGAAGAAATTTTAAATGCAGCTAAATTTGGATCAATAAATATACATCCATCAATTTTGCCTAAATATCGTGGTGCTGCGCCAATTCAAAGATCATTGCTTAATGGAGATAATAAATCTGCAATGACAATTATTAAAATGGATAAAAATCTTGATTCAGGAGATATAATCTATCAAGAAAATATCAATATATCAAAAGAGGATGATTTTGTTACTATATCAAATAAAATGTCAGATTTAGCTATAAAATTAACAAATAAGACTCTTGCAAATATTAATAATATAAAATATAAAGAACAAAATCATGATTTAGCAACATATGCTCATAAAATATCAAAACAAGAATGCAGGATTTATTTCAATCAGCCTGCAAATGTAATTTACAACAAAATAAGAGCATTACATGGCAATTTAGGTGCCTATATAATTTACGATGATATTATAATTAAAATCCATAAGGCAGAAATTATTAATGATAACAGTAATGCAAAACCCGGTACCATTATTGATAAATATTTTACAATTAAATGTAGTGATTATGCTATAAGACCACTAATAATACAAAAAAGTGGCAAAAAAGCTACTTCAATAACTGACTTTATATTAGGATTTAAGCTCGCTATTAATAAGATAATATAATATTATTCTTAAAAATAATCACATAATAGTAATCATTTATATTTTACTAACCATTATTATCAATTTAAATAAAATGCTATTAATAATAATGAAAATATGCTATAATAGATTTATAGCGAAAAAATAAACAAAACTAATATGACAAACTCAAATATAATTCAAACATTAGAATCAGTTCTTGCCAATTCATATGCAATTGCAATTAAAACACAAAATTATCATTGGAATGTAACAGGTCCTAATTTTAAGCAACTACATCTTTTATTTGAAGAGCAATATAATGAAATTTTAGTTGCTATTGATAATGTTGCCGAAAGGATTAGAACACTTGGAGAAAAAGTAGATGGAAATTTATCATTTTACAAAGAAAATTCAAAATATAAACCAGGAAATCAAAATCTATCCGACAAGGAAATGATCCAAGATTTAATCAATGATAATGACTTGCTTTCAAATGATTTAGCTGATTTTATCAAAATCGCCCAAGAAGGCGGAGATGAAGGAACAGCTGACTTATATATACAAAGACTCCAAATCCACCAAAAAGCTAGCTGGATGCTTAAATCTTCATTATAATATAAATCAAGATATATAGATATTATTTACTAACTTTATCTATATATCTATTTATATTATATAATACTATGTATGTTTTTTCTCTTATGTAAGAAGCTAGCAATTGTTACTATGATAAATCCATATATCATTGATAGTAAAGAACCAACCAAAACTCCAATTTTAACTTTACTAAATATTTCTGGATCATTTACAAACGCTAATGAACCAATAAATAAGCTCATAGTAAAACCAATTCCAGTAAATATTGAAACACCGTAAAACTCAAACCAGTTAGTACCCCTAGGAAGAGAGCCAAATTTGAACTTTACAGCTAAATAGCTAAATATCATGACCCCTAACTGCTTTCCTATAAATAATCCAGCTATAATACCAATAATAATTGGCTCACTATAAAGATCGCTAAATTTAAAATTATCAATTTTTACACCTGCATTAGCAAATGCAAATATCGGCAAAATAAGATAATTTACTGCGGGAGATATTTTATGTGCAATATTTTCTAAAATGGCCTTATTCTTTGCTTTTAGAGGTATAAAAAGCGCCATTAAAACTCCGGCAATTGTTGCATGAACGCCAGATTTTAATATTGCAAACCATATAAATATTCCACATAAAATATATGGCAATATTTTACGACATTGAAAATAATTTAGTAATATCAAGCCAATAAAAGCAAATGAAGTTACTAACAAAAATGGTATGCTTATCGATGTTGAGTAAAAGAAAGCAATTATTAAAATAGCAGCAAGATCATCAATTACTGCCAATGCAACAAGGAATATCTTAGCTGAATTTGATATTTGCTTGCCAAATAGACATAGCATACCATATGCAAAAGCTATATCAGTTGCAGTAGGAATTGCAAAACCTCGAGAATATTGAGAGAATCCCTGATTAAAATAATAAAATACCAATGCTGGAAATAAAACACCACCAATTGCAGCAGCGATAGGTAGTGATATTTTACTTTTTGACGATAATTCGCCAATTAAAACTTCTTTTTTAAGCTCAAGGCCAACTAAAAAAAAGAACACCGCCATTAATCCATCATTGATCCAGTCTCTGATGGTAAGATGCTTATAATAAGCAATTGTTTCAAATTTAAGTGGTATATTAATTGATAAAAATGAATGATACATTTTTGAGTCTTGAGAATTTGCAATTGACATTGCAAATATAGTTGCAACCATTAGCAATATTCCTGTCGAAGCTTCTAATTTAAAGAATTTCTTGATTGATCTTCTAATCATGATATTTAATATATTTTAAAATTATATTTATAATTTAATAAAATTAAAAGAATAAATTGCAACTTGAAGATATAAAAAAAAATCAATTACTAGCATCAAATCCCAATTTTTCTACATGGGTATTTGCATCTGCAGGCTCAGGCAAGACACGTATTTTAGTCAATAGAATATTACGCCTATTACTAAATAGCACTTCGCCTGAAAAAATATTATGTCTTACCTTTACCAAAGCTGGAGCCAATGAAATGGAAGAAAGAATCAATAATGATTTAATAAAATGGGCAAAATTAGATGATATCCCACTCACAAATAGCATAAGAGAAATATGTGGCAACACACCCTCTTTTAAAGAAGTAAAAAAAGCTCAGTCACTAATATTAAAGATGTTTGAAAATGACTTAAAAATAAAAATACAAACAATACATTCATTTTGCCAATCACTATTAAAAATATTTGCGTTTGAAGCAAATATAAGTCCAAATTTTGAGGTACTGGAAGATAATTCTCAGCAATTATTACTCAAAAAAGCAATTGATAATATAATACAAAACTCAAAAAATGACAATAATTTACACAATATATTAATAGAAATTTTTGCAATTAAAAATTATGATGATATTTTTGAAATTACCAAGGATCTAATTGATAAAAAAGATGAGTTAAATAGCACTATAAATTATCATGAATCAATTACCAATCTTACCAATGAAATATATAATAAATTTAATATTAACAGCGATTTAACAATTGAACAAAATATAGCAAAATTTAAGGAACATAATAGTAAAGATACAATATTGCAGCTAGTAAATTTTTACAGTAATAGTAAAAATAAAACTGATCATAAGATACTGTTAAATATTAATGATTTTTATAATAATAAGATCAGTTTTGAAAAATATTATAATTTATTTTTTACCAATAATAATACTCTTAGAAAACCCTCTAAATCTCTATTACAAGATCAAAAAGCGCTATTACAGCTTAACAATCACACTAATAGCATATTAGAATATTATGATCAGATTAAATCTATTAAAATATGTCACGAAACAAGGCTTATTATCTACTTTAGCTCACTAGCAATTAAATATTATGATGAATTAAAAAATAATAAAAATTTGCTAGATTATGACGATCTTATCAATAAAACAAATAAATTACTCCAAAATCCAAATTTTAATTCTTGGATTCAAATGAAAATGGATAGCNCATATGANCNTNTNTTAATTGATGAATCGCAAGATACAAATATTAAGCAATGGCAAATTATCAATCTATTATGCGATGATTTTTTTAGCGGTGANAATGCAGCGCAAAATAATAGATCAATTTTTGTTGTAGGAGATGAAAAGCAATCTATATACTCATTTCAAGGAGCGCAAAGTGATATTAGTTACAAGATATATCAATATTATAATAAAAATAATAGTAATTTATTAAAAATAGAATTAAATAACTCTTTTCGCTCAGCAACTAGTATTTTAAAAAATATTGATCACATATTCTCGCAGCCACAATATTTTAAATCACTAATTAGCAGTAATAATTACCAAAATCATAGGGCTGTCAGAAACATAAAAGGTAAATTTGAAATTTGGCCGCAAATAAATGACGTAGCAACTCAAGATAATGAAGATTATAATTGGAAATCTAATAACAAAACTAAGATAAGCTCAAAAGAGTTATTAGCAGAATATATTGCCAAAAAAATAAAATATGAAGTTACTACCAAAAAAAAGCTAGAAAATAGTCAAAAGAATGTAACTTATAGTGACTATATGATCTTACTTAGAAATAAGACAAACGGATTTGATCAGGAAATTACAAAGTAATAACAAATATAATATACCCTATTCTAGCCAATCACGCATAAATTTTAGCGATTCTCTTATAATTCAAGATTTTCTAGCAATATCAAAATTTACGCTAAATAAAAATGATAATCTAAACCTAGCATCACTATTAAAATCACCCTTTTTTAATTTAACTGACCAAGATTTAGTAAAAATAATATATCATGATCAAAAAGCTAATATAATCGACAATATATCGCTTATTAAGGAATATTTTGAATCTTATAAGAAGCTTTTATATTTTAAAGAATGTGCAATTAATTCTAATCTACAAAATTTTTACTATGAAATTTTGTATAATTCTTATAATGAAGAAATATTTTGTAATAATTACGGTTCGCAATTCCTAGAAATTAGAGATAAATTCTATAATATTGTGAAAAATTTTGGTCTAAATAATTTTAATAATCTACAAAAATTTATACAATTCTGTGATGATTGCAACCCTCAGATAAGTCTAAAAAGTCATGATGATAATAGTGCAAAGATTCTAACAATCCATTCTTCAAAAGGCTTGCAATCTCCAATTGTAATTATTCCTGATTGCTCTTATAGCGCCAGTAAATTAAGAAGCGCAAAAGAAAATATATCATGGATTAATTTCGATGATAATGAACCATTAATTCCTATTTGGTGCTCAAATAGCAAAGATAGTAATGATATCATTAATAAGCATAAAATTAAAATACAAAATGATGCATTTGATGAATATTTAAGATTATTATATGTTGCAATGACACGCGCTGAAGATGAGTTATATATTGCTGCTTTTGGCAATGATAATGACGAAAAAAGCTGGTATCAAATAATAAAAAACTCAACTGATAAAAGGTTGCTAAATAACAACATATTTGTAGAAATTGATCAGAGTTATCAAAAAATAGCAAATAATCATAATATTAACAAATATTTCGAAGAAATATCCTTCAAACCAGCAAATATCTATCAAAAAAAGTTAAATATAGAAAATAATTCAACAAATTGATTAACAATTAAACGTGAAATAATTCATAACATAATTGATTTTATTAATAAAAATTATCTAAATGAACAAAAGTGGCTTAAATTTCAATCAAATCTAATTATTGCAAATAGCCATATAATAACAAAAAACGATAAAATTTATATAAATAAAATAATTGCAAAATATATTGCATCAGAATTTTTTAGTAATTTATCAAAATATAAAATTGCAAGCGAGGTTGAAATAAAACATAATAACTCAATTAAAAGAATTGATTTGATAATTTTTAAAGAAAATATAATTGAAATTATTGATTTTAAGTCCGATAAAAAGGTTCCTAAAAAAGTTTCAAGACAATATATTGATCAGCTTATGATATATAAATCAGCAATTAAAAAACAATATAGTAATTATGATGTTAAAGGTTATATTATATGGCTTACAGATTGCACAATTAAATTAACATGTTAGTTATTATCGTAATATAAATACTAATATTGTAAATTATTAATCATAAAAGCATAGTGATTCAACAATTAAGAAATATAAAAGGCTTATTATCAGAAATAGCAAGAAAAGTAATTTTATCATTCATACATAATAATTATAATGCTAATTATTTTAGCGCATCATACTTATAAAATAAATTTATATCAAATCATGAAGCAGCAACATTACTTAAAGATGATGATGCAAATAAATATTTCCAAAATTACCTAAATATAATAGAAGAAATTAATATTAATAATAGTGATGGTCTTAGACAATTATTGATATCATTTCTATCAATATATTATTATAAAATTGATCTTGCTGATATCCATTATTATGCGTTACTGCAAAATAAAGAAAGAATATTGAAATTTATAAAATCCTATTTACCAAACCATAATATAAATCAAATATTTTTATTAGAGGTTATTAATAATGAAATATTATCATTTAAGGATAGAGATGAAAAATCATTATTTCCTGATATATTTGATAAATATAAAAGATCATCTTTTTAAATATTATTAGATGAATATTTTTTTAATTTTGCAATAGGTTCTCCAAATCTAGAGAGGGCTAAAGAAGAAATACAAGTATTATCAATGAAAGTAAAGAAAATAGAGATAATCTAGCGCTAAAAAAATTTGAGCAAATATTGGATGAAAAATATAACAAAAAGGCTAAAAAAGCTTGTAATTCCAAAAACCAGCCTCCAACCTCATGACACTCAAACACCTACAAAAAACCAAATATCACTCTAAATCAATTATAAAATTATAAAAAATTTATATGATAGCTAATCTTTAACTTATAACAAAACCTTATATATTTGACATTTTTTTAATTTGTGTTATAATGGCACATTATTAATTTTTTTACATTTATATGGGATTATCTAATTTTATTAAACTGGCAGAAAATGAAAATGTTATCAATTATAGTGATACCGATGACACAGTTCTTTCTGATAAATATCAATATAAGAATGAAGCTATAGAAGCATTATATCAAAAAACACTTGATTTTGCAGTATCATTAAATGATAAATCAAAAGACCAGATTGCTACTTTTGTAAGAGAATTATTTTATATTGAAGATATTGATCAGCAATCTTTGCATAGCGTTTTTAAATCTCTTTCTGATTCAATTTCTAATAATAAATTAGAAACCCTTAATAATTTACTCGAAATATTTATACTAAAAGGAGAAAGTATAGAAGGCAGACTTATATATTCAGTTAATTTAAGTATTAGTTCCTATGATACAGCTAAAACTAAAGCTGTTATTTTTGATGATTACTTCGAAAAATTATTTCAAGTACTTGATTTATTATATAGCAATTTTAGTTGTGATGATAAGCACATTGAATCCGTCTTTTATTATTTTCCTATAACAAATGACCATAATTGCTTCGCAGGATCATTTGAAAGGTTAACAAAAACTTTTAATGTACTAAATAGTAAGACTCATCAAGCAATTCAAAGTTCAGTAGAATTTAAAGAAGGGCTTTTAGATCAATTAGCCTTAAAATATATGGGCGCAATTCAAATAGATGACGATTCTATGCGTCAAGATTATGAAATTCATGCTAGGACAGCTTTTTCAGCCCTAACAGCGACAGCATCAATTGATAAAATTAAAGAAAGTGGCACTACATTTTCATCAAATTTAGTTGAGAAAATTTCTTTTGATATAGCAATTAGAATTTTTAAAGAATATAGAAGTGAATTTTCATTGTTTTTATCTTTAAATTTGCATAGTTTATTTGAATATATCATAAATGAAAGTGATAATCTTGATTATAATCAAGCTAGAAAAATAATAGAAAATTATCAAATTCACAATAGAGAAATTGTTTCACAACATAAACCTCTTGTACCAGATTTTAGTGACTTTTGTAATGAAGATGCATATGCATTATTAGTCAACAGTACAATAATAGATAATTATAAAGAAACAGTAAATGAAGAAATCAAAAAATTCACTCAGCTAATTAATAAAATTCCAGATAGTGCATATGGTGAAGAGGTAGAAGATAATTGGAATAAATGGAGTCAATGGATCGACGAGGCGTCTAACGATAATAAAGATCTTCTTATGCATATAATAACTTTAACATCACTAAATTTATCAAGATTCTATATTGATGGTGAGGATCACTCACAAAGTACATTCATTGCAAAATTTAAGGATAAAATTTTTAGCAAAGAAATTTTAGCAAAACTTTTTTTTAGCAACTCAAGTGATAAAATTGCTCAATTAATTTTTAATCATCGTCAAAGAGGTGCTGATCTTAAATTACTAGAAATTGACAATCCAACAGAAGATGAGTTGCTTTTATTTAATAATTTGCAAAAGCTGGATGATGTAGAAACATCTATAGATACAAGTCATATAACAGAAATTACTCATGAACCACAAAATATAATAGAGTTTTTCGCTGTTTTAAAATTATTAAATACAGATAACATTAAATCATTTCTTGATAATGATCAAGACTGCTGCCAGTTTTTTTTAAATTTTTGTAGATCAGTATCCAAAGAAGAATTATCAATTATATTAAAACAAATCAGTTACGTTGGTAATGAAATTGATTATCAAGATGGTTCATTAATTGAATATTTTACTACTTATTTATTCCAAAGCACACTAACATCAGCAGAGAAAAAATATCTTGAATTTATTATTAAAGATGTCGATGAAGAATCTATAACCATTTATAGAACAGTATCTTCTTATGTAAGTGAAGAAAAATTTGGGGTAATTCAATTATATACAGAAGAGGATTATATCCCTGTAATTAAGATTAATATTAATCAAGGCCAAGATGTTATAATAACTCATAGATTAATGTATAGCTTTGATGAATCACTTATTGATAAATTATTTCATCAAAATCATTATAAATACCCATATGTTACATATAAAGAAACTGAAAATACATATAGCTTGCTAGAATTAGCTATTAATATTCAAGATAAAAAATTTATTGACAGAATTATTGATTATTTATTTGATGACCCTGAAAACCTTTGCAATTTCTTAAATATAAATGATGAAGAAAAAATAAGTATAATTAAACTCTTTCAAACATTAGAACATAAGTTTGATAAAAAATATAATGATATTGAAAGTGGAGTTAAGGCATCTTCTTTTAGAACTTATGCCATATCTCAAATAATTAATAAACTTATTGATGTTTACTATAATAATGAAACTTTCAAGCAAAAGATTATATGGGAATATAAAAAATGCGAAATTTACCTTAATAGTTCAGAATCCGAAAATATACAAGGCATAATTGAAAACTGTTATTTCGATAATGGAGTTAATGACTCTGAAGAATTACCTGAGGAAATTACGAGTAACGCAGAAGAAGCATATGTTAGCAATGAAGCTTGGGATGAATCTGACAGAATTTCAGAAGAGATAAATGCTAGTTTATCTCTACTTCAAATAATCTTAGTAACTGAGTGCGAAGAGCAAATAGAAATTGATAATGAAAATGCAAATATAGAAGATAGAATAGCCTATATATTAACATCTAAAGATATATCAAAAGAAGATATTGAAATAATTAATATGATATCTAAAAAAACCCTAGCTCATGTTTTATTATATCACATAGATAAGCTATCTTTTAAAGATATGAAATTATTCAGCTATGCAGTTATATTATCAGAGGATAGTTATACTATTAAAAGTTATATTCAAGCATGTGATGAGGATGAATTTAATAATTTTATACGAAGCATAGAAGAAATTAAAAGTCTAACCAATGAAAATCACTATAATAGAGTTTTAAAAATAATATTTGAATCATTAACAAGTAAAGAAGCTAGTAATGACTTATATGAAGAATATCAAAATGATCAAATCATAGATAAATTAATAGATCAAAAAATTACTCAACAATATCTTAATAATATAATTAAAGAAAATGATTTAACAGCATTAAGTAATTTTGTAAAAAAAATAAACAATTATATTCATGAACAAAATAATCAGCAATCTGACTATGATAGCGAATCTGAGGACAGCGAAAGTAAGGGTAAAGATAGTGAAGAAGGCAAAGATAACAAAGATTATAATAAATTTTTTGGTCTTAATTTTGTGCCAAAAGATGATGATAGCACTCAATTTCCAAGATTAGGAGATGATAATTCTGAGCATTTTAATAAATCACTAGATGATTCATGTTTAAAATTATTACTACAAATAAATTTTGATAAACTTTTTTGTGGAAATAGCGAGGACAGTGAAAAAGCCAAATATTTTTTAAGAAATAATATTTGTGATGCGATCAATTATTTACAAAATAGGGAAGATGAATTGAATAATGATTTTGAAAGCCAAGTCGCCTCAATGGTCATAAAAGTAAATTTCACACTCTTATCTATAGATAAATTACTTGATAATGAATCAGCACAAAATCATCAGATTAATATTGATCAACAGTCAGAAGAAATTAATAATGGTAATAACTTGCTACATATATTGGCAAATAATAATAAGGTAAAAGAGTTAGAATATATTTCAAAAAAAGTAACTGAAACTGAAAAACAAAAGTTTGATGAAGCACTAAGTCAAGAAAATGCATCTGGTCTAACACCTATTGATATTTTAGAAAATAGATTTTTATATGATCTTGCTAACCAATTAAGGCCGCAACCTGCAGCAGTAACATCGCCCAATCAGGTAGAGAGAGCTAAAAGAACTGAAGAAATGAGCTTAGAATAAAATCGTGATATTATTTATCATAGCATTTTACAATTTATTAATAATTTATATTGATAATTATTAAAACTGTTTCATTATAGGATTAATAGTGGTAATTAATTTTATAATATTTGTTTAATAATCTGTCACAAGACTTAATACCAATAATTTCTCAAAGTTTAGCTCATGAAGAACTTGAGAAGTTATTATTCGTATCTAAAAAAAATAAAGAATTTATTCTACCTTTAATAGAAAAAAGATTTAGCCAATATTATGACTATGATCTCTTTAAAGATAAATTATTTTTAATACATTACTTCGGCTCTCAACTATTAGAGCGTATAAAATATGATATTAAACATTATCCAGATAGGTATGATAAAAAGGTTTGTGATGCAATTCAACAAGAATTTAAAGAAAGGGCAGATGAACTAACGAAATATCAGGGTAGTAATAATGATAGCACCCCAATACCAGATATAATTCATGCTATCAATAATGCTTGCAATAATAGATTGGCCGACCCGCTAATATTTAATAAAATAAATAAAAGTAATTTTGAAGAATTCTTTAAAAAATATTTAAAGAATTTAGGCAAACCAAATCCCAATATTTTTAAAACAGTGCTATATCAACTAAATAAATATAAATCCAATGAAACACAAGCAATAAAATATATAGAAGATAATGATGTAATGGATATAATAAAAGAAAAAATTGAATCAGATCAGGATTTTAAAGAATATAATAACATCATATACAAAATATATCCTAAATTATCAAAAACAACTCGATCTAGCGTTCAAATATCAGATTATGCCTCATTATTAAATAAACAAATGATAAAATAAGATTATTTTAAAATAAAATATTTTTTAAAAAGGTAAAAGCTTCAAGGCCAAAAAATATTGCTATAATTGATATTACGCACCCAATTAAACCAACAACCATTCCAACTATAACAAATAATCCATCCTTACCAATCAAACCAAAAGAAGTTATTAATATTCCTAAACCAGGGATCAAATTTGAAAAAGGAACCGGTATTAAAACAAATATTGCAAATATAAATATCATTGCACCAATAAATCTCTCAAAGATTGAGTAAATCATAAATTGCATTCTTGGCCTAAGAATTGTTTCAACCTTATCTATATGTGGGGATGATTTTTTAACTATTATTTCAAGTACAGATCTTTTAAATTTAATTTTGGCGATAAAATTAGGCAATTTTGGTGCGGTATAGCCAACCATCATTTGAAATGAAAAGAATAATAAAGGAATTGCAAATAAACTTGGAATAGGAGGTGGTGTCGGTATAATAATAGCAAATGCAAAAATTACCATTGCCACTCCAAAGCCAGAACTTTGCATAGCATTTATTAAATCTCTAATTTGAATTTTATCAGACAAAGATTTATTAACTACATCTTCAATTATTTGAGTTGTAACAATTTTTCTATGCTGATCCACAAATTATAAATTATTTATTAGCAATATATCATTAATTACAATATTAATGACAAGAATAATAGTGGTTAATATTATTTGGTGTTATTTTTATTAGTTTTTTTAATTGGCACATCTTTTGAATCACTTTCTTTAATTCCATCTTTTAAGTTTTTAATACTTTTACCAACATCTTTCATGACATTTGGCAATTTTCCTGCGCCAAAAATAACAAAAACAATTATTAATATAAGAACTAATTCTGTAACTCCTAAAGACATAATTTTATGGATTAATTTGATAATCTAGCAATTGTTGTAGCTCGTTAAATTCTCTTTGAGATAGACCGCTATCTTCTTGAGAAACTTTCTGTCCCTTAATAAGTTTTTTAATTATATCTAGAGCAGGACCAGATAAACTTTTACCACTTTGTTGATTTTTAATAAAGGCTTCATATGTAAATGGCACCCATTTTTTAACAATATCAAGCATTTTTTGAGCATAAATTCTAATCTCATATTGCGCGTGAGAATCAGCTCTTAAATGTAAAAAATGAAGCAAATTATGCAAGTCAATTTTCCAATACCATTGGGTATAGCAATTTAATGTAAGATTCATTCTTGCTAATTCGCGAGCAAGTCCATCTTTATCATTATCTATTGAATTTCCTTGGCTATCTTGGTTAATCATTGTTAAATAATTATCGTAGCAATTTTTTGAATCTTTTTTAAGAATTTCAAGAACTTGACTCTGCTCCTTAGCAGTTAAATTACCGTCTTCATCTCTACCTTGATGATTTATCTTTGATTGTGCAGCAAGGTGCTGAATTTGAGGGATATAGAATTCATCTTCCATAATTGAATATCTTGCTGAATATTCATTAATAGATGCGGTTCTATGTCTAATCCATTGCCTTGCAATAAAAATTGGTAATTTAATATGAAATTTAATTTCACACATTTCAAAAGGAGTTGTATGACGGTGTGCTAATAAATAATTAATCAAACCCTTATCAGCATTAACTTTCTTAGTGCCAGCACCATATGAAACTCTAGCAGCCTGAACAACTGAATTATCATTACCCATATAATCAACAACCCTAATAAATCCATGATCTAGAACCTCAATTGGATCATATAGAATTTGCTCCAAGTCAGCAGATACTGGTCTTATTGTAGAGTTTTTTTGTTGCTTTAGTTGGTTAATTTCATCGATTTGCTGCTGTGTAATTGCCATTTTAAAATATTGAGATAACATTTATATATATTATATTAAAATTTTTGCACCATTTAAATTAAAATGCCAGCTGAAATAATAAAAAAACAACTAATAAGAATACCCAGTAAAAGTGGTGTCTATCGCTTTATAGATAATAAAGATAATATTCTTTACATTGGAAAGGCTAAAGATTTAAAGAAAAGAATATCAAGCTACCTAAATATTAATCAGCTTTCTACCAGAATTTTGCGCATGATTAACCTAGCAATAAATGTTGAATTTATCCAAACCAAAAATGAAGTTGAGGCATTATTACTTGAAAATAACCTAATTAAAAAGCATCAACCAAAATTTAATATCTTACTAAAAGATGATAAAACTTTCCCACAAATATTAATTAGCAACCATAATTATCCAAGAATTTCAAAATATCGCGGACAAAAGCAAGATCAGGGCCATTATTTTGGTCCATTTGCCTCAACTTATGATGTTAATAAAACAATAAATATTTTACGCAAAGCTTTTAAAATAAGAAATTGCAGCGATCAAGAATTTAGCAGAAGAAAAACCCCATGCCTTGAATATCAAATTAAAAAATGTAGCGCACCTTGCGTTAATTACATTGATAAAAAAAATTATAAATCATCAATTAATAATGCCCTATCCTTTCTAAATGGCAAAACTAAGGATATTCAGGATCAGCTGAGCAAAGATATGATTAAATTCAGTAATAATTTAGATTACGAAAAAGCTGCCCATTTAAGAGATCAGATTAAATCACTAAATTCAATTCAATATAAACAAAATATTAATTTAAGCGAAGGAAAGGATTTTGATATAATAATTGCAAAATCTATTAATGATTCAGTAATTATCTATATTTCATTTTATAGAAGTGGAAAGAATTTTGGTTCAAGGCCATATTTCTTTAAAAAAAATGAAGATAGCACTGATCAAGAAATACTTAAAAGCTTTATTGGACAATTTTATATTACCCAAAAACCAGCTAAAAATATTATTATTAATCAAGAAATAGAAGAAAAAAATATAATATCTTCTTTTTTAAGTAAATTATTAAGCGCAAAAGTTAACTTAATATTTCCTAAAAAAGGTCTTAAACATCAATTAGTCCTTGATTATGCAAATATTGCCTTGCAAAACCTTGAAAGAAAAATTTCTCATAATCTCAATAATAAGCAATTATTAATTGAAGTTAAAAAATTATTTAATCTTAAAAAAATACCACAGAAGATAGAAGTTTATGATAATAGCCACACATTTAACAGCAATGCCATTGGCGCACTTATTACTGCTGGCGTTGATGGCTTTATCAAAAGTGGTTACAGAAAATTCAATATTGCTAAATTATCACAATTAACAAATAAAGACGATACTGCCATGCTTAAAGAAGTTCTACTTAGAAGATTTGATAGTAAGAAACTAAATAAAAATAGTAAAAAATATAATGAAAAATTTAATAATTATCCTGATTTTATAATTATTGATGGTGGTAAAGGTCAATTAAATGCAGCCAATGAAATTTTTAATAAATTAAACATAAAAATACCATTTATAGCTATGTCTAAAGGTAAAAAACGTAATGCTGGAGAAGAATGGTTTCATCAAATTAACAAAGAATCATTCACAATTGATAAGAATGATCCTGTTATGTATTATTTACAAAGACTAAGAGACGAGGCTCATCGTTTTGCAATAATGACTCATCGCAAAAAAAGAGATAAAGCAATGATAAATTTTTAAAATGACTATTTATTTTTAATTGCAGCTTGAGCAGCAGCTAACCTAGCTATAGGAACTCTATAAGGAGAACATGAAACATAATTTAAGCCATTTTGGTGACAAAATTCAATTGAATTTGGGTCACCACTATGTTCACCACAAATACCAAGTTTAATATTTGATCTAGCTTCCTTTCCTTTACTAGAAGCAATTTTAATTAATTGCCCTACACCATCTCTATCAAGCTCAATAAAAGGATCAATTTTAAAAATATTATTTTTCTTATAGTCAGGTAAAAAATTTATTGAATCATCACGAGATAATCCATAAGTAGTTTGAGTTAAATCATTAGTACCAAAACTAAAGAACTCGGCCTCTTTAGCAATTTGATCAGCTATTAACGCTGCCCTAGGCAATTCTATCATGGTACCAATCATATAATTAAATGTAACATTTCTGCTTGCCTTAATTTCAGCTTCAATATCAAGAATCAGCTTCTTTATAATCTGTAATTCTTTTAAAGATGAGACTAATGGAATCATAATCTCTAACATGATTTCACTATTATTTTGTTTTTTAACAATTGCAGCCGCTTCAAAAATTGCTTTAATTTGCATAGCATATATTTCAGGATAAGATATAGCTAAACGACAACCTCTATGACCAAGCATTGGATTTTGCTCTTTGAGGTGAGAAAATCTCTGTCTAACAAAATCAATTTCAACATTCAAAGCATTGGCTACATCTTTAATTTCATCATCCTTATGAGGCAAAAACTCATGAAGAGGAGGGTCTAACAATCTAATGGTTACAGGCAATGATGACATGATCTTGAATATATCAATAAAATCTTGCCTTTGCATAGGAAGAATTTTTTCAAGCGCATCATTTCTTTCTTCAATATTTTTGGCTAATATCATTTGTCTAACTGATATTATTCTATCTTCATTAAAGAACATATGCTCAGTTCTACACAAACCGATACCTTGAGCACCAAATTCCTTAGCAATTTGACAATCTGCTGGGGTATCGGCATTTGTTCTGATTTTAAGAGATCTAATATTATCAGCCCATTGCATTAATTTTTGAAAATCATCAGATAATTTAGGCTTAAGAGTTGGAACATTTCCAATCATAACATCACCATTATTACCATTAATGGGGATAATATCTCCTTCTTTGATAATTTTATTTGATGCTTTGAATAATTTATTTTTATAATCAATTTCAAGATTAGATGCTCCAGAAACACAAGGAGTGCCCATACCCCTTGCAACAACTGCAGCATGAGATGTCATGCCGCCTCTTGCTGTCAAAATTCCTTGCGATACATGCATACCTTTAATATCATCAGGACTAGTTTCTATTCTAACTAATAACACATTTTCAGAATTTTCAGCCCTTTTTTCAGCTTCTTTTGATGAAAAAACCACAACTCCACTTGCAGCACCTGGTGATGCTGGTAATCCTTTGGCAATAATATCAACTTTTGCATTAGGATCTAGCGATGGATGAAGTAACTGATCAATTGATAGTGGATCAACCCTACTAATTGCTTCTTCTTTAGTAATAAGACCTTCATCAACCATATCAACAGCTATTTTTATTGCAGCAGCAGCCGTTCTTTTACCATTTCTGGTTTGCAACATCCATAATTTATTATCCTGTACTGTAAATTCAATATCTTGCATATCTTTGTAATGCAACTCTAATTTTTGATAGATATTTTTAAGTTGATTAAATACCTCAGGCATTGACTCTTCCATTGATAATAGATTACTATCGAGACCTTCTTTGCCCTTAATAGTGATTGATTGAGGAGTTCTAATACCTGCAACAACATCTTCGCCTTGCGCATTAATTAGATATTCGCCATAAAGCAAATTCTCTCCAGTTGATGGATTTCTTGTAAATGCCACACCAGTAGCAGAACTATTGCCCATATTTCCAAATACCATAGATTGAACATTAACTCCAGTTCCCCATTCTTGCGGTATTTTATTTAATTGACGATATATAATAGCTCGATCATTCATCCATGATGCAAATACAGCTTCAATTGCACCCCATAATTGAATATTAACATCTTGAGGAAAATCCTGACTAGTCTCTTCCTTAACTTTATTTTTAAATTTTTCAATTATTAATTTAAGGTGCTCAGTAGTTAGCTCAGTATCATTATTGATTGCATTGTCAAATTTAGTTTCATCAATTATTGACTCAAAATTATAGTGATCAACTCCAAGAACTACATCACTATACATTTGAATAAATCTTCGATAAGAATCTAGTGCAAATCTCTCATTGTTAGATTTTTTAGCCAAAGCAATAACAGTTTGATCATTTAATCCTAAATTAAGAACAGTATCCATCATTCCAGGCATTGAAGCTCTTGCTCCAGATCTTACAGAAAATAATAATGGATCTTCTTGATCGCCAAATTTTGCACCAATAATATTTTCAATAAATTTTATTGCTTCGCTAACTTGATCAATTAGTTGCTGAGGTATTTTCTTATTGTTCTTATAATAATAGTCGCAAAAATCAGTTGTAATTGTATATCCAGGAGGAACTGGTAGTCCAAGATTAGACATTTCAGCTAAATTAGCGCCCTTACCTCCAAGTAAATTTCGCATTGAGGCATCACCTTCAGTTTTGTCGCCTCCAAATATATATACAAATTTAGTCATCTTTATTTTATTTCTTAAGGAATATCAATTTTAGATAGGCCATAAATTTTTTCAAATAAATCTCTAACAAATGAAAGAAGCTGTAATCGATTTTCTCTAATTTTTGCGTCTTCATGATTTATTACAACATTATCAAAAAAATCATTTAGTGGCTGCTCTAAAATAGTAATTAATTGCAATGCTTCATCAAATTCACTTCTAAATATTAATTTGGTAAATTTAGAGTAAATTTGCCTAACTCTTTTATATAATATAACCTCATATTTAGTTTTAAAGCCAATTTTTGATGGTTTAGCGCTGAATTTTACATTATCCTTTTTTTCTTCTATTTGAACAATTCTTGACACTCTTTTATAAAGAGAAATAATATGAAGCTTATCTTCTCCAAATATAATTTTATCAAGAAATCTTATTTTTTTAGCTAAAAATAATATGTCGCAATATTTGTGATCATCTATATTGGCTGCATAATGATCAATAACTGCATTAACAATCTCTGGATGCAATCCGTCATTTTCTCTTAAATAAATTTTCAGCNTNTNANCAAAAAANATTACAATATCATGAACCAAATCATGCTTATCATCATATATTAATTGATCATCATCTTTAAAATAATGCTGAGTTAATTTTAATGGATATGATTTTAGTGATTTTTCTATCAGAATTTTAATTGGAAATGCTATATTATGAAAAAAACCAATTCTTATAATACCTATAACCGCCCTTCTAATTCCAAATGGATCTCTTGAGCTGCTTGGCTTTTCGCCTGCAAGAAATAATCCAACTATATTATCAATTTTATCAGCAATTGATAGCGCTATTCCAAGCGAGGTTTTTGGCAATTCGGCATTTTGTGAAACAGGCATATAATGCTCATAAATTGCAGCAACAATTTTATCATCTTCTGCAGATTTTAATGCATAATAGCTGCCAATTTTTCCCTGAAGATCACTAAACTCAGAAACTGCACTAGTTGTCAGATCAGCCTTACATAAGAGACACAACCTTTCGATCAGAGATATTTCGCAGTGAGGGATAAAAATAGCAAGAAATTTTGTTAGATTATTAATTCTAAGCGCCTTATCGTAATAGCTTCCTAATTTATAATGAAAAACTATATTCGCTAAATAAGGAACCTTATCCTCAAGAGAACTCTTTAAATCCTCATTTATGAAAAAGCTAGCATCGCTTAATCTGGCATTAACAACCCTTTCATTTCCAGCAATTATTTCTTTTAAGTTGCTATTATCATCGCACTGAGCAACAAATAGAAATTTTGATGTTAAATTTCCATCAATATTTTTGAGGCATAAATATTTTTGATTAGATTTGAGCGATAATGTTAATATTTCATCAGGAATTTTCATATATGATTCCTCAATGCTGCCCATTAATATAATCGGATTTTCACATAATCCAATAATTTCCTTAAAAATTTTATCTCCTTCTTGATCAATCAAAGCAAGATTTTCTTTGAGTAATGTTGTTTTAATTTGTGAAAATATTTCTAATCTTCTTTCATTATGATCAACTATTATATCTTTATTTTTGAGGAGTTCTTTATAGTTTTTTGCGTCATCAATTTTTAACTTTTGATCATATATCTTGTAAAAAGTATAATCATTTGATTTTAGTCCAGCAAATTCAATATCAATAATTTGATTACCAATCATGCATAATATATTTCTAACAGGTCTGGCCCATTGAATATTATTATGTGAATTTTCTATATTCCATTTCATTAATCTTGGCCATAATGATGGCAGCTTATTTAATGATTTATTTAATATTATTTTTAATAAATCAGCTGTCTTAACTCTTTGCTCTTCTAAATCATAAACATAATATTTTTCGCCTTTTTTAGTAATTTTCTTTAATTGCGATATATCTTCAATTTTATTAGACCTTAAAAAACCTTTAATTGATTTTTCATTTGCACCAACCTTAGGGCCAATTCTTCTTTGCTCAGGAATTATAGTGACCACTTTAAGATTTGAAATAAGAAGAGCTAATCTTTTTGGACTAACATAGCTTTCTATAATTAGCTCATCAGAGCTTATTTGAGATTGCAATAATTCATCGGCTATTATTTTTTTAAAGCCTTGAGCAACATTTTCTTGACATAAGGGTGGCAGTTCTTCACTGAAAATTTCCAGGATAAAATGTTTCATTTTAAAATTCTAAATTTTCAACTCTAATAAATTTAGCACTAATTACGTTATTATCATTAACTAAATTAGTAACAAAGGAAGAAATTTCACTTTCTTTTTGTTTGCTAATAATAAAGCCAGCAGTGATTTTATCATCACATGTAATATAAGCAGAATTATCAATATTAAATTTATTTTCAAATATAGTTTTAAATAATTCACGATCTTTTGAGATATTTTCTTTTTTTATCTCAATCTTTATCATATAGTTACCAATTCTATTTTCAATTTTACTAATCTGCACGTCTTTTAATGAGTCTGCATTATGTAAAAAAATGTTAGAATTATGATCATTAGCAATATCGACTAGATCAGCAACAATAGCAGATGCTGTTATCATACCCCCGGCACCATGACCAACTAACATGCTCCAACCAGCATTTGAGCAATTAGTAGCTACAGTATTATATGTATTATCAACTTTTGCTATCATTGTTTTTTTGTCAATTAATGCTGGATAAACAGCTTGAAAAGGTTGATCAAAATATTTATAAACACCTAGCAATTTTATTTTATAGCCAAGATCACTAGCTAACTCAATATCGCTAATATCAATATTATCAATTCCTTCAATATGCTGATCTTTAAAATTTGGCTTTGAACCATATGCAATAGATGATAAAATTGCTAGTTTATGACCAGAATCAATACCTTTAATATCAAAAGTAGGGTCTGCTTCGGCATATCCTTTTTCTTGGGCTTCCTTAAGGATTTCATCAAAACCCCTACCCTCTTCTTCCATTTTAGTTAAAATAAAATTACAGGTACCGTTTAATATACCATAAAATTCTTTTATATCATTAACTGCTGCAAAATTATCTTTAAATGATTTAATTATTGGCAATGCCCCTACAGTTGAAGCCTCAAAGCCAATATTAACATTATTTTTATCAGCAATTTTTGCTATTTCATAGCCATGCTCTGCAAGTAATGCCTTATTTGCTGTTATAAAATGTTTTTTACTAGAAACTGAATTTATTATAAGGTCTTTGGCAATATTATTGCCACCAATAACTTCAATAACAACATCTATATCTTCATTTTTAACCATTTCTATAGGATTATCATAGAATTTGACATTATCATTTAAAAATGACTTTTTAGATCTAGCAGAAGCTGCGATAATTTCAAATTTAACATTATGCTTTTCAAATAATGATTTAGAATCATTTGATAATATTTCATAAACAGACTTACCAACTGTTCCTAGTCCAGCTATAGCAACTTTTAATTTTTTCATATTGTCCTTTATATATTATATAAATTATTATTAGACTCTAATAATACTTGATTGTTCTATATTTATAGAATTAAATTACAAAAAATAAAGCTAAATTCAAGAATTTTATTTTCTTAAGCAAATGACAGATAATATTAATAATAAAAAATTATATCCTAATCCTAATCAAGGTCATAATTTACCTAATATCGAAGATAATATACTAAACTTCTGGAACAGTAATAATATATTTGAAAAAACAATATCTTCAAAATCCAATCATAATGATTTTGTATTTTATGACGGACCCCCTTTTGCTAATGGCCTGCCTCATTATGGACATTTATTAACCGGCTTTATTAAAGATATCTTTGCTCGCTACCAAACTATGAAGGGCAAAAAAGTTGAAAGAAAATTTGGCTGGGATACTCATGGGCTACCAGTTGAAATGGAGACTGAAAAAGAACTGTCAAAAAATGAAAATAAGAACATATCTGGTCAAATTGCTATTCAAGAATATGGTATAGACAAATTTAACCAAGCATGTCAAGAATCAGTAATGAAATATGCTAATGAGTGGGAATATTACGTAACAAGACAAGGTAGGTTTGTTGATTTTAAAAATAGCTATAAAACCATGGATATTAACTACATGGAATCTGTTATTTGGGCATTTAAAGAGCTTTATGATAAGGGCTTAATTTATCAAGATCTTAGAGTTGTACCATATTCATGGGCATGTCAAACTCCGCTATCAAATTTTGAAACAAGAATGGATAATTCTTATCGTCAAAAAACTAGCAAGGCACTTACTGTTAAATTTAAAATTGATAAATCTTGCAATTTTTACAGCGAATTAAATATAGCTCAATTAACTATTATTGCCTGGACCACAACCCCATGGACACTACCTTCAAATTTAGCATTAGCTATAAATAAAGATATCCAATATTCAATATTAAAAAATGATAATGATGCTATCATTATAGCTAAATCATTAATTGAAAAATATAGTAATGAATTAGCAAATTATCAGCTAGTCAAAGATATTAATGGCACTGAATTAATAGGTATAAAATATCAACCATTATTTCCATATTTATCACAAATAAAAGAAGTTATTAATTCCAATAATTGTTTTAGAATTTGTGATGCTGATTTTGTTACAACTGATGAAGGAACAGGAATAGTTCATATTGCGCCAGGTTTTGGTGAGGATGATCAAATTCTAGCAAAATCACTTAAAATTCCTACAATTTGCCCAGTTGATGAAGGTGGCAAATTTAGCAATGAAATATATGATATTGATAATTTATCATTAAAAAAACGTCAAGTTTTTGAAACTAATGATGACATTATAAAATATCTTAAAAATAATAATTGCTGGATCAAGACCGATCAATATATTCATAATTATCCTCATTGCTGGCGAACTGATACGCCATTAATATATAAAGCAGTTAGCTCTTGGTATGTTAAGGTTAGCTCTTTTAAGGATCGAATGGTAGAATTAAATCAGCAAATTAATTGGATACCAAATCATATTAAAGATGGGCAATTTGGAAAATGGCTAGAAGGTGCTAGAGATTGGTCAATTTCAAGGAACAGATTCTGGGGTTGCCCAGTACCAATCTGGATAAGTAACGATCCTTTATATCAAAGAATTGATGTCTATGGTAGCATTGAACAGATAAATAAAGATTTTAACTGCAATATTAACAATTTACACAGGCCATATATAGATAATCTAACAAGATTAAATCCAAATGACCCAAGAATTGACCCAGATCATATTGATCATAAGAATTGGTCAAAAATGATCAGAGTTACTGATGTTCTTGATTGTTGGTTTGAATCTGGATCTATGCCATTTGCACAAAAACATTATCCTTTTGAAAATAAAGAATGGTTTGAAAATAATTTTCCAGCAGATTTTATTACCGAATATATTGCACAAACTAGAGGATGGTTCTATACTATGATAGTTTTATCTACTGCATTATTTGACAAAATGCCATTTAAGAATGTTATTTGCCATGGAACAATCCTAGATGAAAATGCCCAAAAACTTTCAAAAAGGCTCAAAAACTACCCAGACCCAATTACTATTTTTAGCGACATAGGATCAGATGCAATGCGATTCTATCTGGTATCTCAACCTGTAATGAAGGGCCAAGAGCTTAAATTTGACAGTGATGGTAAAAATATCAAAGATACTTATCGGCTATCAATCAAACCTTTACTAAATGCCTATAATTTCTTATGTCTTTATGCAAATGCAGATAATATTCAAGCAGAATTAATAACGAAATATAAGGATTATGATAATAATCTAGATAGATATATTTTAGGCAAATTAAAATTATCAATTTCAATAATTGATCAATCATTATCAAATTACGATACTATTCAAGCCTGTAATGAATTTGATAATTTTTTTGAAATTATGAATAATTGGTACATAAGAAGAAATAGACAAAGATTTTGGCAAAAAGAAATTACTTCAGATAAGCAAGATGCCTATAATATTTTATATAGCTGCATTATATATATGTGCCAAGCAATTGCTCCAATTTTACCATATACAACCGAATATATCTGGCATGGATTAAATAATATAGAATTAAATTAAAGAAAAAATAACATTTTAAGAAAATATCTTTTATGACAAATAATAAATTTTTATCTCTAGCTTCAATTATCATATTATCATCACTTTTTTTAACGTCATGCACTACCTATCAGACAAATTTAAAAAAAGAAAATATTAGCAATATTGATGAACTTAAAAAAGGTAAGACATGTAGTCACAATATTTTTGGCGGATTTTCCATTCCATATTTAGGCGATACTGCTATTAGAATTAATGGCGATGAATCTGTAATTGCCGCCATTAGAGACGCTAAGATAGAAGAAATATATGCCGTTGATAAATTAAAGAAAAATTATATTATGTACTCAAAAAGATGCTCAATTGTATATGGTAAGTAATATCAATTGATAGATATATCCATCAAAAAGCCTCTAGGAAAAATCCTTTCAAAACAATTAAAACTCAATAATATATATTTTGAACTAAAGATTACTTTTGCGATAATAGCATTATATTCAAAATAATTATAGAACTAAAACCACGATTCAATATGTTATTAGCTATAATAGGCAAATAAGATAGGGCTCAATAAATTGAACCCTATCTTATTGAACCCTATATTCTAGAATTCCTTATTAAATCCAAGAGATAATACATTAACATTTGTTTTTGAAATGGCGCTATAGCCATTATTATTATCATTAAGGATCTTTTCGCTTGAATGGAATTGATGCAAATAAGTAATATCAACAGATAGATCCTTTTGTAATTTATAATTAAGACCAAGAGATGTCCATATTCTATCACCAGTAGGCACAGCAAATCCACGATAAGCATCACTTACTGAATCTTTTTCATATGCAATAGCTGATCTTATTNTTAATTTNTNANCNTAATCATAATTTAATCCAAGTGAATACATAAATGAATCACTCCATTTAAAAGTAGTTGTTTCATTTGGTNATGTTTTATCATGAATAAAATTTATTTGATTTAATCGNGACCACCTATTCCAAATTACATCAAATGCAAGTTGAGTTTTAGAGTTAATATTACCAGATAATCCAGCTGAAAGAGATTCTGGAGTTGTTAATTTATAATTAACTTTTTCTCTTATATTCATATCTTTAATTCTTGTATATCCTGCAAATTTATGATCAATTTTTGATCTATATCCTAATCCAAATTTAATATTATTATCTATATTATATTTTAAGCCAAAATTATATCCATAGCCCCAATCTTGAGCATAAGTTTTAGCTCCACCATGAGAGGTATGTTTTAAGAAAGCTGATTTCATATATTGAACTTGTCCGCCAAAACCAATTGCTAATTTATTATTTATTTTATATGAAAAATTTGGATTAATATTATATGCCTCAATTTTATTTTCTAGCGACTCATCTTTTGCACCCCAATCATAATTATATTTTGTAGCCAACCCAAATGGAACTGTCAAAGCAAGGCCTAGATCAATCTTATCATTTATATTTGTAGCATAATATAGTGCTGGAATTATTGCATCTTCACCAGCATCGCTAATTTCTGAGCCAGTAGCTGGGCTACCATTTTGCTTTAAATTATCTATATCTACATCTAAATCTAAATATGAGAAAGATGCAACAAATTGCGAATTATTAATATCAGCTAAAATTGCGGGATTAAAAAACATATCACTTGCATCATGTATCCCCGTAGATGATCCAGCATATGAGTTAGCTAGTGCAGATGTAGATGTAAGATTAGATGAATAACCAGATGCATTAGCATAATTTGTTAAAAGAGACGAGAATAATGCAGCATTAATTAAAATTTTTGTTAGTTTCATTTTTAAATTTTATAACATTAATATTATATAGTAACCGCTATTGGTAACTATTGTAATTTTATTAATAACTATTTTCTTCTTTTTTATTTAATAATTCAATTTATGTAATATTATAATACAATATAGAGCAATTGAATCTTTTTAATTTTTTAATCTTTATTAAAAAAGCCTTTATTTTTATTTAGCTTCTTGGATAAAATTTATGTCTGATTTGGATATGATCTCAAATATTAACCAAATATTCTTTTACATATTACATAAGAATTAAAAATCATATCACCATATATAAATAGATAAATTTATCTAACTGCAAATTTATTATAATTTTCTAGCAATTTTTTCTTATTAACTTTTATATATCTCTCAGTTGTAGCAAGATTTTCATGACCCATAAGTTGCTGAATACCTCTTAATTGCGCCCCAGACTCTAATAAATGTGTAGCAAATGAATGTCTAAAGCTATGAGGAGTTATTAAATCGCTTAAATTAAGATTTTTTCTTATTTTTATTATTAATTCATTAAATGTTCTTCTGTGATATTTATTTCCTAAATTACTGACAAATAAATAATCAGATAAGCTAGATTTATAAGGCATTAGATTAATATATTCATATAAATAATTAGAAATTATTGGTAGCAATGGTATTATCCTTTCCTTATTACCTTTACCTTTAATATTTATAATATCATTTTTTATAGAATCTATATTCATATTTAAAGCTTCAGATATTCTTAAGCCGCATCCATAAATTAAAATTAGCAATGACTGATCTCTTTTAATGTGCCATAATTTTTTATTTATATTTGTTATTTCATTTAAAATTTTCTTAATATCACATTGGTCAACAGATTTTGGTATCTTCTTAGCGCCCTTTGGTGACTTAATGTCAAATATTTTGCTATGATTAATTTTGTTATTTTTTTTAAGATAATTAGCAAAATTTTTTAATGCCGAAAGGGCTCTTTTATTTGAATTAGCCGAATGATCTTCAAGCCTATTAGACATCCAATCTCTGATAATATTAACTGTAATATTTGCAAAATCATTATGATCTAATAATTTTTTATCATAAAAATTAAGAAAATTAATAATATCATAATTGTAAGATATTATTGTATTATTAGAGTATCTTTTAAGAGTTAATAAATATTCATAATATTTATACAAGTCCTCTTCAAGAGATTTTGATAATAAATTTTTTGGAATTTTTATTGATAAATCATTTAGCATTTTTAATATTAAATATAAATCGCAATTTAAGATATTTATTTATTATTAAAATATTACACTAACATAACCTGATATTGCAATAATTTTATAAATATCCCAAATTTAAAATTTACAATAAATGCCTCTGTGGTGGAATTGGTAGACACGACAGACTCAAAATCTGTTGCCCCTTAAAGGCGTGTCCGTTCAAGTCGGACCAGAGGTACCATTACATACTCAAATGTTTCTATATATCGACTATATTAAAGCAATTTTTCTAGGAATAATTGAGGGCCTTACAGAATTTATCCCCGTATCTTCAACTGCTCATCTTTTAATAGGATCTAAATTGCTAAATTTTCATTTAATTCAAAATAATTTTTTTGAAATTATCATTCAAAGCGGAGCAATACTAGCAATATGCGTTTTATATAATCGCAAGATTTTTGATCTTATATTTCACATAAATCAAAAGGAGCAACAAAAATTTATCATAAATATTATCATTGCTTTTCTACCCGCAGCTCTTATTGGCTTAATTTTACACTCAATAATAAAAAGCTATTTCTTTAATGAATTTATTATTGCCATAACCCTAATATTAGGCGGTATAATAATGATAATTGTTGAAAGAAACCACATTGATAGCCAAAAAATAGACAATTTTGATAAAATTACCCCAAAAATTGCTTTTAAAATAGGTCTTTTTCAATCAATAGCCATGATTCCTGGAGTATCTAGATCAGGTGCTACTATTATTGGCTCTATGATTTCTGGGTTAAATAGAAAAATAGCAACAGAATTTTCATTTTTCTTGGCAATACCAACAATATTTGGAGCGACAATTTATGATCTTTACAAAAATTATGAATATATTAATATTGATAATTATCGCTTAATTTTAATAGGATTATTGGCATCTTTTATATCATCTCTTATTGTTATTAAATGGCTAATAAATTATGTCTCTTCAAATAAATTTACTCCATTTGCAATATATAGAATATTTGTTGGTATATTATTACTTTTAATTATATTATGACACAAAATTCACAATATGCAATTAGATTTGGTCTTGGAGCTATTAAGGCAGTTGGGCTGAAAATGATGGATAATGTAGTAAAAATAAGAGAAAATAATGGTAATTTTACTGACATTTATGATTTCAGTAAAAAAGTAGATCCAAAATCGGTAAATAAAAAATCAATAGAAGCTCTAGCAAAGTCAGGATCATTTGACAATTTAGAAACAAATAGAAAGAAAATTGCTGAATCTTTTGAAATATTATCTAACTATGCCTCTGCAATTAAAGAAGAGAATGAGAGTAATCAAATGTCTCTTTTTAGTAATGATCAAGAATTTAACGCCCTACCCGAACTTAAAAAAGTTGATGACTGGAATAAGAGCGAAAAATTAAAATCAGAATTTGAGGCATTTGGGTTTTTTTTAAATGAGCATCCAATTGATGATCATCTCGATGAATTAAAAAAAAGAGGCGTATTATATTCTGCAAGAATAAATGAAGAAGATATTTTAGATAATAGCATTTTAAAAATTGCCGGAGTTGTTTGCTCTTCTAAACATAGATCAGGATCAAAAGGAAGATTTGCTTATATATCTATATCAGATCCATATGGAATTTTTGAAGCTATGATTTTTGATGAAGCGCTAATAAATTCTTCTAGAGATTTACTTGAAGATGGCCAATTAATTGTAATTGAATGCTTGGTAAAAAAAGATGATGGAGGTACTAGAATAATAACAAAAAATATAACTAATTTAGACTCTTTCTTAAAAAATAATGAAAAAAAAGATGAATATTATGAAGATATAAGAGTCATTAAACAAAGAAAAAGATATAATCAAGATGAAGATAAAATAACAGAAAAAAATGAAATAATAATCACTGAAAATAAAAAAATAATTCCAAAAATTGAGATAATAATCAAAGAAAGATCTCCAATAATTAGCTTAAAGTCATTTTTATCACAAAAACAATCCTATAATGAAGATATTACAACCAAAATCATTATTACAATACTCAATAATAATACATTCTCAAAAGTTGAATTAGAAAAAAAATATTTAATAGATGAAAATGATATTAAGAAAATTAGGCAAATCAACTCTATTATTGATGTTGAAATCTGCTAAAGAAATTTGACTCTTAATTTTAATTCAATTAACAATAATTATTATCTTAATTAATATAACGCTTTATGAAACTAATTTTTAGAAATTTTTTTTTATTAACCATTCTTATTAGCGCAATCTCATGCACATCAAACAATAAAGAAAATAAAGTTGATTTATTCGGAGATTTATCAGATCTTCCTGAGTGGATATTAAGCCCAAAATCAGAAAATGGCGTTACAGCAGTTGGAATATCAAATCCTTCAAAAGGTGGTATACAATTCCAAATAAACAAAGCTGAACTTGACGGCAAAGCTAATATTGCTGCAATAATACAATCCAAAATTAGTAGAATTACTAAAAATTCACTTAGAGCTGCCAAAGTCAATGACAATGAAGATGTAGAAGATTTTTTTGCACAAGCTACTAAAGAAATAATCAAAGATCTTCCCTTATCTGGAGTTAAAAGAATCAAAACATATAGAGCAAAAGATGGTATATTATATGTGCAAATGCTATTATCTGATAAAGATTATACAAAATTCATAAAAAATGGACAAAAAACTTTTAATTCTATGTTAACTAATTCTAACATAGCAACTGACAATATCAATAAGACACAGCAGGCTACTACCTCATTATTTAAAGAACTTGAAAATTCTCAGTAAAATGAAATATCTTATTTTAATATTATCTTTGATAATTTTTATAAATTGTAGCTCAGATTATAATAAAGAAAAAATCAAAATAATTAAATCCCAATCAGCGTCTCAAAGAATAAATAATTCTGATAATAATAATTCAGCAATTTTTGATGAATTGCGCTAAGATTAAGAATAAAATACTCCATCTTATATTTTCTGCTCTTATCTTTTTTATTTTTTCTTGCTCAAATAATAAATATAAATCGGATATAATACCAGGCTGGTATATTAACCCTAAAAATAATGATAATAACTTTTTATATGGCATTGGTAGTGGCTATAGCAATATTGAAGCAAAAAATAATGCCCTCTTAGATGCGAGCCATAGATTATCTTCTATTATTTTTGGTAAAACAAATATAATTAATAAAGAAAATAATTATGACATTTCTCAAGAATTATACCAAGATATAACATCTGAAACACTATCATTAACATTTAATAATTACCAAATTACAAATTCTATCAAAATTGGAGAAATCATATATAACGAAATATCTATTAATAAAAATGAATTTTACCAAAATTGTATAAAAATTATCACAGATCTTGATCAAGAAATACGAAATCTAGATTTAATAACAAAACAATCAAACAGTATTACTAGACTAAATAACTTAGCCAAAATTAAAAATAATATAACAGAAATAAAAAAATTATCAAATATAGTTAAATATGATTATGACAAAATCTATTATAGTAAATTAGCCAATGAATATTTAGCTATTAAGGAGAATATAGAATTTTATATTTATAGCGACATTACAGATTTCAAGCAATTAATAACTAAATTTTTAAATCAACAAAATTTTAAAATTGCTCGAAATAGGTCCAAGAAAAATAAAAGAAATCAAATCGAAGTTACAATCAAAACCTCAAATATTTATAATTATATTTACAATAATCACATAATTAATTACAAAATTGCTATTACATTATCCAATAATAACAATAAGTTATCTAATAATATTATTAATGTAACCGGATCATCTCCTATAAGCAAAAATTTAGCAAAACGTGCAGCAATTTATGAATTTGAGCAAAAATTAAAAGGTGATTATATATTAAAATTACTAAATATAATGTAATTATGATTATAAATATTTTTAAAATATTAATAATACTTTCTTCAATATCTTGCTCAACTAAAATATCAAATTTTGAGCTATATAATCAATCATTCCTTTCAAAATCCGAGTTTATTCCTACCAAAGACCAGATTAACAAAGATAAGTCAAATATTATTATCTACAAAATTAATGATAAAAAATCAAAATTAGCAATAAGAGCTGGACTCGGTAATATCGCAACAAAAAATATAGAAACTATTATCGCATCAAATAAAATAGCAAATATTATAAATAGAGATAATTATCAAAAGCTAAAAGATGAAATTACATTATCACAACTCAATAATAATTTTTCATATAAAGGCCCTATTCCAGCGAATTATGCGATAATAGGAGAAATATCAGGATCCTCTTTTAATTCAAAATACATCTCAAGTAAGGAATCTTTTGATGAAAAAACAAAAAAATATAACTATACTCCACCAAAGTATAAATATAGTGGATCTGTTGAGGGTAAAGTAAATATTATTCAACTTCCTAATGCATCAATTGTTAAGACTATAGAACTTAAGGGAGATGCAAATGGTGAAGAAAATATTAATAGTAATAATATTAAAATTGGCAAATTTCAATTTAGTAATCAAGCATTAAAGCCTAAAGAATATGATGAATCAATTATGCAACGATCAATAAATGATGCGACATATATGATTGAAGAGGATATAAAGAATTTTTTTGCCCCCATTGGCTACATCTCTCAAAAAAAGAAATATAAAAATAAAGTAATATTTAAGATTAGCTTAGGATCTAATGATGGTATTAAACAAAATGATAAAATATATATTTATACTAAAGTAAGAATTAAAAATGATTTAACAGATCAATTTGAAGCTGAGACTAGATATATAGGCAGTGCAAAAATTTCTAATATTATTAACGATACTTCATCATGGATTGTTCTAGAAGATAACAAAAACAACATCAAAATAAGACTAGGCGATATTGTTAAAATTAAATATGACAAATCATTTGCAAAAAAACATAATAAGACATTTGATAATTTTGTTAAGACATTTGAAACTATAACTGAAATTCTAGAATTAATAGCAAAGCAATGAAACTAATAAACTCAATAAAAGATATTGATACTTATGATTATTTTATTTTTGATATATGGGGAGTTATTCATGATGGGATTAACGCTTATCCAACAGCACAAGAATCAATAAAATATCTTAATTCTATTGGCAAAAAAATTTGCTTCTTATCCAATGCGCCAAGAAGAAATTTTATTGTTGAGGAAGTATTAGAAAAATTCTCAATCAATAAAGACTTATATCAATTTGTAATGACATCTGGAGAGTCATTACATAACTATATGAAAAAAAACCAGCAACAAAATTATAACAAATATAATAAAAATTATTATTATATAGGGCCAGATAAGGATATAGATTTGCTATCAGACCTAAATTACAATATAAATAACAATATTAGTAAATGTGATTTCGCACTTGCAACTGGATTTCCTGAAGATCCAGGCGATATAAATCAAGTAATGCCAATATTAGAGGAATGTAAAAAAAATAACTTAACAATATTATGTGCCAACCCAGATTTAAAAGTAGTTAGACAAGATGGTAGTGAAATGAATTGCGCTGGACTAATCGGAAAAACATATGAAGATATGGGTTGTAAAGTTGAATATTTTGGAAAACCTTATTCTTATGTGTATAAAATAACTTGCAATTTGCTAAATAATGTTGAAAAAAATAATGTAATTGCAATTGGAGATGGAATTGACACAGACATCAAAGGTGCAAATATAAATAATATAGATTCATTGCTTTTAACCGGAGGGTTATTATCAAATGATCTTAATATTAAATATTGGCAAAACCCAGATATGACAATACTAAAAAATATATGTCATACTAATAAAGTTATGCCAAATTATGTAATATCAAACTTAAAATTATAAAAAATGACCACAAATAAAAATAACATAAAAATTATAGCAGTTGTAGCAACTGCAATTATAGAGTTAATTACTATCTTGCTAATAAGTAAAAAAAGTAATGATTCAACTAGCATTGTAGCTGAAATAAATAACAGCAAAATTCATAGAAGTGACGTTGAAGAAAAATTATCAGATATTTTTCAGAGTCAAAATAGATTTTCTGGAGTTAAAATCAAAACTCCAAAATTAGAAGAAGTTCCTCAAGAAATAATCAAAGTTGTAGCTAGAGAAGTTTATATCGATCAAAAACTTCTAGTTAAGGCTAAAAAATCCGGCATTCAAAATAAAGAATCAATTAAAAATAAAATAGCAAATATCAAAAAAGAAATTCTTATCAAAGGATATATTGACGATGTAATTGAGAAGGAAATAACTGATCAAGCTATTAGCGAAACATATAACGATCTTAGCAATGATTTAAATGGTAAAAAGGAATATGAGTTTCATCATATAGTCTTTAAAACAGAGTCAGAAGCTAAAAAAATATATAATCAACTTAAACAGAGACCTTCTAAATTTGCATCCTATGCAAAAAAACACTCCTTAGATAAAAATAGCGCTAAAAATGGTGGTAAAATTGGCTTTATTATTGAAGATGGAGTATCAGAAGAAGTTACTAATATATTAAAAAAACTCAAAAAAAACACTCCTTCAAAACCAGTTAAGACATCATATGGATGGCATATAATTAAATATAGCAACATTAAGGATGCATCTCCATTACCTTTTGAAAAAGTTAAAGATAATATTAAAAATCAGTTAACTCAAAAGAAAATTAATGAAATTAAGAATAACATCTTTAATGATGCAGAAATTAATGTTTTAATTGAATTTGAGGATCCTTTAAAAGATATGAAAAAAGAATCATCTAATGATAATAAAAAAGAAGAGATCAAGGAGCAAGAATAAGACTCAAGATATTACATCACCAAGAGCTAATAAGTCTTTCTTAAAAAATAATACCAAAGATGATAAAATTATCGTCTTTGGTAGACATAGTTGCTTTAGTATCTTACTAAATAAAAATAGAATTATTCATCAAATTTTTATTACAAAAAATATTGAGCAAAATTTTGAATTATTCTTATCAAATAATAATCTCTCTTCCAATAAATTCAAAATTAATATTGTTGATAATAAATATCTCGATAATTTAGTTAATGAAAATAATCATCAAGGAATTGTAATAATTACCAATTATTTAAAAATAGACTCTCAATTTAGCTTATTAAAACTTCTAAATAAAAATCAAAACATTAAAAATATTTTGATTTTGGATCAAATTACTGACCCCCATAATGTTGGATCTATTATTAGAAGTGCTGTAGCATTTGATTTTAAAATTATCATTTTTTGCAGCAATAATTCTATTATAGAAAATTCTATCATATTAAAAACTAGCGCTGGAGCATTTGAGAAAACTTCATTATTTATTGCGTCAAATTTAAATGACCTTATTTCCAAATTAAAAAAACTTGATTTCTGGTGCATATCATTTTCAGGAGATGGTAATAATAAATTATGCGATCTAGATAATCTTAAAAAAAAGGCTGTAATTATTGGTTCAGAAGGAAGAGGTATTAGAAAGCTAGTCAAGCAAAATAGTGATTTTATTTGCAAAATAAATATAAGTAGTGATGTTGAAAGTTTAAATGTTAGTAATGCATGTGCAATTGCATTATATCAATTATCAAATTTAAATCAATGAAATATAATAAAATTGGCGTAATAGCTGCTATAACAAATAAAAATGCTATAGAAGTAAAAGATAATATTATTAAGCAATATAATTTTAGCGATCTTACAAATGAAAATAATGTAATTAATGATAAATATGATTTAATTATTGCAATAGGAGGTGATGGGCTAATTTTACATCTATTACACCTATATCAAGATAATCCAATACCAATATATGGAATTAATTGTGGTACAGTTGGATTTTTAATGAATAGCTATGAAAAATCAGATGATTTACTTAAAAAACTAGCAGATAGCGTTGAAACAAAAATACATCCACTTCGTGTTAAAGCAATTGATATAAATAATAAAAAACATAATCATATAGCAATAAATGAAGTTACTATAAGTAGAAGCTCTAGTCAATCTGTAAAGTTATCTATAGATGTTAATTCTAAAAATAGAATATCCTCATTATCAGCTGATGGTGTTTTAGTTGCCACACCTGCTGGCAGTACTGCTTATAATTTTTCTGCTGGTGGACCTATAATTCCTTTTGGCTCTAAGATATTAACATTAACACCAATATGTCCGTTTCGACCAAGAAAATGGCATGGCGCCTTACTACCATCAAAAAGTAAAATTACCATCAAAACATTGGATTATAACAAAAGACCTGCGGTTGCAACTGCTGATTTTAGTCAAATTAATAATGTAATAGAAGCTAATATTAGTCAGGATAAATCAATAAATTTTATAATAGTATTTGACCCTAATCACTCTCTAGAAGAGCGTATTATAAGAGAGCAATTTATTAGCTATTAATAATCAAACAAAATTGATTTTGTAATATTATTTGACATTGCAATTATATAGTAACATTATTAACTATCTACTAATTAAATTACTGCAAATATTATATGAAAAACTCTAGTAAGAATCTTATAACATGGGTATTGATTTTTATTTTTGTTCTTAGTCTTTCAAATCTTATTAATGATAGCAACCTTGCTGGACAAAAAATTATTTTTAGCGAGTTTTTAAATAGAGTTCAAGATGGCAATGTCAAAAATGTTAATATTAAAGGCCAAGAATTAACTGGAGAATTCATAGATGGCAATAAATTCTATACCCACTTACCAAATTATCCAGATCTAGTTGATAAGTTAAAAGAAAATAATGTAAATATCGAGGCCCTACCACTAATTACCAAATCTGAAAAAATAATAGCAGGATTACTTGGCTGGTTACCATTTATTATTATGATTGGATTATGGGTATATTTTGCCAAAAGTGCAACAGGTAACAAAGGTGGAGCATTTGTATTTGGCAAATCAAGAGCCAAATTACTTCAGGAAAATAAGCATAAAGTTACCTTTCAAGATGTTGCTGGAATTGACGAAGCTAGAGAAGAGCTTAGCGAAATTGTCGATTTTCTAAAAAACTCTCAAAAATATATCAAAGTTGGTGCTAAAATACCAAGAGGTTGTCTATTAATTGGCTTACCA
>JAHXBS010000013.1 GCA_020054685.1 Rickettsiales bacterium | reverse complement strand
TGGAGCTTGATAATTGGACAGCTGGATATATTCTTTGAAAACAGGCTGAAATTAGATCTAGCCTAAAAATGAATTTGACACGGAGTTTGGGACATTCCCATAAGATATAATTATTGGGTGGCAGTTTGGGTTACGTCTCTGCCATAAGATGTTACGGTTAATCCACCACCATCATCTAGAACACTATCTGGTGGAAAATATTTTTTAAAGTCAATATAATGTATTAAATTATTTTGACCTTCCCAGCTTTCAAGATCTCTCATATTATCTAGCTGGTCTTTGCTTATTCTTTGGTTAAATACTGCAAATTTATACATTTCTCCTTGAAAAAGGGATGAGCCAATACTCCAACTAGAACCAATATTCCATACAGTGTTACCAGCATTTGGATGTCCGTTATCTCTTTCATTAGAAGTTTCTTCAAGACCATTAATATATATTGTGAATTGATGATAATATCCTTTAAATGCTATAAGATTAACTTCGTCCCAATTTATTAAGTTGGTACTTGCCTTGCCAGTCCAGCCCCCAAGACCTCTATATGGACTGCAATATGGTTTACCAGAAAAATTATCTAAAGACATAGAAGCTGTACCTGTATTATTAACGGCAAGGGCAATTCCTGTAGTACACCTTCCGCCATGAGGTTTTGCTGCCGGCTGCATTGAGTTGCCAGTATAGGTTGGCTTTACTAAAAATACTATTGTAAAAGGGTCTATGCCGCGAAAACTATCTATAGAAGTTTGAAATCTATCATCAACACCATCAAATGTTACATAAGGGCTTATTATTTCAACTTCTTTTATTTTATTTGCTGCAATTTCCTTGCCATAAGGAATGGTGCTTTGTTGATATGAGTTTGTAGAGCTTATTGTTTTATTGAGTACCTTTTTTGCTCCAACGACTACAAGTACTGAGAAAATTGCTATAATTGCAACTGAAAATGCTAATTCAAATGATATAAATGCTTTTTTTGATTTATTTTTCATTAAATTCTTTTATATTATTTAACACAACCTCTTTAAGAGAATGGGATTTTTTAAATATAGCTAATTGCCTATTACTACTATTGCCGCTTTGGCAAAGATTTTTTATTATGTCAATATGCTTATCATATGACATTTTATCGCTATAAGGTTTTATTTTGTCAAGCCAATTTAAGATATCTTCTTTAATTGGTTTTGTTTTACCTGATTCGTTGACTATTATATTGCAATCAAGACCATATCTTATAGCTCTGAATTTATTTTGTCTTGCTACCCATCTTGTAGGAGATGGAATTTTTTCAAGCCAATTTGAGTTGTCGTCAAGCCAATTAGCTAGCATGTGAATAAATGCAGTAATTGCTGCTGTTTCAGATAATTTTGCAGGGCAGTCACAAACCCTGATTTCAAGGGTTCCATATGATGGGCTAGGTCTAATATCCCATAATAAATCTTTTGTTGATTTTATTGATTTAGATTTGATTAACGCATTATATAGCTTTTCAAATTCATTCCAATTATTAAAGTTATATGGGTTGCCGCATGCTGGATGAGATTCATAAGTTGTTGGTCTCATTGATTTTAGTCCAGTATCATTAGAGCACCAAAATGGTGAACTTGCAGAAAGGGCAATTAAATGAGGTATAAAATTAAGAAAAAAATTATTAAATTTGATAATTTTCTCTTGATCATTAATACCAATGTGAACATGAAGCCCAAATATATTATTTCTTTTTGCAAGCCATTGATTTACCTCTATTGATTCTTCATATCTTTGATTTTGAGTAGTTAATGCTTCATTGTAATTTGAAAAAGGATGAGTTCCGGTTGAGGCAAAGCTAATATTCATATCTTTTGTGATATTTTGAAGATAATCAATAGAGCTTGATAAATCATTATAAATGTCATTAACATTGGTGCATTTTTCACTATTAATTTCAACCATGTTGAGAAATATCTCTTGCTTGATTTTTTTATGATATTTTGGTGAACATTTTTTGATAATTTCATGCGATAATGGCACTAGATTTAAGGTATTATTATCAATTATTTGTAGCTCAATCTCGGCACCAACTGTTAAATTGCCATTTGGGCAATAGGTAGTTTCTTTTTTATTTTTGGAAATAAATTTTGATAATTTATCAATAATCATCTAATCTCTAAGTAAGTCATTAATAGATGTTTTAGATCTGGTTTTTTCGTCAACTTTTTTTACAATTGTAGCGCAGTACAGTGATAAATCTTTACATCCTTTATTAGATTTAATTGATCCAGGAACGACAACACTATATTTTGGAACTCTGCCGTAAAATATTTCTCCACTTTGGCGATCAATTATTTTAGTTGAAGCTCCAATATAAACGCCCATTGAGATAACGCTGCCTTCTTCAACTATTACGCCTTCAGCTATTTCGCTTCTAGCACCAATAAAGCAATTATCTTCAATTATAACTGGATTAGCTTGAAGTGGCTCTAGAACTCCTCCTATTCCTGTTCCACCAGAAATATGGCAATTTTTACCAATTTGTGCGCATGAGCCAATTGTTGCCCATGTGTCTATCATGGTTCCTTCATCTATATAGGCTCCTAAATTAACAAAGCTTGGCATTAATACTACATTTTTTTCTATATGGGTGGCGTGCCTTACAATTGCTCCTGATACTACTCTAAATCCGGCTTTCTTGAAATCTTCTTCTTTCCATTTAGTAAATTTAAGTGGTACTTTATCATAGAAATTAATTGAATCGCCATGAATTGAATCATGATGAGATAAGTAGTTGTCATTGAGACGAAAAGATAGAAGTATAGCCTTTTTAACCCACTGATTAACTTGCCATTTATTATTTTCTTTGCTGCAAACTCTAATTTGTCCTTGATCAAGCATTTGTAGCGCTTCGTAAACTGCTAATCTAACTTCTCCTTGAGTTTGTAGGTTAATTTCTGACCTATTTTCAAATGCTTGCTCTATTATATTGATTATATTATCCATTTTTAGTAAGTTTATTGCTGTTATATTCTAATGAATTTTGTAATTTTTTCATGAAGTCTTTTTTATCTAAGCCAACTTCAATTGGATCTAAAAACTCAATTTTTATGGTACCAGTTTTAGTTATCAATCCTTTTTTTGGCCAGAATGACCCTGAATTAAGTGCAACAGGTACAATTTTTGTTTTGCAATTATTATATAAGGCTGCTATTCCTGATTGATAGGGATATTGATCTGTGGTAGATAGTGGTGGAACTCTAGTTCCTTGAGGGAAAATTACTATTTTTTGGTTATTAGCAAGATATTTTTTGGATTGCTTAACAAGATTTTTCAAAGATTTGGCACCGCCTTTTCGATCAATGCTAATACCGCTCATAATATTAACAAACCATCCGTAAAAAGGAATTAATAGCAATTCTTTCTTATATGCATATACTGGTCTATTTAATATTAAATGCATAATGGCAGTTTCCCACATAGATTGATGTTTGCATGCTATAATACAAGATTCTTGAGGGAGTTTTTCAAGTCCGATAATTTTATAATCAACTTTGCAGATGATTTTTAAAAAAAACACCAATGATAGGCTCCACATTTTCGCTCCATTATCAGCTAGTCTTTTGCTTCTAAATATAAAGGCTGGAAAATATATGATTGGGATGATAGCACCAAAAAAGAATATTAAAAAATAAAATAATATTGATTTAATCATTATGGTATTATCTATATGTTAAAGAAATTATAAAAATCTGACTAATAAATTTAAGTAGAAGTAATAATTAAATAAGTTAGTGGTGCCGGATGTCGGGTTCGAACTGACGACCTACTGTTTACAAGACAGTTGCTCTACCACTGAGCTAATCCGGCTAAATGATTTAACAAACACATATCAAATGCAAAGATTAAATTTTAGATAAGTAAAACTCAAGTTTTATTTATTTATGATATTGTTAATTTCATTATTTTATGTATGAATTACTTTATCATACGCATCAAGAACTGCCTCATGCATCATTTCTGACATAGTAGGGTGAGGAAATATTGTATGCATAAGATCTTCTTCTGTTAATTCTGCTTGTTTTGCAATTACAAATCCTTGAATCATTTCAGTTACCTCAGCTCCAATTAAATGAGCACCAAGTAATTCTCCAGTTTTTTCATGGAATATAACCTTAATTAAACCCTCTGATTCTCCTGCTGCAATTGCTTTGCCATTAGCAAGATATGGAAAACGACCAATTTTGATTGGTATATTTTGTAATTTGGCTTTTTGTTCGCTAATTCCTATTGATGCAATTTGTGGATAAGAATATGTGCAGCCAGGGATATTTTCTTTTTTAATTGGGTGAACTTTGTTATTGTCATATTTATCAAGAAGAGATGCAATTTTTTCGGCAGCAATAATACCTTCATGAGATGCTTTATGAGCAAGCCATGGAGCAGATGCTACATCGCCAATAGCAAAGATTTTGTTGTCATTAGTTGCAAGATATTGATCGCTTATAATAGCAGATCTGTCTAATTTTACCTTGGTATTTTCAAGTCCGATATTGTCGCTATTAGCTTGAACACCAATGGCAATTATAGCTTTTTGGGCCGAAATTTTTTGTATTTTATTGTCAATTTCAATGCTGGCTATAACCTTATCTTTTGAGTTTTCAATTGATTGTAATTTGGCATTAATATGTATTTTAATGCCTTGATTGCTAAAGGATTTGTGAGCTATTTTCGATATTTCTAAATCCTCAGCGGGAAGAATATTAGCAGCCATTTCAATAATAGTTACCTCACATCCCATATTGCGATAAAAAGAAGCAAACTCAACTCCAATTGCACCACTACCAACAATAATTAGTGATTTTGGTAGAGTTTTTGGGGTCATGGCTTCTCTATAAGTCCAAATATTTTCTTGATCATAAGAGATCGTAGGAATTTTTTTTGCTCTGGNTCCAGTGNCNANANTGAAATATTTAGCTGAAATTTTATTAATTTCTTTATTATCTTTAGTTACTGATATTTCATTAGATGATAAAAATTTAGCAAAGCCGTCAATTACTGTTATTTTGTTTTTTTTCATGAGNCTAGAAATGCCTGAGCTAAGTTTTTTAGCAACATTTCTAGATCTTGTTATTATTTTATCGAAATCAAATTTAGTTGAATCAGCTTTAAAGCCATATTGATCAAGATTGTGAAGTAGGTGATTAACCTCTGAGCATTTAAGTAGTGCTTTAGTAGGAATGCAGCCCCAATTAAGACAAATTCCGCCTAAATGATTAGCCTCAATAATTGCAACTTTTAAACCTAATTGAGCAGCTCTAATTGCAGAAACATATCCGCCAGGGCCAGCGCCTATAACGCAAAGATCAAAATTATTTTCCATTGTTTTTAATAAATTAATTTATACCATAATATCATCAAGTTATTATGTCAAAAAATCAACAATTTAATTACAAAATATGTCCGAATTAATTGAGCAAAAAATTGCACAAATAAAGAAATCACTAGAAATTATATGGGGGTGTCTTTGACATTGAAAAATTAAACCAGGACCTTAATCTGCTTGATAAAAAATCACAAGATCCCAATATATGGAGTGATCAATCAAAGGCTCAAAACATATTCGCTCAAAAATCTGCAATTGAAAATAAATTAAAAAAATATCACCATATTAAAGATAGCTATGATAATTGTCTTGAATATTACCTATTATCAAAAAATGAGGGTGATGACTCAATTATCAAAGATATAGAAAATCAGATTGATCAGCTGCAAATTGATGTCGCTAATTTAGAGATTGAGTCAGTATTTAACAAAGAAAATGATTCAAGTAATTGCTTTATGGATATTAACGCAGGAGCGGGTGGGTCAGATTCTTGTGATTTTGCTTCAATGTTGATGAGAATGTATCATAGATTTTGCGATAATCATAATTTTAAAGTTGAAATTATCTCAATTATAGATGGCGATGAGGCAGGAATTAGATCTGCTACNCTTAAAATATCGGGTATTTATTCATATGGTTGGTTAAAAACAGAAAGTGGCGTTCATAGGTTGGTAAGACTTTCTCCTTTTAATGCTAATAATAAAAGACAAACTAGCTTTTCTTNCATTTGGGTTTATCCTGAAATTAATGATAATATTGATATTGATATTAGTGATAAAGATATAAGGATTGATACTTATAGAGCATCTGGAGCTGGAGGGCAGCATGTTAATAAGACAGATTCTGCAGTTAGAATTACCCATAAACCAACTAATATTGTAGTGCAATGTCAAAATGATAGATCGCAAATTAAGAATAGGGCATCAGCAACGAAAATGCTTAAATCAAGACTTTATGAATTAGAGCTCAAAAAAAAGCAGGATAAGTTAGATAAAATTGAATCCGCAAAAACTGATAATAGCTGGGGTCATCAAATAAGATCATATGTAATGCATCCTTATCAAATGGTTAAGGATCTTAGATCATCTTATGAAACTTCTAACATAAATGCAGTATTAGATGGTAAAATTGATGAATTTATTAAATCTAATCTATTTAAATAATTAGAATTTAGTTGCAGTTAATAAATAAGAGATTAATTTGATTACTAATATTTAATTAATCACACATACTAATATGCGCTGCCCATTTTGTTCAAGTGAAGATACTCAAGTAAAAGATAGTAGAATTTCTGACGATAAGGAGTCGATTAAAAGAAGAAGATATTGCTCTGCTTGCGATTCAAGATTTACAACCTTTGAAAGAGTTCAATTAAGAGAAATATTAGTAATTAAAAAAAATGGAGAAAAGCGAATATTTGACCCTGAAAAACTCAAAAGATCAATTGAAACATCAGTTAGAAAAAGGCCAGTTAATGAAATGCAAGTTGATAAATTAGTTAATAAAATTATGCGTGACCTTGAATCGCACACTGATACTGAAATTTCATCAGCTAAAATTGGTGAAATGGCAATGACTTCACTTGAAAAGCTTGATAAAGTAGCTTTTGTTCGCTTTGCTTCTGTTTATAAAAATTTTGAAAATATGGATGATTTTCAAGAATTTGTAGAAAAAATTGCTCAAAGTTAAATTATCATGAAGAATATATTAGAATATTACTTTCAAGAACAAATAGATGAAATTATATCTCAGAAATCAATAAATAGATTTGAAGAAAGTAATGAAATTAAATCTAGCCAAAGTAATAATATCAACAATGATAATCGCAATAATAATGTTGAAGTTACAAGCGTTAAAATTACAAATAACGAAGTTGCAAATAAAGAGGTGGTAAAAAATAAAATATTAACTGAAAATAAAGTATTAAAAGATAATTTTATTAAACCTGTTTTTTCAACCTCTCAAGCTGTTAGTAATTTAGCTAAAAGATTTCAAAATGACAATTTTATGAATGACCAATCTTATCAATCTCTCAATGAAATAATAAAAAAGGCTCAGGATCTGGCAAAAACTGCTAATAACACTAAAGAGCTTAAAAAAATAGTCGAAGATTTTGATGGTTGTAATTTAAAAAAAATGGCTAGTAATACTGTTTTTTGCGACGGCAATCCTAATTCTAAAATTATGGTTATTGGCGAGGCTCCAGGAAATCAAGAAGATCTCAAAGCTATACCTTTTTGCGGAGATTCGGGAATAATGCTTGATGCCATGTTTAAAGCCATTAACATGAAAAGATCTGAAGATTACTATATTACTAATGTTATTTTTTGGAGACCTCCAGGAAATAGAAGGCCAACAGATGAGGAGTTAGCTATTTGTCGACCTTTTGTTGAAAGACATATTGAACTAGTTGGTCCAAAAGTAATAATTTTAGTTGGTGCAACATCTATGAGTGCAATTTTAGGCAGCTCAGATCCAATTAGCAAAATAAGGGGAAGATTTAATGATTATGCTCCAGATTTTTTAAAATCTCCATGTAAATCATTTGTTATTTTTCATCCTTCATATTTAATGAGGCAACCAATGAAAAAGAAAATTGCCTGGCAAGATATGTTAAAATTAGAACAATTTATTTTAAATAATTACAATTAATGGAAAATAAAAATATATTACCCACAGGTTTTTATGATTTAATTTTTGATGAAGCTTATCAAGTCTATCAAATATCGCATAATGTGATTAACTATTTGTTAAAACAAGATTATCAACTTATTAAGCCATCATTATTTGAATTTTCATCATCTCTTAAAAATGATTATGAAGAAAACTCATTTACAACTATAGATTCAATATCGGGTAAAAAAATTTCAATTAGATCTGATATTACTTTACAAATTAGAAGAATTGTTGCCACAAGGCTTAAAAGCTATGAATTTCCTTTGAAGCTATGTTATTTGGGAGATATATTAAAATCCAGCAATAGTGACCTACATGCCAAAAGGCAACAAACCCAAATAGGATTTGAAATTATTGGTGCAAAAGATGAGGATTGTCAATATCAAATTATTAAAAATCTTATAGAAATATTTACAAAAATTAAAATTAAAGCGCTGCATTTTGATTTTACTTGGCCAAATTTCTTAGATTTAGTTCTTAAAGATATCAAGGCAAATAATCAAGCATCTCTTAAAAAGGCAATATTACAAAAAAATCTTACCAAAATAGCTGAATTATCTCCTAAATATTATAAAATATTGCAAAAAGTTGCTAGATTTAATAAATTAGAAGATGTTATCAATGATATTAAAGATAATTTCAAATCTAATGATATTAAAAAGCAATTAACAAAAATTGAAGAATTGGCAAATTTCTTTAAAACTAATTACCCATCAATAAAAATAAGCTTTAATTTGCTTGGAAATGAAGATGCATCATATCATCAAGATATATATTTTGAAATATATAATAAAAATTTATCTCAATTAATAGCAAAGGGTGGAAAATATAAAATAATTAAACACCAGCAAGCTGTTAAAGCAATTGGTGCAACTATATATGCAAATNATATATAATTAGATTATAATTTAGTCAGCTAATAAACTGAGCTAGCTTTATATATTATCTAAATATTCATCAAATCAGTATCAAAAAAAACACAATTAAATATTTTTTTTTAAAAANANANTNATTTCATNTCATAGTCTCTATTTTTTTTGTATAGTCTTATTTATAGATTTTTCTTATAATTTTTTAAATCATATAAAATTATTTTATGTGATTTTTTATGAATTTATAAATTTTGGTCTAAATTATTAAAATTAAAATATAAAACCATGACACTATTAGATACAAAAATCTCTGAACTACATAAAATTTGGAGACAAAAAAATGAATTAATTAAAAATTATTTCAGAAATAATTTAGTGGAATTAGGTGCTAATGAAGATGAAATTGATTCTGAAGTGGAAGATATGATTTTAAGCCCATTTAAAACTAAAATAATATCTAACGTGCCTATGGATAAGAGTAATGAATTACGTGAAAGGGCGCAATTTATAACTAAATATCTTGCTAAAGACATTGTAAAATTTGTTGAAGGGTATTTGATTGAAAAGAAAGAAATGCAAAATGCGCAATTAAAAGAACAAATACAGAGCACTCAATCAGAAATTGAATCTCCCAATGAAAATCAAAAAGGAAATGAATATATTCAATTACTCGAATCTCTATTAGGGTTGGAATATAAATCAAAGGCTCTTTTTAATGAAATGCAGTTAGTTGTTGCGTCTACTGCAAATGACGACCCCAATAAAATAAATTCTGAAATATATGATATTATCTCTAGTCTTAAAGGTCTTCGTAGATTTGATAGTTCTGTCAATAATTTTGCAAAAGAATTGTATGATTTCTTTAATGGTGACAAAACTCATGTTAATAAAATTAATAAAATTTTAAATATTCGTAGCGTCGAAGAACTTAACGAATATATATATGAATATAATCAATCGGTGTCAAGGACGTCAGAAAGAAAATATGATGATAGTAAAAGATCTTTTGATGAAGAGGCAATTCGCAGTCCTCGTTTAACAGAGACATTATTGAATGCAAAGCTAATGGAATTTAAAGATTTTGTTGGAGATCCGCCTATAATATATAGCTACCATTTTGGTTATAATAAAGCTTTTTTAATGAATATCCAAGGTGCTATAACTAGTGTCAAAGATTTGGATGAAGTTAAAGGCAATGATAAATTAATGAAAGATATTCAAGCTATTTTAAAAACTGATGATTTTGATGATAAAGCACTTCAGAAGTTAGAAATCGATGTTGATAATTTAAAAAACACTATTCTAGATTCTACTCTTCTGTCTGACAATAGTAATTTGAAAGAAGCTATTAAAGAATTAGATAGTATTCTTGAGAATAGAATAGTGTTTAAAGAAATTATAAATTTTATAGATTTAAATACTATTGATTTACAAAGCGATACATCTATTGATTTACAAAGCGATACATCTATTGATGGGCAACAACAAGATAATTCAGTTCGCTTAGAGAAATTGAGAGAAAAAGTTAATAATATAAGTTATAAAATAGGAGATAAAGTAGGATATGAAAGAGAAAATAAAGAATTTCAAAAATTTATATTATATGAATATTTAGTTAAAGAAGGTGGTGAACGTGAATTATTTTTAGATATAGATCAATTAAAACAGGTTGAAGAGGGTTTATTGGGTAATATGTTGCATAAAATAAAAGTCTATTTATTAAATAAAACTTTTTTATTAGATGATCTTGAGATTGATGATAAAGAATTGGATGTTTTGTTTTCAGCGAAAGAAATTATAAAAGCACGTGATGATGAAAATCAATTAAAAAATATTTGAAGACAAGATGGGGATAAATTTACTCAAGGCTTAAAATTTATAAAAGAATCTAATGAAACTATGTATGAATCAATAAGAAGTAAAGCTCCTCAACGTATTATCGAAAAAATAGAAACTGAGATTAAACCATTAAATTGCATTCCTTTGAGCCTAGCAGAGAAAGGTTGTTGTAGAATAATGTAATAAACAAATATTAATATAAATTTAAAATAAATTAACTATGAGAAACATAAATAATTGGACGAAAGGACGTGATGGTACTTTTAAATTCGGAGATTTAGCTGAATCAGAACCTATGACCCTAGAAGCTATAAGTAGTGCAAAAAACAGCAAAATGTTACAAGATGACAAAAAATTTCTTCCTTATTTATTAAAAAGAATTGCAGAAAATAGTCAGGCAAAAGGTAAATATATTAAAGAAAATATTAAATTTGCTCTATATTTAGTAAATCATTCGGATAAAAAATTAAGAGATGCTGCAATTTCTACTATACTGAGTTTTAATCCAGGTGATGAGAAATATGGTGAGGTTGAAATATTAAAACTTGTTAAATCACGAATTAAATCAGAATTGGAAGAATCTATTGAAGAAATAGTAAAAGATAAAAGTTGTGAGAATAAAGATGAAGAAAGGCAAGAAATTGTACAATCGTTAAGAGATTTTGTGGGTGACCCTAATGCTAACAACCATGTAAAGAAATTATTAGGATGGAGTAAGAATAAAACTTTTTCACAACAGTTGTTTATTAAATTGTGTTGTGATGAAAATTTACCTAATATTTTAGGTGATATTAACACATTGCTTGATTCCATATTACCAGCACCCCAAAATGCTCAACCTGACAATCAAGATCGTTCATCGCGAGCTTCTGGTGATGACTCCCAAGGAGCTCGAGAATCCCGAGATCATGATGTTGTTGAACAGGCTGAAGGAGCGGGTGGTGACCTCCAAGGAACCGAAGAACCCCGAGATCCTGGTGTTAAGCAGGATAAAGAAAGAGCAGGTTTTCTTAATATGCTTACTAAATCCTTAAGGCCGAAAAAAAAGGTAGAAGGAAACGTTGGTAGTGAAGTAGATGGTGATGTTTCTACTGATGCAGGTTATGATAGTCTTGATGATGAAAGATGGAGATGTTTTAGATTTATAAAATCAAGTAGAAACTTGTCGCCGGATATGGGTGGCAATAAAGCAGGGCAAAATCCAGATCCAGTTAGTCCTGAAGGTGATGTCAAGAAAAATGATACTGAGACAGAAAGTCTAGATCCAGTTAGTCCTGAAGATGTTGTTAAGAAAGATAATACTGCAGAAAGTGCAGATCCAGTTAGTCCTGAAGGTGATGTCAAGAAAAATGATACTGAGACAGAAAGTCTAGATCCAGTTAGTCCTGAAGATGTTGTTAAGAAAGATAATACTGCAGAAAGTGCAGTAGTTACTGATCAAGATAAGGAAGCAGCAGGGACGACTAGAGCTGAGGCAAGAGATTATGATGATAGTGCTGGAGTTGAGGAAGGGGTAGCTAAAATTAGTAGTATAAAAGATAGAATTGAAAATTTTAATAGAGGGTTAGGAGAAAATAATAGAGAGCCTTCTCCTCCCCCATCTAACTCTCCCACTGGTACTGCATTCGATCAGTTGAAAGAAGCGCATGGACAATCTTTGGGTTTATAAAAAATTAAAATATACTTATATTTTATGAAAAATTTTAATATTAATTTATACAAATTTTATGGGAAAGCTACTTGAACTAATAGAAGAAAATAAAGTACTTAGAGAGCAACTTAAAGTATTGAGAGAAAAGCAACTTGAAGAATTGAGAGAAAAGCAACTTGAAGAATTGAGAGAAAAGCAACTTGAAGAATTGAGAGAAAAGCAACTTGAAGAAAAATTGAAAAAAAATTCAATTCGAGCTGAACAAGGTGGACAAGGTGGTAATACAGAACAAATTTCAATTCAAGCTGAACAAGCTGAACAAGATGGTAATACAAAACAAATAATTTCTGAAGAATCAACTCTTACACTAATAAAAGGCAATGAAGTAGAAGATTATGAAATAGAAGATTTAGATATTGAATCCATTGCAACTCAAAGTAAAGCAGCTACTGATCAAGGTCAAATTGAGAAAGGTAAAAAAGAAGAATCAGGAGATATTGAAGTTTCATTTGAATCAGATAAAGCTCCTGTATTAATTTTGAATACTCCTCGAAGAAATTTGGAGGAGGCTTTATTCGGTCAAGACACTCAAAACACTGCAATTGAAGAAAAGGCTAAAGTAGAATGTGTAGATGGTGCGGTGGGGGGTGGTTCACAACGCAGTCCAAGCATTCTCTTTTCGCGTAGAAAAGAGAGGAGAGAAAAAAAGGGTGATACTGTAAAATCTACTGAAGGCGATAATGATAAAGAACAAGGTGATGTTCGTGCTTCTAGTCCATCTTCAGATTCAGATTCAGGTGAACAACCTGCATTACCTCAAGGATATGATTTATTATCTGCTGCTAGTGGGAGAGAAATTGAGTTTGTAGATCCGGAGGAGTTTGTAGATCCGGAGTTATATAAATACAATGATTCTATACTTTCAAATACAGTCAATAAAACAAATGATGGAAATGATGTTCATGTTCGAAAATTGGAAGGCTCCCCTTCTCCTACACCTTCAGATCCCCATAGAGAAGTTCAGCAATTATTAGGTAAAGAAAGAGATCAAGGCAAGGGGGTTTAGCTGGTTAAATATAAATTATATCTTTTAAAAATTAAAATATCAAAGAAGGTCATAAATTGTGACCTTCTTTGATTATTATATTATTTGAGATAAGTTGCTTAATATGTTTTTAATTTCTTTAAATTAATAACCAAATTTTTTAAATAATGCATCATGATGATAGTGAAACAGGAACTGATAGTAAAGAGCCATCTGGTGGCCCTGTTATTAAGGAAAATGACAAAGTGGATGAAGAAACTGTTAAACTGGCAGAAGAATTGAAGGAACTAATGTTATTTAAAAGAGATCAAGAGCCACTAGCAAGTCCTAGAGAAATTGAACTAGACACTAGTAGATCAGGCAATAGAGGTGATAAAGATACACGTCAACGTAGATTGCGTCTTCTCGGTGATAAGGAATTTATTGAATTATATCTTGCTAGATTGGCTAAAAAATCTGATGAAGGAAGTGATAAAGGTTCAGATGATATTATTGGTTCTATTGGTTCCTTATTTGGAGCTATTAAAGAATTTTTTGGTCCTGATAAATTTTCGCAACAAGAATCAAAACTTAATAGTGAGTTGGCAATGGAGTGTCAAAATGATGGGGGTGCAATTGATAAAGTTGCAGATAATCCTTGTTTATCTACCTATAGCAGAACAAGCTGGATCTCTCACAACAATAGAGTCACTTAGAGGTAGAGAGATATGACATCGGGGCAAGATAAAGAAAATAAAATATTAGAATATCTCAAAACACTAGAGACAAATTCATTTAAAAATTTAACATTAGACGCTTTTGTAAATGAATGTATAAAAGATAAAGAAGTTTTTAAAGATAGAGAAGGTTATAATTATGATGATATTAGGTCTTTTTGTGAATTAATCCATGATAAGCTTTCAAAAAAACAGTTAAAATTTAAATCTTTTACTAAATATTTTAGGCCAAAAAAAACAACAGAATCTTCTTTAAATAATAACCGAAAAGCAAAAGATATAAAATCTCTTGTAAGAGAAAATGAAAAAAAAACATTTGTAAATATATGTATAAATGAATGTAAAAATAAATTTCAAAAATTAGTGCCAGTTAAAGTGGCAACAAATGAAGTTGGAGTGCAAGAAGCTGCAGTGCAATATAAAGATAGTGATGTTATAGGCAAAGAGGGTAATAATTTATATGATAATTCAACAATTGAAGATATTATAGCAATAATTAAAAATAAGGTTTGTAAATATGTTCCAGAAAGGATTAAGAGCAGTGATGATAAATTTAAAATTGATATTCTTTGCGCCGTTAAAAAGTTGCAGGCTTTATTAGCAAAAGAAGAAAATGGATTATTTACCTCACAATCACAATATAAAGATATGTGTGATAGTATTATAGATATTATAGGGCAAACGAAATTTGTGACAGTTGAAGATTTAGTGAAAATTTTTCAAATAATTGATTCCTTGCCACATAATGTTGATGAAATATCTCAAAATAAATTATTGGGTAATGATTCACCAGGGCAAAAAAATTTATATGAAATAAAAAGTGAAATAAAGTTAGGATTATCAAATTTTAGCGAGGTTATTAATAAATTGTTAGAAAATAATAAAGAAGAAAATCTGCAAAAAACTAGTTTTGAAGTTTTAAAACAATTACAAATATCTTTAAAGCGTTATATAAAACTGCTTAATCTTGTTGAATCTGATTTTACTATAGAAGGTGCTGATTTAGAAAAATATATTCAATCTCTTAGCGAATTAGAAGATAATATCGAATCTATATTTAGTAGAAATTTATGCGACAGTACTGCTTTATTAATTAACATTTTGGCAAATATTTATGTTCCTTTAAATGATCGCTCTATAGAGGGGTATTTAAGTGAAAGTATCGAGGAAAAAGAAGAAATTACAAAAGAAAATTTATCTGCACAAATTGATAAAATGCAAAACATTATATCAAGACGTTTTGAAAGAATAAGTGAAATAAATTCTCAAAAACATTCTCAAGTGCAATCTTTAATTATTCGTGAACCTGTACTTTTGCAATCAGATATTGATGTTTTTATATCAAGCCTTGAAAATGCAAAAATAGATAATGCACATGAAAGTGATGTAGAAGTTAATGAAGATTTGAATCGATCTAAACTTTTTTTTGTATCATATATTGATTCTTTTACATCAAGCCCTAAAGATGTAACAGAAGATGATGCACATAAAAGTGATATTATAGAATTTAATAAAGATTTGAATCATTACATAAATAAATTAGAAGAAATTAAAGGAGATCCAGTATTTATTACTGGGCTGCCATTAATATATAGTGTTAATGAATTAGGAAATCATTTAATGAAAGGGGGTGATTTAGATAGAATGATACAATCTTTGAATAATCAAGCACCAACTACGCCGCCTCCAACAAAAGATAACACCAAAAGTGCTAAAAGTACTACAATAAGTCCTCCATCAATGCTTAGTCCTTCATCAGGAATAGAAGATAATTATGAAAGCGACATCTTCATGGATTAAAGGCGCTTCTAGAAGTTAACGGGCTTGATTATAGATACTGATTTTTTTGTATTAAGTTATGAATGATTGTAAAAAATTGCAGAAAATATTGCCTATAATAGCAAAAATAATCCAGGAGGGGGGCGAAAATATAAGAGATATTACTAATATTATTGTACAAAATAATGATATTAGGAAGGTTTTTAAAAATTATAATTTAAAAGATTTAGTATATTTTCTGACATCTTGTAATTTTGTTAACAGAGATTTGTTAAATGATTTTGTTGTTGGGATTTTTAAAGGATTTTATGATTTTTATCATGCCAAATCAGAAAAATCTATAATATTTAGCAGATTTAAGCAAATGATATTTGGAAATAATTATTCCTTAAAATATCAAATATATGATGATAAAGATTTTATTAAAAATATCGAAGAAAAAGTTGCACATATTATAGCATTGCATAATAAGGTAGAAGATTGGCACAAGAAATGTAAATCTATGGATGGAATTGAAAGTGGTAATAATATTAAGATTAATCATAAAGATCCTTGCCCTAGAGATATTGAAGGACCATCTGTTGCTAATCATGATGATACATCAAGGCGGCGGGTGCAGGTGAGAGTTTTATAGCATAAATTAATTTGTTTAATTGATATTTTAAAGCTGCTTACTATCGCTTGTTATATTAACTTTTATTGATAAAAATATGGAAAACTATAGTGGACCCGAGTTTGGGGAGGATATTGCGCTACAAATTACAATACCAGAGAAAGTTATACAAAACAAATCGAAAGTAAATGACAAACCTCCGTCTAAAGATGTAGAAAAAGCTTCCGCTTCTGCTATATGGAAAATGCTCTGTTGTGGTCGCTAATTATATTATATTTAGATTTTTTAGAAATTCATTATAAAATCTTCTAATATAAGGCTTGCTGCAATATCATCGCAATATTGTTGTTTGTTATTATATTGCTTGGCGCTATGGGTTGTTAAGCGTTCATCATGTAGGATTATTATTATATTATTACTTAGAAATTGATTAAGATTTTGTGAAAATTTTTCAACAAATTGTGACATTGCGCTTTGAGTTTTATCAATATTAAGTGGCAAGCCAATTACAATAATTGAAATATTGTAATTATTGATAATTTGAGCAATTTTGGCAAAGTCTTTTTTATTGCTTTGTCTTGTGATTATTTCTTTTGGAAGGCTAAAAATTTGTTTTTCATCGCTAATTGCAACTCCAATTCTTTTGGTGCCAATATCTAATGCTAAAATTTGGCTATTAATTTGAGTATTTTTTTGCAATAGAGTTTTGGTTATGTTGTTAGAGTAGTATATTGTCATTAATATTGCTTTAAAATATTGTTGAACTTATTTAAGTTTAACATTAATATTTAAAATATTAATAAAATAATTTCTTAAATAGCCTATGTCCAGTGATATTATCGATGATAATAAGATTGATAAAATTGCCAAATTAGCCAAAATTGCTATTAGCGATGAGCAAAAGCCACTTATTAAAGAGCAGCTCAATAATATTGTTAATTGGTTTGATAAATTAAATGAAGTTAATGTCGATGATATTGAGCCATTAATTAATGTAAATGAAATGTCATTAACCATGAATGATGATGAAATGATCCAGCATAATAATATTTCAGATATATTAAAAAACGCACCTAAAGCAAAATATGACTATTTTACAGTTCCTAAAGTAATTGAATAATGCAACTTTTTTTGCCAATATCACATAATGAAAATTCTTTCGACAAAGATAGTTTTATAACGCTACCTGAAAATAATGATGCTATTAATTTTTTACGTAGTTTTTTTAGAAATAATTGTGCAATTTCTCATTTTAAAGCTTGTCTTTATCCTAATATTATAATTCAGGGCCCAAGATTTAGTGGCAAAACGCACATTCTTAGTATTTTAGCTGAAGAATTTAGCGCAAAATTTCTATCTTTTGGTCAAATAAAAAATCTAGAGTTTCTGGCAAATTTAACTAAAAATAAAATATATATTTTTGAAGATATTGACCAAATAGATGATGATGAGGCAATTTTGCGTTTGATAAATTTTGCTTATGAAAGAGAGATATTTCTTATTTTTTCATTGCAAAATTTAACAAATTTTAATTTAGCGGATCTGGTTTCAAGATTTAAATCTATACCTATAGCAAAAATTGATAATCTAACCATTAATTCAATTAGAGATTTGCTGCAAGCGCTTCTTATTAATAATAATATCTATTTATCATCATCTAAAATTGATTTTATCATTAAAAATTGTCAAAGAAATTATGAATCTATCAATGATATTGTAACAAAAATTATCAATTTTAATTGTGAATTTTTAAAGCAACCATCCCTTGGAGATTTAAAAAATATTCTTTCTTAAAAAATATTTTGTCCTAAGCATATTACTTGATAAAAAAAAGGGTGATGTCTTAATCTTGCTCCTAATTATTGCTCTTGCCAATCTTTACGTTACTAGCTCTTGAGTGTTTTTGCTATTTATATTTATCATTTAACTCAATTTGCTCTTTAACCATTTTTGATGAAGTGCCACCATAGGAGTTACGGGAATTGATTGAGTTTTCAACTGATAAAATTTTATAGATATCTTCATTTATTCTTGGCTCAATTTTTTGTAATTCCTCAAGAGATAATTGATCAATTGCTAAATTTTTATCTTCTGCTAATTTAACAATTTTACCAGTAATGTGGTGACATTCTCTAAAGGCAATATTAAGGTTTTGCACTAACCAATCAGCAATATCAGTTGCTGTAGAGAAGTCCTGGCTTGCCATTTTATACATATTTTCTTTATTTACTGTGATTTTTTCAATCATTTGAGAAGAGGCATCAATACATATTTTTATATTTTTTGTAGCGTCAAATAATGGCTCCTTATCTTCTTGCATATCTTTAGAATATGTTAGATTCAGACCTTTAATAACTGTTAGTAGCGATATTAATGATCCATATATCCTTCCCGTTTTGCCTCTTACTAATTCTGCAGCATCTGGGTTTCTTTTTTGAGGCATTATTGAACTTCCAGAGGTAAATGATTCAGGAATTTTAATAAAGTTAAAGGCTTTACTACTCCATATAATTAGCTCTTCAGACATTCTGGATAGGTGGCTAGCAATTAATGAAAGGCATGATAAATATTCAATAATAAAATCTCTATCAGAAACACTATCCATTGAATTGGCAGTTGGTCTATCGAAATTTAATTCTTTTGCACAAAATTTTCTATCAATTTTAAATGAAGTACCAGCTAGGGCGGCTGAGCCAAGGGGGCATTCATTGAGTCTTTTTTGGCAATCATTTAAGCGCGAAATATCTCTTTTAAACATTTCTAAATATGCCATTAAATGATGAGAAAATAATACTGGTTGAGCAATTTGTAGGTGAGTAAAGCCAGGCATAATTACTTTTATATTTTTTTTTGCTTGTTTTATAATATTTTTGTTAAGCTTTGATAATAATTGTTTAACTTGGTCAATTTCATCTCTTACAAAAAGTTTTAAGTCAGTAGCGATTTGGTCGTTTCGTGAGCGGGCGGTATGAAGTTTTCCAGCACATGGTCCTATTATTTCTTTTAGTCTGGACTCAATATTCATGTGGATATCTTCAAGTTCAATTTTAAAATTAAATTTGTTGTTTTGAATCTCTTGAGAAATTTGTTTTAGACCTTTTGCTATTAGATTATATTCTTTATTATTTAGAATTTTTATTTTATATAGCATTTTAGCATGGGCTAATGATCCTTGAATATCTTGCTTATATAATAAATGATCAAAGCTAATTGATTGATTTATTTCTTGCATTAAATCTGATGCTTCTTCACTGAATCGTGAGCCCCAAATTTTACTTATATTGCTTGATTTTGTTTTTGACATGAATAAGATCTATATAGATTAATGCTTAAATTACACCTAATATTGACAATAATTATAACTAGTTTTTTGTATATCATAAAATATAAGGGGTAATTATAATATAAATTACTTTAAAAAATTCTAATTAATGGTCAATAGTAATTTTTTTGATAGGTCAAATTTAAATTTTATCCAAAAATGGTGGCTTGATATAGATAGAATCAACTTCTTTTTTGCGCTCACATTAATAATATTTGGCTTTATAATGACAGTTTCTGCTAGTCCTGCTATTGCCAAGAGAATAGATGTTGACAATCTTATATTTGTCAAAAAACAATTAGTTTTTAGTTTTTTGGCAATTATCATTATGATTTTTATTTCATTCTTAAATTTAAGAAATATCAGCATAGTTGGAGTTTTAGGAATTGTTTGCAGCTTTGCTTTGATGCTATATTTGCTATTTTTTGGAGTTGAAGTAAAGGGTGCTAGAAGATGGATTTCTTTTTTTAGCTTTACAATTCAGCCTTCAGAATTTGCAAAGATATTTTTTATAATAACTAATGCCTATATTTTGCATATTTTAATAAAAAGTAATTTTTTTGTTAAATATGGCGCATCTTTTTGTTTATATTTATTTGCGGCCACCTTGCTGATTATGCAGCCAGATTTTGGAATGACCGTAATATTTTCTATGATATGGTCTATTCAATTATTTTTATTTGGAATACCATTGATGCTGGTTTTTATTTTGGCAATATTAGCAATAATTGGTAGTATTTTTATTTATAAGGAGTTGCCCCATGTTCGAGATAGAGTTAATAGATTTCTAGATCTAGACTCTACAAATTATCAAGCAGAAATGTCGATAGATGCCTATATAAATGGCTCCTTTTTTGGCACTGGTCCTGGAGTTGGAGTTGTAAAAAATTACATTCCTGATGCTCATACAGATTTTATCTTTGCAGTTATTGCTGAAGAATTTGGAATTATAACTGCAATTGCAATTATTCTATTATTTTTCTATGTATTTTCAAGAATAATCAATAGAGCTATTAAAGAAAAAACAGTTTTTCATTATTTGGCTTTAAGTGGTTTAGCGGTCCAATTTATGTTGCAATTTGTCTTAAATATTGGAGTAACATTAAGGCTTCTTCCTACTAAAGGCATGACATTGCCTTTTATTAGCTATGGGGGTTCGTCAACTTTGTCAATGGCAATATGCTTTGGTGTTATTTTGGCATTGACTAAAAAAAGATATCATGATAATATAGATTATGGTAATATTAATTTAATATTATCTCGCAATCAATCTGATTGACAATTTGGGCAGTAAAAGCTAGATCTATTATTTTGAACAATTCTGATAATTTTATTATCGCATATGCTGCATGGCTGATTATTTTTATTGTAAACTTTGAAATTACTTTGATATCCTCCAAATTCTCCAGAGGCATTAACATAATCAGATATTGTTGATCCTCCTAATTTAATGGCCTTTTTTATAACTTTTTTGATTGATTTTAATAATTGTTCACTTTGATTTTGAGTTAGTTTGCTTGCAATGGTAAGTGGAGATATTTTTGAGTCAAATAGTGATTCGCTTGCATAGATATTTCCTACTCCAACTACTATTTTATTATCCATAATAGTGGTTTTAATATTGATATTTTTCTTTTGTAATTTTGAGTAAAAATAATTATTGTTAAAATCTTTTGATAATGGTTCAGGTCCAAGATTTTTAAGAAATTTATGGTCTTTTATTTTATTGCTATCAATAAGGTCGATAAAACCAAATCTTCTTGGGTCATTAAAGATGAGCCATTTATTATTTGCAAATTGACAAGCAAAATGATCATGCTTAAAATTACTAAAAATAGGACCGATAGTTAATCTAGCGCTCATTCCTAAATGAATAATAAGGCTATAATTATTAGATATATCGCAGATTAAATATCTTGCTCTTCTTGTTATATTGGTAACTTTTTGGTCTTTTAATAATTTAAAATCATTAGCAGAGTTAATGCGTAATTTTTTATCGGAAGTAAATATATTGGTTATTTTAAGATTTGCTATAATCTTGATCCCTTCTTTTACTGTCTCAACTTCTGGTAATTCTGGCATATAAAATAATTATGGATAAATTAACACTTCCTCAAAATATCATTGATAATGACAAATTAAATAAAAAGGTCTTAATGCATAGTTGCTGCGCTCCATGTGCTGGTGATATTATGGAGAGAATGCAATATTCTAATATTGATGTTACTATATTTTTTTACAATCCAAATATTCATCCTAAAAAAGAATATGAAATACGCAAAGAAGAAAATAAAAAATTTGCTCAAAAATTAAAAATTCCATTTATCGATGTCGATTATGATGTGCAAAATTGGTTTAAAAGAGCCAAGGGTCTTGAATGGGAGCCTGAAAGGGGGCTTAGGTGCACTAAATGCTTTGATATGAGGTTTGAAAGAACCGCACTTTATGCTTATGAAAATAATTTTAATATCATAACATCGTCACTTGGCATATCACGTTGGAAAAATATGCAGCAAATCAATGATTGCGGCGTTAGAGCTGCTAATAATTATGACTCAATCTACTATTGGACATTTAATTGGCGCAAATCTGGTGGTGCATCTCGAATGTATGAAATTGCTAAAAGAGAAGAATTCTACAAACAAGAATATTGTGGTTGTATTTTTAGCTTAAGAGATACTAATGCCTTTAGAGTTTCGCGCGGTAGAGAGGAAATAAAAATTGGTCAAGAATTTTATCAAGATACAAATATAAGTAGCAAATATACTGATCATGGCTCACAAAAAATTAAACTTACCTCAAAAAATTTGCAAAAATTGTAAAAAGCCATTTTCTTGGCGAAAAAAGTGGCAAAAAAACTGGGATGAAGTGCTATATTGTTCAAAAAAATGTGCTTCCAAATGCAGCAAAAGCTAATAATTTTAATTTTGTTAAATAAAGTAATTGTATTTACTTATAATTAAACTAATTTATTTTTTTTAATTATATTATGAGTAAGAAAAATATCGCCGTAATTGGTTGTGGGATTTCTTCTGCTGCATTTTATCATTTCATTGATAAAGATAAATTCAATATAACTTTTTTTGAAAAAAGTCGCGGTGTTGGTGGTAGAATGTCTGCTAAAAGAATTGACAATTTATCATTTGATCATGGGGCAAGCTGTTTTGGCGCCATTAGATCTGAAGCATTTACATCTTTTATTGATAGCTATATTAAAGAAGGTGTTGTTAAAGAGTGGCAAGGAAGCTTTAGAATATTTGACTTAAAATCAAATCAATCAAGTGATATAGAGAGGAAAAAAAGACTAATATCGGCATTTAGATCTAATTATTTAGCAAAAAGAATTTTACATAAGGCAATTGAATGTGAAAAAATCATTTTCAATGAAAAGGTTGTGAATCTTGCTTTCGACAATCATCAAAAAATTAACATTCTTTGTGATTCTGGTAGTATATATAATAATTTTGATTATGTTGTATCATCAGCTCCTGCTCCTCAGACATTACAATTTTTCCCTAAGGAGTTTATTTTTAGAGCAATGCTTACAAAAGTAGAATATGATCCTGCATTTGCGGTTATGCTTTCTTTTAAGAGGGATAAAAAAATCGATTTTTCACATTTGGCAATTAAAAATAGTATAATATCTAGAATATCCTATGAAAACTCAAAAGATGATAGAAATTTCGAGCTAGATTGTTTTGTTATTAATTCAACAAATGATTATTCTATCAAATATATTGATAATGATATATTATCTATAGAAAATGATATAATTAATGAATTTATTAAAATTACTAATCTAGATAAGAATAATATTATAAATAAGAAAACTCATCGCTGGCTTTATGCCAATGCTAAAAAATCATATGATATGCCACCATTATTTGATCAGAAATTATCTATAGCTGCAATTGGCGATTATATTAAAGGACCTAGAGTAGAATTATCATTTGAGTCTGGTCAAGAAATGGCTGAGTTGCTCAATTTTTAAAAATTTCTTTAAAATTACTAATTTTTATTTCATTATATTCAACGCTATCAACTTCGCCCCATATTGGCTTGGGGTAGCTAATATCATTAAAATAGCGTCCAATTATGTGAATATGAAGTTGTGATACAATATTACCAAGTGAGGCAATGTTAATTTTGTCAACATTAAGGTGTTTTTTTAATATTTTACTGACATAATTAATTTCGCTAAGTAATATTATCTGATCATCTTGATCAAGGTCAATTATTTCGGTAAGATTATTTTTTCGAGGGGCTAAAATTAACCATGGATAATTACTATCATTCATTAATAATAGCTGTGATAATTCTAAATCTTTGATAAAAATGCAGTCTTTTTGAAGTTTTTTATCTAAAATAAATTGATGCATAAATTGTGTTAAAAAAATTAACTATAAATAATATTGTTCTAATTAACCAGGCGCAAATTAATTTTGCAAATGGTCTTTGTATATTAAGTGGCGAAACAGGTTCTGGTAAGTCAATTTTGCTAGATGCTCTGGGTCTTGCTATAGGCTTTAGGTCTAATTTTCGTTTAATTGGCCAATCAAAAAATTATGGTCAAGTAACTGCTGAATTTGATATAAAAGATAATGTCGATGCCAAGAATTTTTTGCAAGAAAATGATCTGATATTTGACGATGAAAATACTATAATAATTAGGCGCACAATCAAAGAAAACTCAACATCAAGAGCTTTTATTAATGATAATCCAGTCGGTGTAAATTTATTGGCCAAATTAGGAGAATTTTTGGTTGAAATACATGGGCAAAATGACCAAAGGGGGTTGCTTGACAGTGCATCTCATCTTAAGATAGTGGACAATTATGCAAATAATCAAGGTGACTTATCAAATCTAAAAAAAATTTATGATAATTTTGTTACAATAGATAATAAAATTCTTGATTTAATCCAAAAAGAAGATTTCTACAATAGAGAAAGAGACTATCTTGAGCATGTTATAAAAGAATTAGAAGACGTTAAAACATATCAGGGCGAAGAAAATGAATTATCTATAAAAAAAGATAATATTAGCGGTAAGGATAAATCGCTAAAATTTCTTAAAGAATTAAAAAATGATTTATTGCAATCAAACTCAAATTTAATTGCAGCGCAAAGATATTTTTTAAGAAATCAGCATATTATTGAGCAATATATTAGCGATTTTGATAATGATATGCAATCCATCAATAATGATATTGATAATCAAATAGGTCAAATTGACTCTAGTATTGGAAAAATCGATAGTAAAATATCAGAAATTAGTAATTTTACAGAAAATTTAGACGAAATTGAAGAGAGGTTGTTCCTAATAAGGTCTCTAGCTAGAAAGCACAATATAGAGTGCGATAAGTTAAGCGAAATATATATTGCGTCAAAGCAAAAATTATCCAAAATTACCTTTGATCAATCTTCCATTAATGATTTGCAAAAACAAAGGCAAGATCTTTGTCAAAAATATAAAATTATTGCTCACAGACTTTATGAATCTAGGAAAAAAGCAGCCAATGAATTATCAATAAAAGTTGAAGATGAGCTAAAATTTCTTAAAATGGGCAATGTTAAATTTGAAATTCAACTGTTAAATGATAATTCTAAAGATCTTAGTGCTACAGGGTTTGATAAGGTATTTTTCAAGGCTTCAATCAATAATAAAAATTTCGATAATATTGCTAAAATAGCATCGGGTGGAGAATTATCAAGATTTATGCTGGCATTAAAAGTTGCAATAAGTAATAATGATGTTTCCAAGGTAATGATATTTGATGAAATAGATACAGGAATTGGTGGCTCAGTTGCAGATGCAGTAGGGATTAGATTAAAATTACTTGCAAAAGATAGGCAGATTTTAGTGGTAACTCATCAGCCACAAATTGCTGCAAAATCAGATTTTCACTTGCAAATTTCCAAAGTTGCTAATGATTCAATGGTTAATACAATAATTACAATTCTTGATGATGAAAAAAAGCAGCATGAAATTGCTAGAATGCTTTCAGGAGAAAATATTAGTCAAGAGGCTCTTAATGCTGCTAAAATATTAATTTCAAATAAGTTATAAATTGATTATTTTATAAAATTATTATGAAAAAAGAGGTAATAAATAAAATTTTTGAAATTTGGCATGAAAATGATAATTCTCCTAAAACTGAATTAAATTATTTTAATAATTACACATTGCTTGTTGCAGTAGTTTTGTCTGCACAAGCTACTGATATTGGCGTTAATAAAGCAACTAAAGAGCTTTTTAGGGTGGCTGATTCAGCTCAAAAAATGTTGGATCTAGGAGAAGATAAATTAAAAAGCTATATTAATTCTATTGGGTTATATAACTCTAAAGCTAAAAATATTATTAAATTATCAGCTATATTAATCAAAGATTTTAACAATCAAATACCACAAGATTTGGATCAATTACAAAAACTGCCTGGAGTAGGGCGTAAAACTGCAAATGTTGTTCTTAATTGTGCATTTAACAAGCCAACAATTGCTGTTGATACCCATGTTTTTAGAGTTGCAAATAGAATTGGTTTAGTAAAAGAGAAAGATGTAATTAAAACGGAAATTGCATTATTAAAAAAAATACCTAAAAATTGGCTTATGAACGCGCATCATTGGATGATTTTGCATGGTCGCTATATTTGCATTGCCCGTAACCCTAAATGCAAAATATGTAAAATTGCTAAATATTGCAAAACTAATAATAAAAGAAATGAATCTTGATATAAATTCTTTAAAAAATCTTAAAAAAATTCACTTTATCGGTATTGGCGGCATTGGTATGAGCGCTTTAGCCTTTATATTAAGAAAATGGCATATTAATATTCAGGGATCTGACTTAAAAATTAATTATTTAATGCCAAAATTAGCAGAATCTGGCATTAAATATATTATTGGCCACAGGCAAGAAAATATTGATAATGATGTTGAGTTGGTGGTTAAAACATCTATTATTACCGATGATAATCCTGAGATTATTGCTCCGAAGAAAAAAAATATTTTAATTTACACAAGAGCTGATTTGCTTGCTCTTATTATGAAATCTTACAAACCAATTACTATTGCTGGTACTCATGGTAAAACTAGCACTACAGCAATGGTTTCTTTGGTTGTTGATGCTGGCAAGATGGACCCAACTATTATTAATGGTGGCGTAATTCACTATTATGGTAGTAATTCAAAAATTGGTATGGGTGAATATATAATTGCTGAATCTGATGAATCTGATGGGAGTTTTGTTAATTTGCCATCACATATTGGCGCTATTACAAATCTTGAGCCTGAGCATTTAGATTGTGAAATTTATGATGGTGATTTTACCAAGCAAAAAGAATTATTTATAAGATATGTTAATCAGATACCTAATAATGGATTATGTGTATTATGTATTGATAGTGATGAGGTTGAAAAAATATATAATGATTTTAAGCAAGATAGGAAAAATTTACTAACATATTCTATTTTTAAAGATGCTGACATAAAGGCATATAATATTGTTACTGGCTTTGACGGTTTAATATTTGATGTGATATTTGAAGATGGTAGAAAGATTGAAAATATTAAAATACCAGTTTATGGTAAGCATAATGTTAGCAATGCATTGGTTGCAATTGCTATTGCAGATTTTTTGGATATTGATCAAAAATTAATTAAATTAGGATTATCTAATTATAATGGTGTTAAGAGGAGATTTACCAAGGTTGGTAATTTTCATGGTGCTACAATAATAGATGATTATGCTCATCACCCAAGTGAAATTAAAGTTACTATCGATGCAGCGCATAATTTAATTGCTCATAAGGGTGAGTTAATATGTATTTTTCAGCCACATAAATATACTAGATTAAGAGATTGTTTTGATGATTTTTGCAATTCATTTGCCATGGCAGATAAAGTTATAATTGCAGATATTTACAGCGCTGGCCAAGAAAAAATTGCTGGCATTAATCAAGATTCATTAATTGCGGGAATTTTAAAAACTGGTCAAAAAAATATTATTAAATTAGAAGATGAAAAAGATTTACCTGGTATTTTAAAATCAATAACTAAAAAAGGAGATATGTTATTATTTATGGGTGCAGGAAATATAACAAATTGGGCTTATGATTTAGTTNAAAAATAACTTTTTTATCAAATATTTTAAAATAATGGCAAAAAAACTAACCAAAATATTAGTAAAAGAATTTAGCACCATTAAAGAAATGGAGCAATGTTTGCCTTTAATAAATTTATTATATCCAAAAATTACTTTAATAAAATATAAGAAATCTCTTAAAGAGATGATACACAAGAAATATAAGATGTTAGCAATTTATCACAATGATAAAATCATTGCCATATGTGGTTACTATATTTCTTATATGTTTTATTGCGGCAGATATATGCAGCTTTGTAATTTAGTTGTCGATAAAAATTATCGAAGTCGTGGCATTGGTTCTAAAATTATTAAATATCTTGAAAAAAAGGCTAAAAAATTAGATTGCAATAAAATGGTTCTTGATTCATATATTCACAATAAAAGATCGCATTCCTTATATTTTGAACAAGGTTTTTATATGAGAGGATTTCATTTTATGAAAAATATTATTACTTATGACGAAAATAGTTAGCTTTAATGTTAATTCTGTTAATGCTAGATTGGAAAATATTAAAAATTGGCTTAAAATATCCAATCCTGACATAATATTATTACAGGAATTAAAGTGCATGGAAGAAAAATTTCCTAAAGAAGAATTTCTTGATTTAGGATATGATTGTGCAATTTATGGTCAGAAAAGCTACAATGGGGTGGCAATTTTATCAAAATATAAAATTGAAGATGTAACTAAGGGTCTATTAACTTTTAGCGATGACCAGCAAGCAAGATATATTGAAGCTGTTATAATTATTAATCAAAATGCAATTAGAGTAGCTTCTATATATGTACCAAATNGTGGTGGAGAATTGCAAAATAATGAAAAATTAGAAGATAGTGCTAAATTTAAATATAAAATAGATTTTTTTGATAAATTAAAAAATCACTTAAGTAATTTGCTCAAATATAATGAGATACAAATTTTTGGTGGAGATTTTAATGTGGCAATTGATGAAATTGACTGNTANGATGCACAAAAATTTCGTGGCGATATTTTATTTCATGATTTAGAGCGCAAAAAAATGCGTGAAATTATTAATCTTGGTCTATGCGACTCCTTTAGAAACTTTAATAATGATCAGCAATTATTTTCGTGGTGGGATTATCGCGGTAATGCCTGGCAATATAATAAAGGTTGTCGTATTGATTATTTATTAACATCTCCTAAGGCATCTGACTTGATAAGGGATTCTTTTATTGAAGATAAAGGTGTCAGGGATCAGGTTAAGGCATCTGATCATTGTCCAGTTTGTTTGACATTAGATTTAAATTAATGTAGATAGCTAACTTATCAAAAAGAAGTTATAATATAGTGCAAATTTGACTATTTATCATTGTTTTACTGCCCTCTTGGAAATATATAGATTTTGATGGTTCTTGTATATCGTGTTTTTTAGGATCTTGGCAAATTTTTTTACAATTATCTGTATCAAGATATTCGCAAATTTCTCTATAATTAAATAAATTTGCATCGCTAAATAAAGCCTTTGGCGACTTATTATCTATATTTAAATGATGCGTTATAACATTATCAATATCAATATTAGATCTTTTTAGATGAAATAATATGATTTCAAGCATATGGCTTGATTCTTTTTGTCCAGCGTAATGTAGTAGGCAATTGCCGCTAACTGAATCCTTCGCAAGAATTAATTCTTTGCAGTTTTGATCGTTAGTAGACTCTAGAATTAAGTGAACTATGTTGCTGTAATTATATTTTAGTGATATAGCTAGCTCAAATGAAAAAGATGTTTCACTTTTTTCTTTTGTTACTTCTTCTAGAAAATTATTTTCTGACTTATTTAATTTTCTACCCATATTTTCACATAAATAATTTACAAAACATCTTGGCGCTTTACATAAAATTGCATATATTAATGCATTATGATTTTTATTGCTATTATTTTGATTTATTAAACATCTTTTATGGTCTAGGCTTTTTTGATCAAGATATTCTATAATTTCACTCCAATCCAAACAACCAATTTGCCTATGGAATTTTTGTTGTAATTCTGTTAAATTATTTTCAAAAATTTTTTCGTTGTAATATTCTTTCATATTTTAGGATTTAGATTTGGTTATTTTTGAAGATTGTGGCCTGAATACTCCTTAGCCACGGCTATTATCGGAATGATGAGTATTTGGGGTTAAGGTTGTTGGATTATGTGGTCTAGAACTTGGTGGTCCTGCATTCTGTAATATAAGACTACTTCCTATTGCACTAACTATTGAGTAATATAACTCCCCAGAAAATGTTAAAGCACTTTCCCCGCATTGATTATTTTTTTGAAGAATTTTGGCTAGAGTATCTAATTTATCATTATTTTTATAATGCTCTATAATTTTTATAACTAAATCTTTTTTTCTAAAATCTCTAATAAGAAAATGAATAAAAAAATCATTAGCATCATTACTTTTGTACATTAAAATATCTGGATTTTTTTTAATAACATTTTCAAGAGCATTTATATTTTTTCCCATAAGCTCTGCAGCTTCTTGAAAATGATCACCTTTCAAATAATTTTCTAAATCTGTTTCAAAACTCATTATAAATTAATTTATAATAAAAGAATTATTATACCAAATAATTATTTTTAATGTAATAATGATTAAGATTAGTTAAAATATTTTATGAAACTAGTTCATTATGAGCTATTATCTCAAATTTACCTATATCTCTCACATGTTTTTTGTGCTGATGAAGGTTTGCGCAATTCATTGGGTGGATTACTTATTACTTTTTGAAATATTTCTTCAAAATATTTTTGATCTTCTTGATGACTAAATTTAATTTCGCTTCTAATTTCTTCTACATTAAATTGAGCAGATTGAAATTTTTCAATCATATATTGAAGCAACTAATCTCTCTTTAAAATTATAGATAATTCTAAAGCATTTTTTCTACCCCCATATTCTTCACTAGCTATATCTCTTTGTAAAATTAAATTAACATCATTTAGTTTAATTAGTTGAAACGCAACCTTATTATATTTATAACCAATAGCAAAATGTAATGGAGTGATATTGAAAGTAAGCATTTCTTCTTCGCATATTTTTGGTGTTATACCAATATGATCTGGATAATTATGTTCAAGGAGTGATTTAATACTAAGGTTCATCTTTAAATATACTATATATAACTAACATTACAAACACTTTTAATAATTTCAGGGGTCAATGTTTGCACAAACCTACATACTCTATTTTCAAGTTCTCTTAAAGTTTTAAAGATTTTGTTTTTAATGGTGTGATCTTTGATATATTGCCATAGTTTTTCAATGGGGTTTAATTCTGGTGAATATGCTGGCTGAATTACGATTCTAATATTTTTTGGAAATCTTAATTTGTCTGATTTATGCCA